>JAFGBX010000107.1 GCA_016932935.1 Promethearchaeota archaeon | reverse complement strand
GCGATCATGCCCTTGTACTTGGACCCGACCTTGGAGCCGCTGCGGACGACCCCGCCGGGGAACGGCATGATCACGCGCTCGACCGCGCTGGCTGCCTCGACGGCGGCCTTGGCAGCGTCGGCGGCAGCGTCGACCGTCTTGGCCTGGAGGATCAGGTTGCCCCCCGCGATCGCCTTGCTGAACTTGAAGCCGGACTGCACGACGAACTCGCCGTCCATGACCGGGATCCTGTGCACGACGAAGGGGTAGGTCTGCTCGTCCTTGGACTGGAAGCCGTCGCCGAAGAACGCCAGGTTCTTGCCGGCCGGGGCTTCCTCGGTCTTTTCACCGACCAGCTCCGCCGGGAACGCGTCGAAGCACGCAGTCGTGGGGCACGTGAGGATGCACTGGCCGATCCGGGCCAGCAGGACCTCGGGCATCTTGTCCTTCGGGGCGAAGAACATGACGACGACGCCGGGCCGCTTGTCCGGCGTCTTGTCCGCCGGGACTTCCACGTCGATGCCGGCCTCGCACGGGCAGTGGATCGTGCTCGTTGCAAAGCCGATGGCCGACAGCGCGGCCTGCCTCGCCCAGTACGCGTCCTTCGCGGTGATGAGCACGCGCGAGGCGTAGCTGCTGAACGCCTCGGCGTACGTGTCGATGATCTCGACGTTGTTGAGTTGCATGTCCATCTCTTCCGGTAGTGGTAACTGATTTAATCTCGACGCCCCTACTTAATACGATTCCGCCGAGAGGTGGCCGCTTTCCCATGTCCAACCACATCCAGCTACTACAAGCGATCCACGCCGTGAAGCACCTGCCGCGCAAGGGCTGGCTCGAGCGCGGGCTGCCCGCGGGCCGCGTCGAGTCGGTGGGCGCGCACACGTTCGGTACCGCGTTGCTCGCCCTCCTGCTCAAGGAGGCCGGGGTTCTGCCGGCCTGGATCCCCGCGGAGCGGCTGCTGGCCGTGTCCTTGCTGCACGACATCACGGAGGGCCTGACCGGCGACGTGACCCCCGCCGACGGCGTGGCCCCCGCCCGGAAGGCCGAGATGGAGGTCGACGCGGCGCGCCGGCTGCTCGGCGCGGTGCCCGGGATGGGGAACCTCCAGCGCGAGCTCGAGGCGTTCGCCTCCGCGGGGGACGCCGCCGGGGGCGATCCCGTCCACGCCCTCGTGAGGCAGATCGACAAGCTCGACATGATGATACAGGCCCTCCAGTACGAGAAGGCATGGGGCAACGACATGGCCGACTTCTACGACGACCCACGCAAGTACCTGTCGGACCCGGCGCTGCTGCGGTACTTCGAGGAGGCCAAGAGGGCGATCATCGGGTGAACTGCAGGGAGCGGGTGCTCGCGGCGATCCGCCACGAGGAGCCGGACCGGGTGCCCCTCTTCTTCACGAACGCGATGCCCGTTTTCATCGAGAACTGGCGGAATCGGTACGAGGACGAGGTGGAGGATGGCGACGTCGTGTTCTTCGCGGGCCAGGACTTCACGATGGCCAAGCACCTCGGCTTCGACGCCGGGTGGGCCGGTGTCCCGCTCCAGGTCGATTCGGCACCGGATCCCGCGGATTTCCGGGGCAGGCTCCCCAGGCTCGCCCCCGGCCAGCGCGTGTCCGACGACGGCCGCGTCCACGAGACGTCCGTGCTGTCCGGGAAGCAGCACACGTGGTACGTCGGGCCGGCGCTCAAGGATCCGTCCGTCTGGCTCGATTGGTTCGGCCAGGTCAAGGTCGGGCGGCTGGGCGCGGGCCAGGTGGCCGAGCTGCGTCGGGAGTACCGCTCGGCGACGGGCGGGCCGAACGGCGGCTTCCTGCCGCTGCCCGTGGTGCATGCCTTGTACGAGACGGTCGCCGAGAGCCTCGGGCTCGACCAGCTGTCGCGCTTGTGGCGGAAGGACAAGGCGACCCTCGTGCGGATACTCGACGTGGTGACCGACCTGCGCGTGGCGCAGGCGATGACGATGGTCGAGATCGGGATCGACGTCGCCGTGATCGGCGACGACAGCGCCTACAAGGGTCGCCCGGCGATATCGCCGGCGATGCACCGCGAGCTGGTCGCGCCGCGGTACAAGCGCATCGCCGACGTGCTCCATGCCGGCGGTGCGAAGCTGCTGCTCCACAGCGACGGGTTCACGGAACCGTACTTTCCCGGCCTGGTCGAGGCGGGGATCGACGGCGTGCACACGATCGAGCCGTCCGCTGGCATGGACCTCGGCCGCGTGAAGCGCGGCTGGGGGGACAGGCTGCTCCTCGCCGGGCCGGTCGACTGCGGCGGGCTGCTAACGAGCGGGACTCCCGCCCAGGTCGAGGCCGAGGTCGCGCGGCTGATCGGCATCGGCGCCGCGGGCGGCGGGTTCGCGATGGGGCCGTGCACGGCGCTGCTGGACACGAACACGCTCGGGAACGTGCGTGCGATGGTCGCGGCGACGGTCAAGCACGGGCAGTATCCAGGTCGAGGGAAGGAATGAGCCCACGCGACCGGCCGCTGCCGGCGCTCCGCCCGGGCCTGGCTCGCCGCGCCGCCTTTCTACCCGGGCATCACCGCCGCGTGGTCCAACGATGTACTGGGCGATCCCTCTCCAAGGTGGTGCGTGTCCCGCTTACTTGAGCCGTTCCTCGACGGCCTTCTTGAGCTTCTTGTAGTTCTTGACGTCGATGACCAGGGGCTTGCCGTCGACATCGATCGACGGCGCCTGGCCGTGCACCGCGACGAGCTCGAAGCTCGCCTTGGCCTTGAGGCCCGGGACGTCGTTCTCTATGAACTTGCGCACTTCCTTGGAGCCGCCTCACGTCTCGCAGTACTGGATCTTCACCGCATGGGGCATAGAGGGAAGCTTCTCCAACCGAGGCTATAAGGATCGCGCATCTTGCGGTGAGATAACCCATCTCTTTCCAATTTCAAGGGCTTTTAATGTTCCGATAAGATCCCTTGTTCTTCAGGTTTTTCCAAACAATAAAGATGGATTTCATAGCAATCTTTATCTCCTATGATTCTCATCTATAATCCATGGAGAAAACGACCTTGACGCGCAATTTTCAAGTCACGATCCCGAAGAAAATCCGAAACCAACTCGGACTCAAGCTCGGCGACGAGATGCGGATCCGTGTCGAGGATGGAAAGATCGTGATGGAGCCAACGGATGATGCCGCTTGGGACGAGTTCCCGAGCTTCTTGCCGGACAATTTCGAGAAAGTGCAAGAGCACTTGCGCCACCATGCAACGGAGCGCTTCCGCCGGCTGGGAATCCTATGAAGATCGTGGTCGACACGTCGGTGATCGTGAAGATCGACAGGCACGACACGGCCACGATCGAGGCACTCAAGGTGCTGGGCAAAAAACACGAGTTGCTCTTCAGCACGATTACAATAATGGAGATCCTTACTGGATCCAACATGTGCAAGGACGCGGAGGCGGCCGTGAAGGCAGCAAAGCGTTTGTTGAGGAAAATGGAATGGGTGCCGGTCGACGGGCGGGTAGCAGAAAAATCGGCGCAGCTGAACGCGTTCTTGATCGGTGCCGGGTTGAAAATAGAACTCCCGGACGTGATCATCGCCGCGACGTTACTTGTCGAGGGCGCATCCCTCGTCTTGACCTTCAACGGCGACCATTTCACGCGCATTCCCATCCTCGCTGGTAAGGTGGTAACGCCAGCCGAGGCAGTAACAAAGGATTGAAGGTTCAAAAAATACCGGTGCATCGATGATCCATGCAATCCAAGTTACAACCAAGGACGATCGCGTTCATGTTGTTGCTCGCGTGCGTCTGCTGCATCGCCAGCGGGGCACCCCAACGCGCGGCCACGGGTAACGCATCCGCGGTTGTCTCGTCCATCCAGCCGAGCGGGCCGACCCCTGGCTCGCCGTTCGCCTTCGACGTGGTCGACGTGCGGGGCTGGGGACTCACGACCGACGAGGTCTACCTGCTCAGCTCGCTGGAGGGCATCGTGAACCGCGACGCCGCCCGCCTCTACGTGATCCGGAACAACGACGGGGCCGGGTGGCTGGACAGCATCGACGACGAGTACTACACGCCGACGTACCCCGCCGTGGCCAACTTGTCCGCCCTGCTGTCGCATTACGACGCGATCGTCGACGGCGTCGTCATCTTCGACACCCAGGCCGAGAGTGCCAACGTCGCGACCCCGGTCTGCGGGATCAACCGGTCGGTCATGGTCTCAGCGGCGCTGGCCCCGGCCGCGCTGGCGTGGCCGGCGCTCGTGGACGAACCGGTCGTGGCGAACATGACAGCACTGTACGCGGCGCGAGGCTTCACGGGCGCCACGCCGAAGGGCGAGATCTACCGGTGGGCGTTCGACAACTGGTTCGCGTCGTGCAACCAGAGCGCCCTCGGCATGTACGACTACGGCCACGCGGGTGCCATCCGGTCGCTGCTCGCGGGCAACGCGATCTTCACGATATGGCAGGTGTGCTACACGCCCGAGGCCGAGCGCGACGCGCCCGAGGACTTCGAGTGCTTCGAGCACGTGATCGAGAACTCGCCGCAGGACATGATCGTCTACGGGTACATGTACCCCGACGGCGGGAACGAGCACCCGGTCGTGTCGCGGTTGTCGGCCAACGGGAAGTTCCTGGTGCCCTCGGACTGGCTGAATAACGCCCCGTTCTTGCAGCACCTGCCGCTGCCCGACGGCTACGCGTTCCAGCAGAAGGCCAGGGCGGAGGCGGAAAGCATCCCGCTCGAGAACAAGGTGTACGTGGCTGGCATCTACTCGGACGGCGACAACCTGCAGTACGTGGCAAACTTCATGCGGTGGAACCTGTGGGAGTCGGCGGCCCACCGGACGAGCCCGGTGCCGTGCTCGTGGGAGATGTCCCCCTCGGTGCTCGAGGTCGCGCCCGCCATCGCCAGGTTCTACTACGACAACGCGTCGATGGAGGATTACTTCGTCACCGGCGTCGGAGGGAAGGGGTACGCGAAGGCCGAGTACATGACGCCGGCCTACACGGAGGTCTTCTGGCGCACGACGCGGGAGCTCATGGCGCTGCTGGACCAGCGGGAGGTCAGGTCGTGGACCGGGAACTTCGGCACGATCGTCGCCTCGATGAACGGCGCCCCGGGCGTCGCCCCGCAGTGCGACGGCATCTACGAGGGCTACGGCGGCGGTGGATACTCGACGCCCGCGAAAATAAACGGCGTGCCGGTCGTCTACATGCACGGCTGGACCGCGCACAACAGCGGGGAACTGCAGGGCTTCTACGACGACATCGCGGCGCTGCGGGCGCGGGTGCCGCACTCGCCCGTGTTCGTGTGCTACCACTTGATCTGCTGGGACGCGCCCTATGCCATGTGGGCAGAGTTCGCGAACACGCTCGAGGCGGGCGGCGACGTCGTCTTCGTGACCGTCGCGCAGATGTCGTCCTTGATATCGCGGTCGTCAGAGGGCGAGGTGGTCACGGCCAGCATCGTGCTCGCCGTCGCGGGGATATGGGGGATCCCGCTGCTCGTGTACGCCACGTCTGGTGCCAAGCGGAAGGAGGCGCCGCGGGCTGGAGGTGCGACGTCATGACCGTGGTGCAGGCGTTGAAATCGTCCGGGGCCCGCGGGGCAATCCAACTGCTGCTGGCGGTAACCGCGGGTGCGATGGCCACCGACGCGGTGCTCGTGGCCATCGGGGGCGTTGACCAGGTCGGGTTCGACGACGTCGCCTGGCTGGCCGTCGTCCTGGCCGCGATGGTCGTCGGGCTCGTCGCCGGCCACGCGCTCCGGGGCAGGCGGTTCCTCGTGGAGTTGGTGTCCACCCCTGCCGCGTTCGCTTGCCTGGGCCTCTACGTCGCGAGCAAGTCGCTCGCCACCACTGCCGATGCAAGGTTCGCCGTCGCGGCCGCGTTGTTGGGGTTGTTCGCCGCGAACTTGGCGCTGCTGGACAAGTTCCCGGCCGGCAGCCATGCCGAAAACCGGCGGGGTCGCCTGGTCGATGACGGGGCGATTTTCGCGGTCACTGTCGTCGCGGGCACGTTCGCCAACCTCACGTTCGTCGCCTCGCCGCTCGTCGACAAG
>JAFGBX010000106.1 GCA_016932935.1 Promethearchaeota archaeon | reverse complement strand
CCCGACCCGTCGTTCAAGGCGAGTTGGCCGAGGGATTGCCAGTCGCGCGGGGAGATCCAGTCGTACCGGGTCACGCCCACCTTACAATACGGGTTCACCGCGGTCTGGAGCGGGTCGCAGCGCTGGTACCAAGACTTCTCGTCGCCCGGCTTGGAGAAGATCTGGTGGTGCCAGATCATCTCCCGTGGGAAGCCGCTCTCGTTGATCCACATGCACTGGCGCTTTCCCGCCTCGGCCACGTGCCAGATCCGGAAGTCTGTCCAGGTCTCCCACCAAGGGTTTCCTTTGACACCGACGCCGTCGGCAACGGTTCTCGGCGCATCGATATCGTTGTAGGTTGCGAAGTTCGTGCCGCACTTCGCGTTAAAGGCTTGTATCGACCAGTTTTGTGCCCACGAGCGGAACTGGGCTATCGTGCCGTCGTTGTAGTCGAAGTAGGACTTGTACCCCGGGTGGTCGTCCTCGAAGAAGCTGTTCCTCAAGTGGATCTCCGAGTCCGTGCTGAAGCCAACGAGCAGCTCGGGGTTGTCAAGCCACCACTCGTGTATCACTTGCAAAGCCTGCTTGATGTTCCGCTCGCGGAACTGCTCCCACTCGGATCCTGGCCAGAAGCTCCAGTAGCGGTTGTTTGGTGACGCGTGGATGCTCGCCGCCGGCGGGCACCAGTCGTATTGATCCCACTGGCAATTGGACACGTTATTGCGCATGGACTGGATGATCGGGTGGGAGGAACCTGAAGTGCCCCAGTTCCCACCGTTCATGTGGAACAGGAGCGGCGTGTTCGTGAGATTCGCGAGTTCCAGTGCATAGTTGAGATTTTGCGTCGGGTCATAAGGCCCGGCCGGATCCGACGAGTTGAGATTGCCCGTGTACCAGCAGCTCAAGGATCGCCCGACCTTGACGTAACCATTACCCGTGTAGGACGGCCCGCCAACGGCTTGCTTGAGGTACGCCGCTCGTCGCGCTCCCTCGGTGTAGTTGGTGACGGTCGTCTCCCAGATCGGCATGATGTAGAACGTGTTCCCGTGGTTCGGGGCGCCGCTCGGCAAGGAGGTCGCCGCGGGGACGAGCGGCTCCGGGATGTCGTTGATGCCGACGATCGCCGGTACCACGGCGGATACCACGATGCAGGCGCACCCGAGGGCGAGCACCGCGGCTTGCAACTTGCGGATGCGGGGCTTCCGCTCTACCTCCAGAACCAGCGGCTTCCCCGGCTTGCCCGCCTTCTCGAGCATCACGAACGAGGCGAGCAAGATGACAAGCCCGGCGTCCGCCATGACCGTGCCGGCGTACCAACCCCCGCCAAAGAGGAGGCTCGCGTTGACCGCGAGCGACGCGGGGACGAAGGTGATGGCCGCGGTGACGCCCGCCGACTTCACCCGGTACTTGAAGTGCAGCTTGGCAGTGAAGTATAGAAGGAGGACGGCCGGTATGCCGATGGCCGGGACGAGGATCCAGTAGATCGCGTCGTCCGGGTCGATCCAGAAGTCAGAGGGCACCACGTCCAGCACGGTGTGCTGGTAGATGAATGCGAGCTTGATCGCGATCTCGGTGTAGATCGCGACCGAGCCGGCGAGCAGCAGCACGAAGGCGATCCGGCTCGCCTTGAACGCGGAATATGTTTGCGAGGATTCCATGATCTTGCCCTTGGATCCAGAGGAAATAAAAGTGATCGCGGGTGCACGGCATCATTCGAAGCGGTTCAGCACGAGCACTTCCTTGATCTTGCCCCGCTTCGCGCCGACGCAGTTGATCGCGCGGATGGCCATGATGGTCTCGATGCGGTAGCCCTTGTACAGGTCGAGGATGAAGTCGCAATAGCTGTTGCTAAGCATGACCTTGCACCCGCGATCGTCCAGCTCTTGGAAGACGGAGAAAAGGGCCTTCTGGGCGGTCACGTCGAAGCAGTCGCGGGTGTAGCTCGTGAAGGAGGCGGTGGTCGACAGCGGGACGTATGGCGGATCCATGTAGACGAGATCCCCCTTCTTCGCGAAATCGAGGCACTGCTCGAACGACCCGAGGATTATCGTTGCCTTCTGCAACACCTGGTTGACCGCGAGCTGGTTCCCCTCGTCGCAGAAGACTGGATCCTTGTAATCGCCGAACGGGACGTTGAACTCGCCCTTCTTGTTGACCCGGTACAGGCCGTTGAAGCACACGCGGTTCATGAAGATCGTCCGTGACGCGCGCTCGACGTCGGACCATCCCTTGAACGCGCCGGGATCCCGGTCGGCGTTCCTGATGCCGTAGTAGTAAGCGCTGTCGTTCACGTGCTTCTTGAGCGATGCGATCAGCCCGTTCACGTCCTCCTTGATGACCCGGTACACGTTGACGAGCTCGGGGTTGTTGTCGATCAGCACCGCCCGGCCCGGCCGCAGATGGAAGAACAAAGCGCCCCCGCCGACGAACGGCTCGATGAAGGTGCCGTACGACGTGGGCAGATATTTCGCGAGCTGGGGCAATAACTGCCGCTTCCCGCCCGCCCACTTCAGGACCGGACGCGGGACGTCGCTGCTGCTCTTCGCCATGTTTTTGTCGAACTCGCACCGAGCGTGGAGCGGGTGGTCGAACGCGCCGGACGGAGCGTCGTCAATGTAGCAACGAAAAGGTGGTTAATAAAACGTGCGCGCGGAACGGGCTACAGCGCCGGAACGGCACGCTCGCACCAACCGGGCGGTAGCCGGCTCAGTTGTTGGGGCTCAGGGTGATGCTCTTGCGCAAGGACTTGCTGATCGCCATCTTGTAAAGTGAGCGGGCGTTCCGCAGGTGCTCGTCGAGCGACGGCGAGACCATGGCCTCGAGGGACGGGGGCGTGAGGAAGTTGTCCACGATCCCGGCCGCGGCGCTCTGCTCGATGGCCGCCTCGCCGGGGCTATCCTGCATCCCTTGGGATTGCCCGGCCGTGCTGGCCCCGAGCACGGGGACGTCCGAAAGGGCGGGGTTGTTCCACGCCAGCGAGAGCATGATCTCGTCGATGACTGATATGGCTTTCGCGCCCGTAGGCTCAGCGAGCGCCGGTATCTCCTTGGTGTGATCTCCCAGCGAGACGTGGCTGCTGGTCTCGAATGATCTCCTGTCTGGTAAGACGACGTTTTCTCGCCTCGGGGGCCGTATGGCCTTGCCGAGCGTCCTTTGTTCGATGGCGATGGGCTTCATGATTCGTCTTTGGAGGATCGCTCCCGCGAGGTTAAGGCACGGCGTGTCACGCTGGTATTACTAGGGAGGCATGCCTCTACCCGTTCTATAAAGGATACAGCCGTATTTCCCCTCCCCCCGACCTTATCCAACGGCTTGAAAAGGGATTAATAGTGGGAAACGAACTCTGACTATACAGTTGGACAAAGTTGGACACATCGTCCGGGCTCGTCGTTAGAGGAAACCCTCGGCTCCCCCACCACCCACGCGAGGCTGTGGGCTCGTCGTCCGGTTTCCAACAATGTAGTAACACCCCGGGCAATCAAGCGATTGTCACTCGGCCGTGCGGCCGGGAACGCGCCCCGGCGGCGTGGTATGGCTCCCGGTGACGATGTCCACACCTGTCCAGCGTTCTTGCGATTCGTTACCCCTGTAGAAACGGCGGATCGGCCTTGTTGACTTACCGTTACTTGATCGTTGGCGGCGGGATGGCGGCCGACTCGGCCATCCAGGCCATACGCAGGGCCGATCCGAGCGGTACCATCGGCATGGTCAGCAAGGAGGATCACTCGCCCTACGAGCGACCCCCGCTGTCGCGATCCCTGTGGTCTGGTGGCAACATCGACGACATTTGGCGGAACACGGGGAACCTCGGCGTCAACCTGCACCTCAACAGGGCGGCCACGTCCCTGTTCCCCGACAAGAAAGTTCTCTACGACCACGAGGGGCAGATATACTCCTACGAGAAGGTACTCATCGCGACGGGAAGCACGCCGCGGAAAATCGAAAATAGCATCGACGATATCATCTACTACCGGGGACTCGACGACTATTTCACGCTGAAGGCGCTCGTCGAGAAGCAAGAGCACTTCTGCGTCGTCGGTGGGGGCTTTCTCGGCACGGAGCTTGCCGCCGCGTTGGCAGCTCGGGATAAGGACGTGACCATGGTCTTCCCGGAGAAGGGCCCCCTGGCGTCCATCTTGCCGATGACCGTTTCGAAGGAACTGCTCTCCGTCATGGTGTCCCGGGGGATAAAGGTGGCCGCCGAGGAGCTCGTGACAAGCGCCGACAAGATCGGCAGGGAGGTCGTGGTGAAGACGAACCGCGACACACTGCTCGCGTTCGACGGGGTCGTGGCGGCCACCGGCACGATCCCGGAGACGACGATCGCGTCGACCGGCGATCTGAAGCTGAGCGGGGACGGCGGCATCGCCGTCGACGACCACCTCCGGGCCTCGATGCCAGGCGTGTACGCCGCTGGTGACGTCGCGAGCTTCCCGAGCAAGCTGCTCGGCTCCGTGCTGCGATACGACCACGCGGACAGCGCGAACGCGATGGGCGCGGCCGCGGGGGAGAACATGGCGGGTGGTGACGTGGCCTTCGACCACCTCCCCGAGTATTCCTCGAGGATCTTCGGCACAGAATACCACGCCGTCGGTGATGTCAGCGCCAGGTACAATTACGTCATCGATTGGAAGGAAGAGCAATCGGTCTGCAACGTCTACTACCTGGTCAACGGCCGGGTGCGCGGGATCCTCTTCTGGAACCATCCTGGCGACGTCGTGGCCGCACGGGCGTTGATCTCCGAGAACAAGGCGCACAACGTCCACACGCTCAAGGGCCAGCTGCCGTGACGACGGGGGCCAGGGCCGGTTAATAACACTGCTTTTCTATGCGCGCTTGGATCCATTGCACATGCTCAACCACCGATTCATCACCGAATGGAAGGGCGCCGAGAGCTTCGTGGAGGGCGCGGTGGAATTCATCCGGAAGCATGCCGAGGGAAGGAAGGTGTTCTGCGCGTTGTCGGGAGGCATAGACAGCGCGGCCACGTATCTGCTGCTCAAGAAGTCGGGCATCGACACGGTTCCCGTCTTCATCGACCACGGGTTGATGCGGATCATCCGCGGGAAGGAGGAACGGGAGCACATCAAGAAGCTCTTCCCCGACGTCAGGGTGGTCGACATCCGGTCAACGTTCCTGCCCCAGATCTACGCCGCTGGGGAGGACGCGGAGAACAAGCGCAAGCTCTTCAAGAAGGCCTACTCGGACACGATCAGCAGGGTCATCAAGGAGGAGCGGTGCCAGCTCCTCGCCGACGGCACGATCCTCCCCGACATCGAGGAGAGCTTCGGTGTGAAGATCGGCGACGTCAAGGAATCCATGACCACGGCCGACGAGGCCAAGCTGCTCGAGAAGAACAAGGCGAGGTTCGTCAAGAGCCAGCACAACCTGAGCATCGAGTACGAGGTCGAGGCGACCGTGCAGCCCGTGGCCAGCCTTATCAAGGATCAGGTCCGGGCGGTGCTCGAGTTCTTCGAGATGCCGGTCGACCTGGTCTACCGGAAGGCCTTTCCTGGCCCCGCCCTCTCTGCCCGGATCATCGGCCCCGTCACTGAAGCGAACCTCGCGATGGAGAAGCAAGTGCACGACATCGTGGAGTCAACCGTCGACGACCACTATATGAAGGAGCACAAGAAGCCGCTCATCATCAACGCAGCTGGGGAGCAAGAGCCATTCCAGGCGTTCGCCGCGATCAGCGATGACGTCACGACGAAGAAGGTCACTGGCCTCGTCAACGGTGCCCGGACATACGAGCTACCCGCCATCGAGAGGGGCGAGCTCGACCTCGACGCGCTGATAGGCAAGGCCACGAAGCTGAAGGGCCGAGCCAGGCTCTTCTTTGAGATGGCGGCGCGGGACGAGGGGATCTACGACGTCGTCATCAGGTCTGTCAACAGCAAGGATGCCCGCACGGCGAGCGTCACGAGGCTGCCCTTGCCGGTGCTCGGCGAGCTCAAGGACGCGATGCTGCAGATACCTGCGGTCAAGCGCGTCTACCTCGACGTCACGCCGAAACCCCCGGCGACGATCGAGTACGTGTGAGTGAGGGCGCCAGGCGCCCCTCCTCATCCCTCCCTTTTCAAGGCCCGCTGCTCCAACCACGTGCGCACCGTTTCCCAACACGGCTGGAACGATCGGTGCGTGAACATCGCGTGCGGGGCCCCGGGCACGACGATGAAGTCCTTGTCCGCCGCGGCGGATCGATCGACGAAGGCGCGAACCCCGTCCCGGTCTATCGCGAGGTCGTTCTCCCCGAGGAACACGACCAACGGCTGCTTCATGGATCCGGGGCCGAGCTTGAAGCCGCGGTTGAAGCCCTTATGGAGCTGGAGGATCAAGCGGGTCGACACCCGGTCGAGGTGCAGCGGGTTCTCCATGTCGTACTCGAAATGCAAGGGATCCATGGTTTCCAGGCCGTCCTTTAGGGTCTTTTCGCGGACTGGACGCACGCTGTAGCTCAACCGCCCTGGCTTGAACGGGTAGGTTAGCACCATCCCCAAGACCATCATCACATCCTTGAAAGAGACGCTGGACGACTTGATCTTGATACCAGGCGCGAAGAGTAAGACGCCCTCGATGGGGGGGAGTCCGACACCATCGACGAGCGTGTTGACGAGAACCGTGCCACCCATACTCTCTCCCAGGGCGAATATAGGGAGGCCTCTTGCTCGTGCATGCACGTGTTGCAGGTATTCAGCGGCGTGCCGCGTGTAGGTGGCGATGGCATCGATGTCGCCGCGAATGCCGCCCGACAAGCCGTGGCCCGCATAATCATGGATCGCGACCTCGAACCCCGCCGCGAGAACCTGGTCCGCGAAGAGCACGAAGTACTCGCTGTCGCCGCCTAATCCATGGAAGCAAACCACCACGCCCTTTCTCTGCACCCCGTCCTTGTACCACCTACGGGTGAAGAGCCGGGTGCCGTCGGCGGCCGTGAAGTATCCGGTCTCTTGCTTCGTGCTCGCCGGATCTGGCGAGTACCGTTCACGGAGTTGCTGCAATGCCGGGTGGTATGGGATCTTACGGATGTCGACTTCCGGGAACGGGTTGAAGCGGTTCCTCCTCGTTTCGCATACCCCCTTCATGGCATTCGTTTCGCCGACGACAGGACGTCCTTCAAGACGTCGTAGAGCACCTGGACGTCGGCGATCCGGGCGCGCTCGGCCGGCGTGTGCGCGTTCTGCACCTCGGGGCCTATCGAGGCGATGTTCCCAGACAGCGCTGGCACCTTCCGTGCGATGATGCTGCACTCCAGGCCCGCGTGGACGGAGCGGGCTGCCACGGGCCTCCCGAGCCGCGCCTCGTACCGCTCCCGCACGAATCCAAGGAACGCGGAGGACGGATCCGGCGTCCAGGCCGGGTACGATTCGCCGATTTCCACCCGCCAGTACGCAAGGTGGCCGGTGGCGGCGATGCCGCGCCTGAACGACTCGAGCTCCTCGTCGATGTTGCTCCTCGCGCTGACCGAGAACTCGGCCTGCCCGTCGCCCGCCGATACCTTGACGACAGCGAGGTTGCACGAGGTCTCCACGAGGGACGGCATCGATGGCGAGAACCGGTGCGGGCCGTGGGGCAGTGCGTTTGCCAATCGCACGATCTCTGCAGTCTTGCTGGCCGAGATGCACGGGGCACGCCCGAGATCCCTGATCTCGATGGCAACGTCTGGTTCGAGTATCGAACCATCGGGAGCCTTTCCCTTGTAATAGTGTTCTATGCCGTCCCACTCGGCCTTCACGACGTCCCCAAGCACCTCCTTGTCACTCTGGTGGACGGCGAACCGGGCGGTGGACGATCGAGGGATGGCGTTGTGGCGCGTCCCGCCGTCCCACGAGACCAGGAAAGCCTCCATCCTCGATTCCACGGCACAGAGCAGCCTCGCCACGAGCTTGATCGCGTTCGCCCTGGGCAAATGGATGTCGACGCCCGAGTGCCCGCCGCGCAGGCCGGCGACCGAGAGCTCGCAGAACGCGAGGTCTTGCGCGCTCGCCTGCGGGTCGGGCGCGAGGGCCGTCTCGAGCCGGACGCCGCCCCCGCCAGCGGACCCGATCGTGACGACGCCGAGCTCCTCGGAGTCCACGTTGATCATGTGCCGGGCCTCGATCCCCAGCGCCGCGGGGTCGAGCCGGTACGCGCCGTCGAGCCCCGCTTCCTCGGCGAACGTGAGGAGGACTTCGACCGGGCCGTGCACGAACGCCGGGTCATCATCGATCAGCAAGGCGAGCGCGATGGACGCCCCCAGGCCGTCGTCCGCACCGAGCGTCGTGCCATCCGCCGAGACCCATTCGCCGTCCGGGTCGATTTGAATCGGGATGGGCAAGTTGAGGAAGTCGAAGCCCTCGGGGCGGCTCGTTTCGCACACCATGTCCATGTGCCCTTGGAGGAGCACGGGGTGCCATGCCTCGCACCCGATTGCTGCCCTCCTCCGCAAGAACAAGTTCCCTGCCGGATCCAGGCTGCAAGAAATGCCCTTTTCTGCGTGCTGCGCGGCCCAGTCGGCAATCCTCGACCGGATCCTTGCCTCGTGGTTGGACGGGCGGGGCGTGCTGGAGAAGATTTCCTCGAAGATCCGCCACGCGGCTCGAGGCTCTAGGTTGTCTAGGATCATAAGGTTTCTCACGAGGTGACTTATGCTCGCCTCCCGGAATATTTATGTCCATATCCGATTGATCGCAAGCGGCAGAAGGGCCATTGAACGGTAGAGGATCCTATTGCCATCAAGCCCGGATCGGAGGATGATTGAGGTGAATACAGCTTGAACCATGCTAGGCGACAAATGGACAACCGTTACCGCGCGTTTTTCTTGGTGTTCTCGAGTGCGATGTTACTCCTCTGTACCTTGTTCCTTGACGTGCCACAAGTCGGCCACCGAACCCGCGCCGGGTTCGGCGACGGCGGTGGCACTTCCGTGTCGGATCTCCCCACGACCGGCAGCGAGGCCATCTTGCTGGCCAACGCTTCCCGCTTCAACGTGACCGAACACGCGGCCTTCAGATCCCTTGAATCTGACGTCGCGATCAAGTCGACCAACCTCACGCTCGACATCCCGTCGAACTGGGAGGGCACCTCCCTCTCGCTGAGCGTGTCGGACGTCTTCCAGCAAGGGGATATTTTCTTCGACTACGACCTGAACGGCAACTTCAACGACCCCCCGGCGCCATGGACGGCGAACAGCAGCTATTTGTGGACATCGGGAACCCCGTCCTCAACTCCCTACGCGCGCATCGAGTATAACGATACGAACGAAGCCGGGCAGATCACGGCCAACGGGGGCTCGGCCGGCATCCCGGCCGACTACTACGGGTACCTCCAGGCACGCAACTCGTCGTTCGGCCGCTCGTCCGCCGGCATCGACCTCGGCGCGATGATCGAGCCCGCGACAAGCGTGCTCCCCATCGATGACGGGTTCGAGGCAAACCCGGGGTACACAGTGCTGGTGGATCCATTCGGTGGCGCCCGCCAAGCGTCGACCGTGTCGGCGACCTGGAACTCGGTGCTCCAGTCGCTCGAGACGAAGGTGGACACGAGCTCGTCATTCTTCTTCCGGGGGTCGCCGTCGGTCGCGTTCAGGGCATGGTTCAACGTGCCGTTCGAGGCAGACTCCGTCGTCGTCACCCTGTCGTGGAGCGTCCAGAACCTCGGCTACGAGCCCGACGATGAGATGCGCGTCCGGGCCCGCGTCGACGGCGCGTACATCGACGGCACGAGGGACGTGTTCGGGACGGTCTACACAGACGCATCATCTATCTCCCTTGAGGTCGACAACACGACGGAGAACAGTGCCTCCCACGGGTTCGTCCAACGCAGCTATGACATAACGGACATGCTCGGCACCTACGGCTACCGCCAGGGGTGGCACGCCCTCGATTTCGGCGTCTTGATGGGCAGCCCGAACGCGGCCGACGACGACGTGATCGTCTCCTGGGATTCCGTCACGATCAACGCGTCGCACGAGGCGTGGTACGAGGTAGCGGACGTCTCCCTCGACTACCTCTACACGGACCTGGGGGGCGTCCCCTCGGATGCCCGCAACCTGTCAATGGTGCTGCTCTTCGGGGACGCGGCCACCAGGCCCATGCGATACCTCGTGCAATACACGTCAACCTTGCCGACGGGGACGTCTTGGAGCGAGCGACAGGCCTTGTCGATCAAGATCCCCCACACCTACGAGGCTGCCTTGAAGGTCGACGACTTCGTCTTCCAAATAGGCCTCGATTACGCCGGCCCCATCATCGGCAACACGAACGACGGCCAGCCTTTCTTGAAGCGGCTGCAAGTCGATTCGATCTCGATGAAAGTGAACTACACGCTCTCGAGCGCGGGCCTGCAAGCGCGCATCAACGGCGCGGGGCCCTGGCTACCCGTCAACCAGACCAACACCATCCCCCTCGTCGCGAGCCCGCCGTCCGTCGAGATCCAGTTCAGCTCCCCCCTCTCCGGCAACCCGTTCCTCTCGTTTGAGGCCGAGATCCGCGTGGTGAAGGCATCGCCCCAGAGCGCGATCGCCTCCGTATCGGTTCCAAACTACTCGGCGGCGGCCAGCACCTGGAACGTGACCTACGACAACGCGCAGTCCATCACCGAGATCGAGAGCCCCTCCTTGTCGCGCGTCGAGCTGGTCAGATACGGCATCACGGTTTCTGGCCTGCCGGCGCACGACGGCCTCGGCGCGGCGTCTCAAGACTGGGAGCCCTATGCGGTGTCCGGGCCCAGCTGCCCCGATGCGCTGGCCTATTTCCAGCGATCGAGCAGCTCCCCGTTCGCCCAGTCGTTCGAGATCACGGACGGCACCTGCGGCCGCCCACCTGGGAGCTTGGCCGGGGGCCAGTGGACAGTCCTCGCCCGCCAGTCGAACTACATGACGGCCGGCCACCTGCAGTACGGTAGTGGAGAGCAGGCAGAGAAGTACTACGGCGGCAACGACACGGAGGCCATCCTTCGGGTAAGAAATGCCACCGGCGTCCAGGGCAACTATCTCGTGCACGCGATCAATGCCTCCTCGTCGCCAGTGTCCAGCTTCCCCCGTTACATCAGCGGGGTGCAAAACTACACGCTGCCGTGGACAGTCCCCGACCAAGGGGTCGGACAGTATACGCTCTACTCCCTCTGGAACGACACGGAGGGCGGGGAGAACACGACGAGGCTCGGCTGGTGGAAGGACACGTTCGAGGTGTGGCGGAGGACGACTGGTTCTGTGGACGAGGCAGCGGCCGGCGTGTCGGTCGTGTCTGGGACAGCGGTGGTGTTCCACGCGCGCTATAACCAGACCTCGCCATCCAACACCGGCATACAGAACGCAAGTGTCGATGTTTTCGATAACGCGACGGGGAACCTCTGGGGCATTGATTGGCCCCCCGGGCTCTACCACGTGGGCCCCATCACGTACGAGGGTTCCGGCCGATACGCCGTGACCACGCGCACGACGGTCGTGCCCGTGGGGAACTACCGCGTTAAGATCGTCATGACGAAGCCGTATTTCGACCCGATCACCGTCCCGAACGTGTGGTTGAACGTCACGCTCCCACCGTCCGTGATCGCTATCAGCTTTGCTTCGGGCGTGGAGAACGTCTCGGGAGCCTACTTCCTCTCGGCCGGGAACGTCCCCTTCGTGAACGACACGGCCAACTCCCTCTTGCACGTCCGCTTGTCAGACCTCTCCAACGGCTCGGCGATCCGCGACGCCCTCGTGACCGGACGGTTCGCCTTGACGTCGAGCGTCATGGTCGGGGTCGAGGAGTACGCCTTCACGGCAAACGCGTCCGACAAGGGGCTCTATCGAATCGCTCTCGACACGAGTGGGCTCGCCGCTACCGCTGGATCCAACTACACGCTGCAGATAACCTGTGCCCGGTCCGGCTATGCTGCCGTGTTCGTTAACATTTCCGTCCAGGTAAACCCCAGGCCATTGAACGTCCAGTTCGAGGCGTTGGAACCCGTCTTCGAGGACTCGTCCATCGAGCTCCGTGCATCCGCCTTCATCGAGTTTGACGGGGCCCTCCAGCCCGCGACGGGCGCGACGCTGCAATATGGCATATTCAACGCCTCCGGGTTCCTCTTCGGCGGCGTGCTTCCCCGCACGCTGTTCAACCTCCACTCGCGAACTGTCGACTTGACCTCGGCCCAGGATCTCGCGCCCGGCACCTATTACACCATAATCAACGCCTCATGCACCGACTGCGCCCCGTACTCGAGCGGGGCGTTGCCGTTCACGGTCGTGGCGAAGGCAAAGACGCTCGTCCAGGTTTCCTTCCCGGAAACCATCCGCGCGGGGAACAGCTTCGCCATCGGCGCCAGGTTGCTGTTCAACAACGGTACCCCGGTCGTCTCTCAAGACGTCTTGCTCACGATCAACTACTCGGCAGCGTATTCCTACCAGGTGCTTGCCAAGACAGGAGCCACAGGGCTTGCGACCTACGACCTTGTCATTCCAGAGCTATACGTGAACGAATCGCTCGTGGTGAGGGCAGACTACTCCGGGTCGGCTGATCGGGGCCCGTGCACAGCCATTGGGTCTCAAATCATCAGAGGGAAGATCCCCGTCACCATCACCTTCACCGAGACCCCGGCATTCATCCGGGTGGGTTACAGTGCCACGTTCGGGTTCCAACTCGGCATCCTCGGCGAGGTGGATTACACTGGCTACAAGCTCGGCATCGTTGCCTTTTATGACGCGTCCACGACGCCGTTCGTCGTGTCTGAAACCGTGACGAATCAGACCGGCCACGCGTCGTTCACGATCACCGAGGTCGCGGACGGATTCGAGAACATCTCGTTCTACGTGGAGTTCGCGGGCACCTCCCAGATCGAGGAAAGACTTGGCGGGCTCGTCAACATGAGCGTGGCCCCGCGCTTCTCGTCGGGCATCACCCTCACCGGCGTGCCGGCGGAGATCCGTATCGGCCAGCAGATCGCCCTGGAGGTCACCCTTTCATCGAGCTCCCCCGAGACCCTCAGCGGCATGCCCGTGCAAGTCGTGTTCGATTACGGCACGCTTGTGTTCCCAGCCACGTACTTCGTGGGCAGCACTGGCAAGGTCGCGTTCACCCAGCAAATCCAAGCCCTCGCTCCAGGCGCCTTCTCGATCCGCGTTTCCTTCGCCGGCACGACGAAGGTCGCCCCGTCGGGCCAGAACTACACCTATACCGTTCTCGAAAGGCTGTCGACCCGGATCGCCATGAACTTCACGGGCGGCCGGTTGAACTCCGGGCTGCTGACGTTCGTTGCCACGCTCTCGGACGGCGCCGGCCAGCCCGTCAAGGACGTGGACGTGCATTTCCTGTTCTTCGCCAGCGATGGCTCGCTCGCATATAACTTCACGGTGACCACGGACAACGACGGGGTGGGGCGCTTCACCCGGGAGTGGGCAGACGCGTCTTCTTACCGCGTGCAGGTCACGTTCTCAGGGAAGGACACCCTCGCGTCGTCTTTGAGCACATACGTTGACATCCAGATAGTAACGCCGCTCTCCACGTTCATCGAGCTGCTCCCCTACATCGTGCTGGGCGCCGGCATCCTTCTCGTGCTCGCGATCGCCATCCAGCGCGGCATCGTGATACCGCGGAGAAAAAAGCGGAACGCAGCACTTCGTGAGCTCTACCAGCGGTTCTCAGACGCGGAGAACATCCAGTATATCTTGGTACTCACCGACACGGGTTTGCCCCTCTTCTCGAAACCGCTGAGCAACGTGCCGATCGACGAGAATTTGGTCTCCGGCTTCCTCTCGGCGATATCGAGCTTCGGTGCGGAGATCGGGAGCAAGCTAGCGACGAAAGGGCCGGAAAAGGGCAAGGGGCTCGAACAGCTCGCCTACGGGCAGTTCAAGATCGTCGTCAACGACTACTACAACATCCGCACGGCGCTGCTGCTCGTCTCGGACGCATCCGAGTCGCTGAAGGCCAAGCTGCGGGATTTCAACAGGCGCTTCTACGAGAAGCACGAGGCCTTGTTGAAGAACTGGCGCGGCCAGGCCCTCGCGGAGCAGCCGATAGTGACCATTATCGAGCAAGTCTTCGAGGTCGACTTGCTCTACACGCACGGCGTCATCCAGAACAGGGCGGACGAGTACGTCAAGCCGTTGAGCAAGTCGGACACGCGGCTCGCCATCGTCGGCGAGGCTCGCAAGGCACCGTTCAACGGCTTCTTCAAGATACGGGCGATGATCGACGCGCTCAAAACGGCCGGAAAAGACGACGTCATCGTGTTCAGGGCTATCGACCGGATGCGCCAGGACAAGGTGGCGTACGCGATGAATCCCTCCTTGAAATACACGGTCAAGGAATATTCCGCCATCATCGACGGCCTCTCGTCGGACGCACGGCTGATCCTCATCAAGCTCTACGAGGGCATACGGAGCGAATTGAAGCTTCGCAAGGTCAAGGAGATCAAGGACGTGGACGAGAACATCGCGGTGCTGCGCCAGCTTGAGCTGGTCACGGAGGATCTGAGCTTGACCAGCAAGGGGGAACAGATCGCGTATTACTTCACGGTCTTCCTACAAGCATGAGGTGAAATGGAAGTGGACGAACCCTATGATGCCTTCCTGGCACTACTCAAGGCGAAGGACAAGGAAAAGTGCGTGAGATGGGCAATCGACCAGGTGGATTCCGGGAGGTTGACCGTCCTGGCACTCTACAACAAGATATTGGCCCCGGCGCTGGCCATCATCGCGTGCACCGGGGAGGACGAGGCATCGTGCATCTGGACGGAACACGTGTCGACGAACATCGTGCGAACCATCGTCGAGAACATGTACTTCGAGGTGCTCAAGAGCCGGGACGAGATGTGCGGTGGGCGGGCAAGCCGTGGCAAGCGAATCCTCATATTGTGCCCGCCGGAGGAATATCACGACGTCGGCGCGCGGATGGTCGCGGACTTCTTCACGATCGCGGGGTACGAGGTGATTTACATCGGAAGCAACACGCCGAAACATGCCCTGCTCGCAGCGGTTCGGGAAGCCGAGCCGGACTACATAGGCATCTCCGTGAGCAATCCCTACCACGTGTTCGGGATGAAGAAGCTCGTCGACGCTCTCAAGTCGGCGGGACGGCAAGGTATGAAGGTGATCGTCGGCGGCGCCGCGCTCGAGAGCGTCCCGGAGCTCTACAAGACCATGGGTGCGGACATGCACCTCCGCACTTTCGAGGACATCTGCGCGTTGAAGGACTGACGTCTCCGTGTTTCCTCCCTTTTCCATTGTTTCCCAATCCAGGTCTCTTTCAGGGATTAACATGCTCCTGGAAAACAGAGCGGGGAAAGGCGTGATCGATAGTGGAAAAATAAAGAAGGTGGCGGCAAACGGTGGGAATTACTGCCCTTCAGGCGGATCGTCTTCGTCACGCGGCGAGCTCGGGGTCTCTGGGGCTCGCGATGGTTCCGCCTCCTGCCCATTGATGAGCTCCTCTGGCTTCTTGCGCTCGTCCTTCTGGACGGCGATGAGGATCCCTTGGAGCAAGAGGAGGATGCCGGCACCGCTGGCGATGGTTCCGCAAGCCCCCGCGATGATCAGCGGTAGGTCCATCTCGTTGATCCGGCCCTGGACGATCTCGGGCCGCACGAAACGCGTGTAGACGAAGTACGCGGCAAAGCCGATGAACGCGGAGATGGCACCGAACGCGATGGAGAGCGGGTTCGGATCGAAGAACTTGGACAGATTGGCGATCGTCACGAGGAGGGTCCACGTGCCTGACAGGGTGGTGCTGGCCTGGAACACGCGGGCGCGCCATTGCTGGCTCGAGAGCACGGGGTACTGCTTGGGCAGGTTCTGCGTGAGCACGAGCATCATGACGCCCTTGACGAGCACGAGTGCCCCGGCTCCGGAGCAGAAGCTGCCCATGATGCCCCACAAGATCATGTCCACGCCGCGGGACGTGTAGTTCCGCTCGAAGACCAGCTTCGTGAACACGTCGCGGTCCTTCAGGAACATGAAGATCCCCATGGGGAGCGACAAGAGCGCGTATGCGAGGGCGGAGTAGTTCCCCTTGAGCAAGCCGAGGAAGCCCCCGACGACCCCCACGACCATCATGAGCACGGCGAACTTCTGCGAGTACTCGTCGACCTTGAACATCGCGCGCTCGAGCTCCTCGATCTCCTTCTGGCTCAACCCTTTCCGCGCGGGGGGCTCCTTGGTGACCTTCTCCGGCGCGGGAGGGACGGCGGCAGGCTCCGCCGCCACCCCTGGCCCGATCGCTATCCCTGCGGCAGGGCCGGCGACTGCCTCCGATCCGGTCGTCGGGGCGGGCACAGGGCGGCGTGGGGCCGGGATGATGACCTCCATCCGCGGAGGGGCAGCGGTTTGCGTGGCAGCGGGCACCGGGATCTCGAGGCTCACGCCGCAGCCCGGGCAATACCTCGCCTCTTGCTCGATCT
>JAFGBX010000105.1 GCA_016932935.1 Promethearchaeota archaeon | reverse complement strand
CGGTACTCGATCGTGTAGTTCCAATAACCGACGCCGATGTTCGTTTGCATCTGGATCGAGAACGACACCCCAGCCGTCCACGCGTTCCAGGCACTTATCAACGACCCGTTCAACCAGATGCGATACGTGCCCGCGGCCCCTTCAACGTCTTGGATGGTCCAGGTGATGAAATCCAGGGCGTTCTCGAGCACGAGCTCGTCGGCGGGAGGGGCGAGGATCGTCGGCGCGTCGTCCACGCGCACCATAACCGTGTCTTGCACGCCGTCGAAGCCCAGGTTATCGCGCGTCTTGATCGTGAAGTTGTACAACCCGAGCACTGTCGTACTGATCGGCACGGTCGCGAAGCCAGGGGCAGTGAATGATGCCCATCCCGTCAAGGATGTACCATCGAGGTAGACGTTGTACTCGCCCGAGCCACCGTACACGTCGTCGACGAGCCAGGAGAGCGCAGTGGCGCTGGAGAACTGCAGGCACACGCGATCGGCTGGATGCGACGTCGTCGGCCGGTCGTTGACCGTGATCAGCACCGAATCGGGGGTGCCGAACACGTTCGCGGAGTCGTTGTAGTGGATCGTGTAATTGAAGACTCCCAGGCCCAGGTTCGTGTGGACCGGCACCGGGATCACGGCGGGGTTGCCCCCCCACGCTGTCCACCCGATGACCTGGATCCCGTTCCGCAGCACCCGGTACTGACCCGGCCCCGCGAAGGCCTGCAGCGTCCAGTTGATGCTGTAGGACGAGTTGGCGGCAACGATTGCTGACACGTCGGGGACGCTCGCCGCGATGGGAACGGCCGACACGGTCACGAAGACCTGGTCGGGTATCCCATAGTGTCCGTTCGCGTCGCGGTACTGGATCGTGTAGTTAAAAACGCCGGGTGATGTCGTCGTCACCCCGACGTTGATCGGCACGCCGTTCGTGAAGGTCGTCCACCCGAGGATCTGCACGCTGTTCCGCAGCAATCGGTACTGCCCGGGCATGAGGTCGGTCAGTACCCACTGGATCTGCACGCCGCCCTGGTTCTGCATGCAGCTGAAATCGGCCGGGTGATTGATGGACGGTGGTTGCGTGTCGACGGTCAAGTAGTGCGGCCCGGCGGCGACGAGGTTGTTCGCTGTGTCGTTCAACCACGCGTAGAGCCGCAAGACGCCGTCGGGGAACGCGACCGAGACCGGGTAGAAAGGATACGACTGGTTGGTAGCGTAGACCCAGGTGCCCGTGCCAACGTTGAAGACATTGTACCATGCGCTATGCAAGTTACCAAACGCGTCTGATATACCCAAATCAAGGGCCACCGTCCCGAGGTGTGTCGTGTTGTTCCCCGGCGTGTCGATAGTCAGGGACGGCGCCACTGTATCGACGGTAAATCTCAAGGTCGTCGGCGTCACTTGCACCACCATGCCGGCCGTCCTACCCCACGCGTAGATATCATAATACCCATATGTTGGCACGTCGAACGTTGTCGGCCCCGCGTATGTCTGGTTCGTTCCATAGAGCCACGACGATGAGATGTTGTCCCAGACGTTGTAGATGATGTCATAGGCAGCCGTGTTGCCCGTCAGCTCCAGCGGGATGCCCGTCGTCGTTGCGAACGTCTCCTCGCTAAACGGTCGGTCGATCCATGCATATGGAGCACCGAGGTCGACCGTGAATACCAACAACGAGTAGTTCATATTCCCGGTCGTATCGAACGCCCACACGTCCAGCCGATAGCTCCCCGCACCAGGCATGGTAAGTACCACCGTGCTGTCGACCGCGTAGGACTGGTTCGCGTACAAGTACGTGCCTGTGCCGAAGTTGAAGACGTTGTACAGCATGTAGTCGAGGTCGGGGGAGTTCGTCCCGACGCGCACCGGGACGCTTGTATCCCAGTAGGTGCTGTTTAAAGGCTCGTGGAAAACGATGCTCGGCGGGAACGGGTCGAGGCTCGGGTAGACGAAGCGGACGGACCAGTCGGTGATGGTGGCGTTCAGGCCCGAGTACAGGTTGTAATTCACGCCGTTGCCGTAGTCGATGAAGATTTGCCCGTTCGGCTCCGCGTAGGACTGGATATGCATCTCGACCATGCCGGACTCGTAGATCACGACCTGGTAGGTGCCGACGAGATCCATGGTGGACCAACGGTCGTAGACGTTGTTGAACTCCACGACCACGCGGTTCGGGCCGCTCAGGAACGCATATCGGACGAAGCCCGGGCCGTCCGAGTAGGAAAGATCCGTGTAGGGGTTGAGTCCCACGATGTGGTAGTTGCTCTGGTCGGTACCCGGGATTGAATTGTGCCAGTAGGGATTGTATGACCCCATGCGGACGAAGCCGTCCCCGCTAATCGTTATCTGCGTGAATTCCTCATCGTACAGCCTGACCGTGAACGGCAAGTTCACCGTGACCGTGTCGTAATAGTAGCCTATGCTGGTGATCGTCCCGCCAGACGTGTCCTGCCAGGCGTACGGCACGCTCAAGTGCATGATGTAGTTCTGCGGTGTGGGGAGCGCAGCCGTTACGTTCGGGCCGTAGTAGTAGGCCATGGTATCAATAGGGTCGCGCGTCGAAAAGGTGCCATCCGATGCGCCAATATAGTATGCATAGAAGCCCTCCTGGCTCAGCGTCACGTAACACTCGTAGGTAACCCCGTCGACGAAATTGGTGTCGAGCGGGTCAGAGGGGGACATGGGGAAGAACAAGGTCTGGTTGATGACCAGCCAGAAGACCAAGGGGGCGTTGTTGTCGGCGTCCGAGTAGGTCGTGGTGAACAAGAAGGACGTGTGGTTGAACCCGGACGTCGGGCTTAAGAGCGTCCCCGAGATCACGGGAGGATTGGTGTTTACGAAGCCGATCGCGGGTGTCGTGTAATTGGTCGTCGAAGGAAGTGCCGTCCAGAACAACCCGTCCGATGCGAAGAAACGGTAAGAGTGTGTCCCATCTTGCAGGTAGACGGTAAGCGTGTAGGTGCAGCCATCAACATAGTTGGCGTCGGACGGGACCAGCTTGTCCATGAGGCGCGGCACGCCATCGAGCACGAGCACCACCCCAACGGGCTCGTTGTTGTCCAGGTCTGAATAGGTGATCTGGAACGTGTACGGCACGTTCATGCTGCCGGACGGGGGGTTCATCGAAGGCGAGCTGAGCACCGGTACGTTGTCGTTCGTGAACGCGTCACATCCGGTCGCCGTGAATTCATACGAGTACGGATAGTCGATGCCGAGCAGCATCCCCGACTTCTGGTCATAATACAGCGAGATCCCGGAGCCTCCATGGTACAAGCACACCGCCTCGAAGAACCGCCCGAACGACGGGACATACAACACGTCTTTGTAGATAACCTGGGCAGTGAAAGTGCCGTAACCGGGGACGCCCACGTACAACGAATCGGACACGTTCATGTTCCTCGGCATGAAGAAGCAGCCCGGCCCGGGATGGTAGACGTACTGATAGTCATAGCCATAGACCGTCCTGGTGACCACGTCCATCTTGATGTAGCCCTCGTAGGTGCTGCCGCGGTAGGTCGTGATGTTCCAGACGTCGCCCGTGAGGTGGTGGAAGGTCGTCGTGAGGCTGTAGAGCGTGGACGATGGGGAATCGCGGTACGTCCAGTTGTATCGCATGCCGTCCCAGAGACATATCGGATCGTCCAGCTCAATGACGAGCGGGCCGCTTCTCGGCCCACCGAGCGGGTAGGTAACAAAGGTCGACCCGTCGTCGCTGGCGTTGACGAGCCATTGGTGCACGCCAAGGGGCAATGTCCTGTTGGTGTAGAACAGCGCCCCGTCGACGTAATAGGTGTCCGATGGATCCATGGGCACGAGGCTCGTGCTGAACGCACCACCGTCACCTATCACCTCCAGGTGGGCCGGGGCGTTGTTGTCCGCGTCCGAGTAGTTGCATATTATGCCGAAGACCGTCAACTCATGGCTCGTGTTCGAGATTATCCAGCAAGAGAGCGTCGGGTCGGACAAGTCGACGAGCGAGACCGTGAACATGCCAGGCGCCGTGTATTGGGTGGACGTGCCGTCGGCCGCCTCGATGTAGTAGGAATACGTCCCGGCCTGGAAGTAGCCCGAGTACTCGTAGAGGACGCCGGCGTCGTAACCATAATCGGTCGAGATCGCCTTCTGCATCTGGTACGCGGTGCCGTTCGCCCACAAGGTCATGTAGCGTGGCTTGTGGTCGTCGAGCGGGTCGGTGTAGTTGGCCCATACCGTGACGAGGTCCAGGGTCGTCGGGAGGGCCGGCGACGAGCCGAGGTCGACGAGCGTGAACGGGCCGAACCGGTTGAACCGGCCGAGCCAGCCGAAGACGTTCCGCTCGAGCTGCCGGTTGTCCTCCTGCCAGATCGAGTCGAACGGGCCCCTCGCGTTCAGCGCGACGATCTTCCCGTTGCTCGCGCTCTCGTAGGCGATCACCTGGGGTAGGCCCTCCAAGTCGACGACGCTGGTGAACGGCGAGCTCGAGGTCTGCAGGTAGGACTCGAGCATGCCCCAGTTGAGAAACACCGCCGACACCCCCGTGGTGACCGGATGGCCGGTGTTGACCTCGTAGCTCGTCTCGCTATAGAAATACCTGCCGACCTGGCTGACGCCATAGTGGCCGAGCACTTGTTCCGCGACCCGCATCATGTTGTAGTCCGTGCCGGCGATCACGATGCAGCCGCCCGCGTCCTCCACCCAGTCGATCAAGAGCGTCAGCTCTTGTGGCGTGAGTGGCGTGCTGCCGTAATCGCCCAACCAGAGGACGTCGATCGCCTCGAGCATCTCCGCCGTGACCCGGCCTTCGAGTCTCACGAAGCTCGCGTGGCGGGCGATCAAGTCGCTGTGGGTGTCCCAGAAGTTCTCCCAATCGTTGCCCCCGTAAGTGTGACGGATGCTCCCGATGGTCATGTTTCCGAGGTCGGTGGAGTTCAGCAAGCCCGAGCTCGCCACGATCGGCCCCGTTTGGCTACCCATCACTGGCTCGTGTGAAATGAACACGCCATCGCTTGCCGTGAAGTTATAGGCGTAATTGCCGTTTGGAAGGCTCGTGGCTCCGGCGAACCTCGCCCCGTCCATGACGTTGGAGTCGAAAGGATCCTCCGGCACGAGTGTGATATTCCCAAGAAACAGCCCCCCAAGCGATATGCTCGTTACGACCGAGATGGGATAGTTGTTGTCCGCGTCCGAGTAGCTAACGCTGAAGACGAACACGTCGTCGGTATAGCCCCTTATTGGGGCGACATCGCCAGCAGTGAGCACGGGCGCGTGGGTGTTCGCATAGTCGACCACGAACGTCCCGTTGGAGCCGGCGGGGTAGTACGCCGTCGTCAGGTTGTCCGAGAAGCGGAAGTTGTAGTCATAGCTCCCCGCCGGCAGATAAATGCCCACCACGTAATCCTTGCCATCCGCGACGTTCTGATCCAGGGGGTCGGCCTCGACCATCGCATGATGCGTCCCGTTGATCACGAGATCCGTGCGCCCCGGCAAGACGTTATCCCCGTCTTCATACGTGATAGAGAACTGCCTCATGACCGTCGAGTTGCCCGATGGGTTCAAGAGGGTGCCGCCCGTGAGGGTGGGAAGGTGGTAGTTCTTGAACATCGTGCCGTACCGTGGTCGGATGGTGAAGATTCCTCCCGATCCGGCATAGGAATAATGCAGCAAGAAGCCCGTCTCGACGTCGTAGTAGGCGGTGGCGTTCGGGGCCTCCACGACCCACGCGTGGAACCGCATCCCCATGGCGTACACCACGATCTGGTCGACGATCGGGACGTTGAAGTCCCCATCCGGCGATATCAGCCGGACGTAGCTCCCGATGGTGACGTTCCGGAGGATCCAGAACGGGTTGGTGAAGTTCTCCGGGAACATGTTCCCTAAATCGACGTAATCGGTCATGTTGCGCGTCGCGTTGTCTTCGTAGTAGCCGCCGATGCTCGTCCCGTTCATCCACGTCCGCACGTAATACCGGTTCCCGGACACGTGCGCGTAGAGGTAATCAATGTCCATCTCGGCCATCACCACGTCGACGAAGACCCCGTACCCGAGGTCGTCGGCGAGGAGCGAGGGCGCCCCCGGTCGCACTAGGAGGTCGGTGAACGTGCTCGACACGGCGTTCGAGCTGCCGTCGTCGCTCGTGTTGTAGTAGTACTCGTACGAGAAGGCGTCGGGAGCGAGCTGCGTCTCGTACCAGAAGCGGGCCCCGTCCATGTAGTTGGTGTCCGCCGGGTCGGCGGCGACCATTGTGTAGTCTGTGCCGTTGATGTTCACGATGGCGTGATGCGGGGCGTTGTTGTCCGCATCCGTGTACACCAAAGAGAAGGTGAACATCGCGTACTCGTCGCCCCGGTCAGGCGTGACCGGGTCGAACACCACGACCGGTGCAGCGACGTCCACGTGGGCGACGCTGATGCTCTGGTTCGCTGAGGAGACCGTGGAGAGCCCGTCGTCGACCTCGAAGTGGTACGACCACGTCCCCGCCTGCAGGTAGGTTGATAAGGTGAAGTTCGCCCCGTCCTTGAGTGGCGCCGGGCTGTCCAGCGCACGCATCGCGACGCGCGTCCCGTTGAACACGACGTACACGCCAGACACGAGCCCGTCCCCGTCCGTGACCTCCACGCTGAACGTGAACCTCGTCATCTCGTTGCCCGCCCCCGGCGTCACCTGGGGTGCGGAGAGGGAGGGCGAGTGGAGGTTCAACGCGTTTGATCCCGTCAGGGTGTAATAACGATCATACCCCATGCCGTCTCGGATGGCCGCAGAAAGGATCAGCCCCGTGTGCATGTCGACCATCGCATAGCTGCCAGCCCCGGCCCCGACCCCCTGGAAGTACCACGCTGGCACGAGGCGGCCGTTGATGAGGTGCGGCATGATCCCCGCCAGCGTGAAGTTACACGTGGTTCCCGAGATCTGGACGACGAAGTGCTCGCTAGACGGGTATACTATGGTCGTGTTATGGACGCACATCGACGCGGATCCCGGGGCCAGCTGCCAGATCGACTCATCGAGTAGGATCATTCGGTCGCTGGACTCGAACCGTATCCGAGGCATCGCAGGGCTGGCGAACAGCGTCTCGGAGACGTTATAATACATGCCCAGGTGGTGGTAGGTGTCGCGGCCCGAGTAGTAATACGACATGCCCATCATGCCAAGATCCTGGACGAGATCCCATTCTACCACGAGGCCGTCGAACGGCGTGATGTTGGTGAGGGAATTGTTGATGATGGGGCCCGGGAGGGTTGCTGTGGTAAAGAGGTTCGCGCCGTCGAACGCCGAGAACGAATAGTTGTGGGCCGCGGTCGTCATGGCCGGTCCGAACGCGTAGAACTCGGCGCCGTCGATGTAATTACTGTCCATCGGATCGTACTGGTAACATGGATAGGGGGTTCCGTCGATGATGACCTCGATGCTCGCCGGCGCGTTGTTGTCCCCGTCGGAGTAGGTCACCGTGTACAGCGGCATCGTGTAGTTGTGGGTCTGCTCCGGGGTAACCCGGGGATCGGTCAGCACGGGGCTGACGTCGTTGATGGCGAGCACGGTGAAACTGTTGTTGCTGCCCGCGGGGAAGCGGCCATACCATTTTCCGTCCGAGTATTCAACGAAGTACTCGTAGCTTCCGGCGGGGAAGTAATGCTGGAACAGGACGCCAACACCAGAAGCCCAATCGGTTCCTTGGTACATGTCCCACTCCTCAGCATCGAGCGCGAACCCGTTGAAAACGATGCGCAGGAACGACGGCTCGCACCCGTCCTCGTCGGCGACCGTCATGTTGAAGCGGATCAGCTCGTTCGCGTCGTAGGTTCCGGAAGGCAGATCGTGAACGGCGAGGCTGCAAGGGTGGTAGTTGAATATGTTGGTATGCTGGAGAGTGATGTTGACCGCTGAAATGGGGCCAATGTAGCCAAGGGGAACTTGGTAGGAGAGCTCGACGAGGATGCCCGTCCCCGCCTCGACAATCCCGGTGGACAAAGGATCAGAGACGCCTTGGAGCATCCAGCAGGCCCTCGGCGTCCCGCCCACGATCCGGATAGCCGCATCCGAGACCTCGTATTCGCTTTCTGTGGTCATCGGCCCCAGGAACGGTATATCAAGCATGTAAAACCGCGAGCCGATTGATATGCCTTGTGGGGCGAAGTAGAGCGTGTGGGTGCCGGGCTGCCCGCCCAGGCCACTCCCTCCGACCACGAGGGAGTCCGTCTCGTTGAAGGTAAAGCTCCCGGTTCCCATCATTGCAATCGCCTCGTTACACGTCCAGATGTCGCCCGAAATGTGAGAGAAGTTCACGGAGAGACCACCATAAATCGTCATCATGTATTCCGCTTCCACCACGTCGAAGAGGCGGCTGGCCGGCGAGGAGCTCACGTTCAGCTGGATGTCTCCTACAATGGGATCCCTCGCGGGGAAGAGCCCGTCGTGCGCTGTGAAGTGGTAACTATATGCTCCAGCCGTAAGTGACGTCCTCCTGTAGTACCAGCAGCCGTCGACCATGTCCATATCAGCCGGATCCAGTTTCTGCATCGCGAGGTCGATCCCGTTCACGGAGACGTTGATGGACTGGGGCGGGTTGTTGTTCTCGTCCGCGTAGTTCACGATGAAGAAGATGATGCTGAGCGTGGTGCCATTGACCGGGATCGCGCTGCCATCGCTGAGCACCGGCGCGTGCAAGTTGTTGGCCGAGACGACGAGCGAGAGCTCGGACGACGTGGGGTTCCTGACGGTGCTGGTACCATCGAACACCTCCACGTGGTAGAGCCTCGTGCCCGTGGCGAGGGCCGTCGAGATGGAGCAGTCGAACCCGCCCGCGATGTCTTGCGCGCCGGCCGCTGGAAGCTCGGGCTCCATCTCGAGCGCGATTCCATCGATGACGAGCGATACGGATCGCGGCATGATGCCGTCGAGGTCACTGACCCTTGCCAGGAACGTGAAGGTCGTGCTCCCGTCGCCCGACGTGGGATCCACAGAGACTTGCGTTATTTCCGGCGCGTGAAGGTTTATCGCGTTCGAGTCAGACAAGACAACGTCCACATACAGCCCGGGCACCGACGGGTTCGGCATGTGTATGTGAAGGAGTATTCCCGTCGATTTATCGAAGAGCACGGAGGCCCCGACCCCGTCGGTCGCCACCCAACAGCTCCGGTTGTGAATTCCGTAGGCATACGACGATTCCCCCGTGATCGTCATGCTGGAGGGTGAGGCGCCATAGCTCATCATGAAGGAGTTGCCGAGCGTCGCGTTCCGCGGGATCCACACCATGTCCCTCCCGCCCTCTTGATACGGCCCGCCACCGCCACCGCTGGCCGAGAAAACATTCGTCGTGACACCCGTGTCGGGATCCTCGTTACAAGTCTGCAGCAGAACCATGTCCATGAAACTTCCATAGACGGCAACCGCGTAGGTGGCGTTGGGCAATAGCGCGTATTGGTACCTCAACTTGGTGAAGTAGCTCATCAAGCCGATCGGAATGTCGTATTCCGCGTACAAGCCGTCGAACAGCGCGGTCGGGCCACCCGCGATGATCGAGGGGCCCGTGTGGTTGGTGGCAAGGGGATCCCTCGCGGAGAACGTCCCGTCGCTGCACGTGAAGTAGAAATCGTGGCTCCCCGCGGCGAGGGTCGTCTCATAGACGTAGGTCACCCCGAGCGCGTAGTTGGGATGCCGGCCTGGCAACAAAGGTGCCATGGCGTGGGGGACGCCGTCGATGACCACCTCGATGGTCTGCGGTTGGTTGTTGTCCGCGTCCGAATAGATGACGGAATACACGATCTCAGAGAAAACGTCACCCGTCTGCCTGTTGACCTTCCCGCTAGCGAGTGCTGGGGCCGCCGAGTTGACGAGCTGGACGTCCGGAGTCGTGTGATTGGTGGACGATGGCTCGCGGACGATGAAAAGGCCACTCGTGGTGACGAAAGCGTATTGAGACACGCCCGGCGGCAAGTAGACCGTCACGACGTAGGTGCAGCCGTCGACGTAATTCGTGTCCCCGGGGCTTTGCTTCCCCATGGCGACGGCGCGGCCGTTCAGGAGCAAAGAGACCCCATCGCCAGGCCCGTTGTTGTCGAGGTCTGTGTAGTCGATGGAGAACGTGTACGGCATGTTCGTGTTGTAGGGCGGGACGCTCGGGGAAAGGCCCGGGTTCGTCAAAGTCGGGACGTGCGAGTCTGGCATCGACGTGTGGATGGGCGCCCATGCCGACAGGTCGAAGATGTTGCCAGGGTACATGTACGTGGGGCCAGATGTGCCCCAGATGGCGCAGAATGGGATCGTGCCCCCCGGGGCCAGTCCCAGGAAACCGAGCGGGATCTGCACTTCCACCAGCATTTCCCCGCCGGTGATGACACACGCGCCCATGCAGTTCATAGGAACCGGTATTGTCGTGCCCGGGGCACCGATGAAAGTTTCCGCGAGGGTTATCATCATGCTCCCTTCTTGAAAGATGAACAACGGCTCCCCGCCTTGTGCCCACGCACCGTCGTTCCCCGTGTCAAACACGATCTCCAATATCGCGGACGGATTGACCGAGGGCGTGGTGAAATGGATGTACAAGTTGCGGCCGTCGTTCTCGACCATCATCACCGAGAGCGGTGATTCAACCAGCGTGTTATTGAACCCCAGCGTCCATTCCGAGGCAAGGGCGTTCCCGTCGATGGTCTTCTCTGCTTGAGACCAGATCGACGTTATCGCGTAATTCTCGTCCCCGGATTCCTCAACAGAAGGCTTTGAAGTCTGTTCCTCATTGATCCCTTGGTATGCGGCCGAAAGCAACGCGGGGAACATGATGCAGCACGTCACCAGCATGATCCTCGCGAGTTTCTTGGCAGTCATGATCTTAGACGAAGGCATGGGTCTCACTCGTGAGTTTGGGCATCACTAACCATTCAAGGATGAAAGACATATACATCGGCAAAATATCAAACGTCCTTTTATAGCGATAGGACAGACCTATGGGAAAAAAAGGTTATCGCCGGATAAATTTGGTCAAGGTTCCAAAGCAGCAAGAATGCGTTGCGGGGTGAAGTTTGTTGGATTCAAAGGCTTTCGATGACTTCCAGCAATTTCCCGACGTTGAGCAACGAGTAGTTGACGTGCAAGAGTTTACCATCCTTGCCGACCACGAAGTCCGCCGGCGACTGCTTCTCGTTTCCCTCGTGGTCGCCGTGCTTGTACTTCCCGCTGATGACCACGCCGCCCATCTTCGCGAGGGTCAGTAGATTGATGTTCCCGACGTTGAACGCGCTGTAGAGCGGGTAGGGCTGCGCCGGATCGCATAGCACGGGGAATTCCACGCCTTCCTTGCCCGCGAGGTACTTATTAGCGATTTCCGGGCTGGACTGCGTGATGTAGACGAGGTGAGCCTTGCCCGCTATCTTGTCCTTCATTTTCAGCAGCTTGTCAAAATCGGATTGGCAGACCGGGCAGCCGAAATAGCGCGAGAAGACGACGACGACCGCCTTGTCCGCGAGGGCCTTCTTCAAGTCAAACTCGTCCGGCTGGTTCACCGGGGTTCCTTTCAAGTCGGGGGCGATTTCCCCCACATGGAATGCTTTGCCCATAGAGTTCACGGTTCGTTGACTAGTCACACACGGAATTGCTTGCCTCATCAGCGGGGAAGTTAAAAAACCTTCCACGAGCGCGCATGTGCAATGATGCTGGCGGAACAAGGGATTACACGAGTTTAATGCACGAACGCGCCGTCGTTCTTCGCATGTTCCACCGACTCGGTCGTAAGAGTGACCCAGGGACAGACCTTGATGGTCTGGGCCTGGGACGACTTGAGCGTGACCTGGTCCTCGATGTACACGTTGGAGCCGAGCACGGCTGGGCCGGCGAGGTGCACGCCCACCCCGGCCTTGACCCCGTCGCCGAGGATGGCTTGCGAGATTTCCGCCCGCGCGTCGACGATGCAGTTCTCGAGGAACACGCTGTCTTGGATGCTCGCCCCCTCGCCGATCTCGCAGTTCCTCCCGAGCACGACCCGCGGCCCTATCGTACAATCCCGCCCCACCTTGACGCCCGCGTCGAGGCACACGGGCGGGATGACCCTCGCGGAACTATCGATGCTCGCGGAGGGGTCGACGATGCTGTCTTTCCCGAGCCGCTTGAGCTCCTCCTCCAGGATGATGAAGTTACCAGCCAGGTACTCGTCGGGGAGGCCGAAGTCCTTCCAGATGCCCGAGAACTCGAACTTGTGCGCCTTGCCCTCGCCAGCGACGCGCGGGAACACGTCCTTCTCGATCGAGAGCTTCTGGCCGGGCTCCATGTAGTCGAATATGGCGGGCTCCAGCAGGTAGGTGCCCGCGTTCACCGGGTACCGCGAGTACCGTTTGATGAGCTCGGTCGTCCTCGGCTTCTCGTAGAACTCGCGGATCTCGGTCTCGCCCCCCTCGGAGACGAGGACGCCGTACCTGGACACGTCTTCGACGCGGATCGCGCTTATCGTGGCGAGGGCCTTCGTCCTCTTGTGCTGGGCATGCATGTCCTTGTAGCTGAAGTAGGTAACGACGTCACCGTTGAGCATAAACGTGCTGTCGTCCTCGAGCAGCTTCTGCGAGTACTTCAGCGCCCCTCCCGTCCCCATCGGTTTCTTCTCGTCCACCACGTGGATCTCGCAGCCGAGCTCCTTCTGTGCCTGCTCGAAGTACGCCTCGATCTCGTGCGCCCGGTAGTTGACCGCGATGACGACCCTCTTCAGGTCGGGCGTGTCGCCCAGCAGCCTCGAGATGACGAAGCTGAGCAAGGGCTTGTTGATGACCGGAAGCATCGGCTTCGGTATGCTGCAAGTGATGGGGCGGAGGCGCGTCCCGTACCCGCCCGCGAGGATGATGGCGTTGACCATCTGGCTCACGAGGCTACGTTTTTCCTAGTTTGTGGAGGTCTGCTCGCCGGCCGAAGGGGATCACGGCACGGCGAACGACGCCACGGGAACGATGAGGCAGTAGAGGGTGTTCTGCACGTTCACGTCCTTGACCTCGTCGACGAGCTTGATCTTCGAGTCCTGGTCCATCGCTATGTAGGCGTGCTTGCCGACCTCCCTGGTCTCGTCGACGTACACGTCGAACGTGACGAGGTTGACACCGTCCTTCTTGGTGAGGGGCGTGAAGTTGACGTCGAATAAGAGGTGGCCGTCCGCCCCTTCGAGATAGAAGACCCGACTGCGCGGCTCGTAGCCGGCAACGAAGCTCTCAAGGTTGCCGTAGAGCGTGTCGACGGCGAGCCGCAGCGCGTTCCCGCTGGCGTCGTGCATGCCCTCTAGCACTTGGAAATCGGACGCCTTCACGTGCACGAGTTTCTTGCGCTTCGTGCCGATGCCGAGCAGCTCGAGCTCCTTCTGCGAGAGGAACTCCTTCAGCACGGACACCGGATCCTTCGTGAAGAAATCCTTGTCCTTTTCCTTCATGATCGGATCGTGCCGCGAGTACAAGAAGAGCTGGCTCAGCTCCGGCGTGGCGCCGAGCACCTTGTGGAAGTAGAGCTTCCGCATCGGGTCGTAGGAGAGGGTCAGGCTGGTCGACTCCCCCAGCCCGAACATGGACATGAGCCCGGCGGGGCCGGACGAGTGCGACGCGAAGTTGACCAGCAAGAACTTCCGGAAATCGGGTATCTCCAGAGATCCTTTGAAATCCTTCAGCAAGGAGAGTGCCCAGGCCTTGAGTTCCATGTATTTGTCCACGGGGTGTCGCCTCCTAGGCTCAGCTCTGCTTGAACGACGAGACTTCGACCTTCAACGTGTGGCTCGCGATGTAGTCCTTCAGCACGCTCACGTCGTGGGGTATGCCGTCGCGCACGCCCGTCACCGAGCACTCGAACGCCGCCATGGCAGCTCCGTAGCGAACCATCTGTTCCAGCGGCAGCCCGCTCATGTGGGCGAGGATGAGGCCGCTCGCGAACGCGTCACCCGCACCGGTCGTGTCCGCGACTTCGACCGGGTACACGCCCGCGGAGACCAGCGTGTTCCCATCGGTGACTAACGAGCCGTTCCCGCCGTCCGTGCATGCCACGACCTTGGGACCCATGGCCAGCGCGTCGCGCAGCGCGCTCATCAAGTTGCTGTTCCACGTGAGCTCCAGGAGCTCCTCCTTGTTCAGCGCGAGGAAGTCCGACTTCTTTACCAGGTTGACGGCCGCGTCGTGCGCGTTCTTGATGATCGAGATGCTTGGGCACGCGTAGACGTTCCCGCCGTTCCGCTTGACGAGGTCGATGCACTTTTCGATGGCCTCGATCGACGACGGCGAGGTCAGCGACGTCCATTGCAAGTTCTTGCAGCCCGCCATGAAGTCCTCCTTGATGTCGGCTGGCTTCAACAGGTTGTTGGCACCCTTGTATGCCAGGATGCTGCGATCCTTGCCGAGCGGCGTGATGAGGATGACGGACACGGCGGTCGCATCGTCCTTCGTGAGGGAGCACGAGTCGAGGTTGACGTTCGCGTTGGCGAGGTCATCGAGGGCGAGTTTACCCATGGCATCGTCGCCGAGCTTCCCGATGTATGCGGTCTTCACCGCCCGCAGGTTTCCGAGGTTCGCTGCTACGTTCGACGCGCTGCCGCCAGGCACGAACTTCACGGATGACACGTTCAATTTCGACGAATATTCGATCGCGGTGTATTTCTTCACGACGTCGGGCGCGTGCGCGTCGATCATCTCGAACCGGAACACGTCGGTGACCGACATAATCACGTCGACGCAAGAGCTCCCGACGCACGCGAGGTCTATGGTTTTTTGTGACATTGTGGCCAACTACCACGATAGCATGATCAACATTATCTATGATCCACCTCGCCATCGTCCCCTAAAAGCGTTTCATAGAGGCGTCGCGCCGCCGAGAATGAACGCATGGATCTCATCGGGATCGTCGCTACGAAGGATCGCGCGCGCGTCCATCCGCGCCTGGGGCACGAAGCACGATGGATGAAAAGGAAACGGGATGGAGAAGGGGATGGCCGAGTGTTCGTAGTCTCATTTCTTGTCCTCGTCTTCCCACTCGACGTCGACGGTTCGCTTGGTGCTCTTTTTCTTGGGAGGGCCCGGCTCCGAATCGTACCCGGCTTCTCTTCCCATGCTGTCGCCATCGCTGCCGGCACCCCCGGCACCGCCGACTCCGGCCGATTGCTGGGCCCGCCGGATCATGTCCTCCATGTCCGGCGGCATTCCACCAGGTTCGCCGCCGGGAGCCCCCCCGGGTGCGCCGCCGGCTTTGGCATAGATCTTCTGGGCGAGCTCGTGGAGCGGCTTCTCGAGGGTCTCCTTTGCCTCCTTTATCGCGCCCTCGTTGTCGCCCTTGTTCTTGACGACGTCCTTTGCTTGCTCGATGGCCTTTAGCAACTTGTCCTTGAGGTCGCCCTCGACCTTGTCGGCGTTGTCCTTCATGAGCTTCTCGGCCTGGTACGCCATGGAATCGAGCTCGTTGCGATCCTGGATCAGCTTCTGGATCTTTTCATCGGATTCCTTGTTCTTCTCGGCCTCTTGCCGCATCCGCTCGATGTCGTCCTCGGAGAGCTTCTTGGTGCCCTCGATGCGGATCGACTGGTTCTTCCCCGTGCCGAGGTCCTTGGCCGTGACGTTGAGGATGCCGTTGGCGTCGATCTCGAACGTGACCTCGATCTG
>JAFGBX010000104.1 GCA_016932935.1 Promethearchaeota archaeon | reverse complement strand
GATTGCACTCACGAACTGGAAGAAATACGCCCCCGTGTCGGATGCGGCCCCGGCAAAGAAGGAGTGAAACGCGGCACCGTCGGAACCACGAGCCCTCTCATTTTCTCTTGCTCTTCTCCACGTACCGCCCGCGCGTCTCTATCTGCTCCAGCCGTCGCTCGACCTTCTTGAACTCGCCCGGTCTGCCTTGCTGCTCGAGATGGGCCTCGTACCCGGCCATGAAAGGGGGGAACATGTGGTCGTAGTCCCCCGCGTGCGTCGACGTGATGACTCGCTTGAACAGGTGGACGTCCACGCTCTTGTCCTCGACGCTCGCAGTGTGGCGGGCGAGCCCGAAGTCGACGAACCGGAAGGCGATCTCCTCGCTGTCGAGGGGGCTCTCGTAGATGATGTTCGACGTGGTCAGGTCGCCGTGGACGACGTTCAGTCCGTGCATGCGCGCGACCCCGGCGCCGACGAGTGAGAAGATGCTGGCCAGCTTGCCGCGCAGCGGCCCCACCACGTCCTTCAACCGCGCCCCGTGGACGAACTCCATGACGATGGTCGCGTCCTTCAGGTGCACGTCCAACAAGCCTGGCACGGGGAGACCTGCCTCCAGGAGGCTCGCGAGGATGCGTGCCTCGGTGACCGTCCGCTCGGCGCGGATCCGGTCGTCTATCTGGGGGATCCGGTACGCCTTCCGGGTGCGTACCTTGTAGAGCGCCTCGCCGCCGAGCCACTCCCCCTTGACGAGCACCGCCTCGGCGCCCACGCGCAGCACCTCGCCGGGCGGGAGGGGGGCCGGCCGCGCCCCTGAGCCAGACGGTTCCATGCCCTCACGACCTCCACGTGATGGGCACCTGGTCCAGGCGCCACCTGGGGATGATGCCGGTGTCCTCGACCGGGATCCCACCAGACTGCTTGAACTGCAGCATACCCGTCCACGCGATCATGGCCCCGTTGTCCCCGGCCAGCGCGCGCGGCACCGCGTGGAAGGTAGCGCCGTGGCCCTCCGACACCAGGCGGATCATCTCTTGCAGGCGCCCGTTCGCTGCCACGCCGCCCGTGAGCAGCACCTCCCGCTTTTCCGTGTGCGCGAGCGCGCGTTCCGTCACCTCGGCGACCATGGAGAACGAGGTCTCTTGCAAGGAAAACGCCACGTCGGCGATCGGGTGGCCGGGCAGCGCGTTGACCGCGGACGTGAGTAACCCCGAGAGCGCCAGGTCCATTCCCTTGACCGTGTAAGGCAAGTCGACGTACGTGACCGACTGGCGCGCGAGGGCCTCGACCTTCGGCCCGCCTGGGTGCCGCAGCCCCGCCTCCCGCGCGAACGCGTCGAGCATGTTGCCCAGGGCGATGTCCAGCGTCTCGCCGAACACCTGGTACCGCCCGCAGTCGAACGCTGACACGATCGTGTTGCCCCCGCTGACGTACAGCGTGAGCGGGTCGTCGACCTTGCACGCCAGCCGGCCGATCTCCACGTGCGCGACGCAATGGTTCACGCCAACGATCGGCACGCCCAGGAACGTCGCGAGCGCCCTGGCCACGCTCGCGCCGACGCGCAAGCACGGGCCCAGGCCGGGTCCCTGCGAGAACGCGACCACGTCGATCCCCGCCAGCGCGGTGCCGGCCTGGCCCAATGCTCGCTCAACCACGGACTGGAAGCAGTCGACGTGGTGGATCGACGTCTTGAGCGGGTGCAAGCCGCCCTCGTCGGGCACGTACGTGTCGCTTGCCACGCCCAGGATGCTCCCCGCGTCGTCCACGACGCCCGCGGAGAGCGTGTGCGCGGTCGATTCCAGGCCGAGGCATGTCGTCATGGGTGACCACGTAGCTGTAGTAGGTCGTGCTAATGAATGAGTCCGGTCCAGCCGTCGCTGGCGCCGCGAGGCCATCGAAAAACGAGGGGACGGTTGCGGGAGGCGGGCTTCACTCCTCGTCGGAGGGGCCGGAACCGCCGCCTCCCCCTTGGGGCTGGCGGCCCAGCCGCCGGGACTGCCGCATGGCGCCGCCGGGGCCGCCCATCGGGGCGCCACCGAACCCGCGCACGTTGCCGTCCTTGTCGGTGAACTGCGTGTAGGAGCACTTCCCGCAGGTCCTGCGGTTGTAGTGCACGGCCATGAAGTACCCTGTCCCGCACTTCGGGCACTCGGTCTTGGTGCGCGTGAGCTTATTGCCGTGGATCGCGTAGAGCTTCTTGACCGGGGACTTGGCCTTCGCCTTCTTCTCCGGGGCGGGTGCCGCCTTCCCTCCCTTGCCCGCCGGGCCCTTCCCCTTGGCAGCCGGGGCGGGAGCCGCGCCAGCGGGTTTCTGCTCGTCTTCTTTCTTTCCCATCGGCCTCACTCCGCCTTCTTCTTCTTGCGGGGCCGCCTGGCAGCCTTCCGCGCCTCGTCCCGCTTGTCCTTGCTCACGTTCCTGACCTTGATGTAGGTCGGCTCGATCTTCGCGGCCTCCTCGTCATCGTAGATCATGGCCGTCCCGACGAGCTCGGTCTTGCCGAACCGAGGGCTCAGCTTCCTGACGAAGGTCAGCTCGAACTTCGCGTTGTGGAGCGCGGCGACCTTGTCGCGAACCTCGACGCGATCCGGCGCGCCCTTGTCGGGGCTCAAGAGGAACGAGACCTCCCGCCGCTTGAGCAAGGGATTGGCCGTGACGGTTTTGATCTGTACGTCCATTAGGCGACCATCTTGATGTCTAGTTAAGGCTTAAAGTGGCTCGTGGGTTTTTAACTTTCTGAGCGGGCGAATTTGCTATGTCTGTCGGGATGACAAAAGACATTTGTGCGCGCGCGGGTAGATGCAATCGAAGAAGCAATGCCAGCTCGGTTCGACGCGATGTCCATCCCGAAGGGGAAGGTGTTGAGGGCACAAGTCATCACCCTCGCCGTCGTTGCGTACGCCTTGGTCGACCTGGTTTCCGTCGTGTACCTGGCGGATTACTTGTTTTACGAGGGCATCTACCTACTCGTGTTCATGTTCTTCGTACCGCTGGGCGTGGTGTTGATCTTGCATGCCCTCTTCCTCAAGAGGGTGTTCAAGCCGCTACCACGCCGCCCGATGGGAGCCCTTGGCCGCCATGCCGAGGGGGACGACCTGGCCCCGGTCTTCTTCCCACCCGGGGTGCCGGCCCTCGTGGCTCCGAGAGAGCTGCGCCCGGAGCTTGCGAAGCTCCACGGCGACCTCATCGCGGGCAGCGAAGCGGAAACGCTACCGCAGGTGAACGAGTACTTGCATCACGAGCGGCCGTCGTTCCTCGGGTGTTGCGGCGACGTCATCTCCAAGAACGTCTTCAAGACCGACTTCCTCCCCGACCTCGTCGTCGTCGACGGCATGACGCAGCGCCGGGGCTACGAGGCCGCGTTCCCACAGGGGTACGAACGCCGCGACGTGCCTAACGCCACCGGCGGCGTGTCGCGGGCGGCGTGGGAGGCCATCGCGCTAGCGATCGCGAGTGGGAGGCGCACGGTCATCGAGGTCACCGGCGGCGAGGAGGACCTGCTACTCATCCCAATGGTGCTGCTCGCACCTGACGGCGCCATCATGGCCTACGGGCAGCCGCCGGTGACCGACGTCGAGCCTCCCATCCCCGCGGGTGCCGTCATGGTCAAGGTCACCCCAGCCGTCCGCAAGGCCTTCGGTGAGCTCTTCTCGCGGTTCG
>JAFGBX010000103.1 GCA_016932935.1 Promethearchaeota archaeon | reverse complement strand
CGCGAGCTCGGTCACGCCCTCGATCCACACGCGCCTGCCGGTGGCGTTGGCTCGTCCGGGGCCGGGAACGGCCGGCGACCCGGTCGGCACCATCGATGCCTTCGAGCACAGGATCCGCGAGCACTTCACGGGCATGGGCAAAATGATGGGGCAGGACCCGACCGCGGCGGCGGTGCTCGCGAGGTTCTACATGAGGCCCGCGTGGACCCAGAAGGAGCTGCAAGCGGCAACGGGAATCTCTGCCGGTGCCGTCTCGGAGGCGTTGAAGGCCTTGTCCGGCCGGGGCCTCTTGACCGTGGCGGCTTCACGGCGGGGGCCCTGGCAGTACCGGATGGAGAGCATCCCGGGGGCCGTCAGCCGCTTCTTCGACCTGGTCGTATCGGTGGTGACCGTACACGAGGAAGAATTCCGCCAGATGAAGCAAGACCTGGAACGGATGCCAGCCGAAGCCATTGCCACGCCTCCAGGGGATGGCATCGCCCGGTTCCTCGATCTATACTTCAAGATGTTGCCCGTGTACAAGGACATCGCCAGGTTAGCCCGCCGCCTCGCCGATGGGAACAGGCGATAGCCAGGCACTCGTCCCCGGGGCGCGGCCCCCCGGCCGCCGTTGAAGGGTTAAATCAACGCAGCGCCATGCATTACCATCCGATTCGGGTGCAACACCATGGGCGGAACAACCGCATCGAAGGTCGCGTTCGTCACCGGCACGAGCAGCGGCTTCGGGTACCACACCGCGAGGCAGCTCGCACGCGACGGCCACAAGGTCTACGCGAGCATGCGTGATCCAAGCACGCGAAACAAGACGAGGAAGGAAGAACTCGAAAACTTCGGGAAGGAGAACGGCCTCGGCATCAAGGTCGTCGAATGCGACGTGACGGACACGGCCTCGGTCGACGCGGCCGTCAAGGCGGTCGTCGACGCCGAGGGGCGCATCGACGTGCTCGTCAACAACGCAGGCTACGGGATCTACGGCCCCCTCGAGGCGTACGACGACGCCAAGGCGCGGCACGCGTTCGACACGAACGTCTACGGGTACATCCGGGCGATACGGGCGGCCATGCCGCACATGCGGAAGCAGCGATCGGGGCTCATCATCAACGTGTCGAGCGTGCTCGGCCAGCTCGGCCTGCCGATCATGGGCTTCTATAACGCGTCCAAGTTCGCGGTCGAGGGGCTGTCCGAGGCGCTGCTGGGTGAGTGCTACCTGTTCGGCATCAACGTGTCGGTCGTGGAACCCCACATGTTCAACACGAACTTCGCCGGCCCGTCCGCGAAGATGATGGCGGATCCGGGCGAGACGGGCGAGTACGAGAAGGCGTTCAGGCTCTTGCTCGAGAAACAAGGAAACCTGGTGAACCCCAAATCCGGCCCCGAGGAGGTAGCCCGCAAGATCGCATGGGTCGTGGGGAAGAAGAAGCCTCCGTTCCGCGTGCCCGTTGGCAAGAACGCCCGCCGGGACATGTTCTTCGCAAAGCTCCTGGATCCACTGATGCTGCAGAAGATCGCCGCGAAGATGTACGGGCTCGGCGAGGCGTTCAAGAAGATGGAATGAATCGCTATTCCGCCGCGACGGGGTTCCCACAAGCGGGGCAGAACCGCGCGCTGCGGTCGACCACCGCCCCGCACTTCCTGCACGGGGGATATCCCCCGCCCTCCAGCTCGGCCGCGAACCCCTCCACCTTCTTCAGCGTGTCCTGGACGTGCGTCGCGAAGTGCTCGATGGCGAGCTTGACCTGCGGGAAGTTGATTCCCGATGCTGGATCCTTCTTGCGCACCTTTATCATCATCTCGACGATGAAGTCGAGGTAATTGCTGAAAAACGTGAGTTCGGGCTCGAAGTTATCGAGGAGCATGACCTCGATGAAGGAGCGGGAGAAGTCAGTGAGGCGGAAGACCTTTTTCGCCGGGCCGAGCTCGGATTTCTGCTCCTCGCCCACGATGTACTTGTCGCTCTGCATGCGGGAGAGGAGCGGGTAGATCGTGCCACTCTGCGGGACCCAAAGCCCAGCGAACGTGCGGTTCAAGTCGTTGATGAGGTCGTAGCCGGATATCCCGACGGGGTCGGCCTGGTAGACCTTGAGAAGGATCATAAATTCCAGGGGCGATAATTTGACGTTTTTCCCCTTCACGATCAATTTTTTTCCCATGAAGAACATCTCACTTCTGCCTCCCCGCTTTCTTCAGCTCCTCGTCGATCTTGCGATCCATCCACGATTTCTTTCCCTGGGAAGCCTTTCCCTTGAGGAACCAGTTGAACAGAATCAGGTGCACGATGACCGCCCCTGCCATGGCCCCGAGTGGCCACACGAGCCATAGGATCCACGGGCTCGTGAGCAGGTTGATCACGATCACAGCTTGGACGGAGAACGCCTCAGCGATGAAGTGGAACAGGAGGCCCTTCTTATTCCCGCCGATGACGCCCCTCGCGTAGATGAGGTACCCCCCGACGTGGATGCCGAGCCCGACGAGCCAACTGCTCGCGACGATGATCGCCCAATCGATGCTACCAGGGCTGGTGATGAAATAGTCCAAGAGAACAAGAAAGGCGTTGACACAGATATATGCAAGGATGTGAACCTTCACGAAGAAAGCGAGGATGACCTTTTCCTTTGCAATCCGTCTGAGTGCCTCGTCGGAGAACGGCGACGAGGCCTCGCCAGGCGACTCGTTTACCATCTTACCATCGCGACCGCACTTGTTAAGTCTACATAGATAATGGCGGTCGGGTATTTAAAGCTTCCCAGCCGCCTCCATTGCCAACGGGGTCGGGGGCCGCCGCGGCAGGGTGGGAACGTGTAAAAGGGGGAGGGCTAGCCCCGCTGGTGGAACTGTGGCAAGTACTGCTTCTGGAGCGCCAGCATCTTGTCCAGGATGGCTCGGGCGATGTTCGGGTTGGGAACCGTGCCGTCGACGCACAAGGCTTGGAGGGCGGTGTTGTAGTCGCCCGTGATGGCCGCCTCGACGACCAGGTCTTGCAGCGCCGCCTCCCGCACGAGGAGCGCCTCGATGCCCCGCGGCATGCGGCCGACCCGCGTGCCGTGGATCCCGCCCTTGTCGACCGTCGCGGGAATCTCGACCGTGCAGTCGGGGGGGAGCCGGTCGATGTACTGGCCGTCGTTCTGGACGTTCACCGCGTGCTCGTGCTGCCCCGTGTCGTGCTCGATGCCGATCATGATCGGGATGGCGCGCTCGCCCGACTGCTTGACCCACCAGTGGTTGCCGACCTTGCCGTCGACCGTGTCCTGCATCTGCTGCTTGAGCTGCCGGCCATGGCGCGCGTCGGCCTTGAAGTCGTACTTGCCCGCCATCGTGTAGTACAAGCTCCACGGGATGTACTCGCCGGGGTGGTTGGCGCCAGGGTAGGTCAAGTGGCCGTAGATGCTGACCAGCTCGGCCAGGAAGGGGTTCTCCATCTCCTCGAACAGCACCGGGGCACGCTTGCGGATCTCGGGCAGCAAGTCGGTGCCAGCAGGGAACTTGGCCTCGGGATGGGTGCCGACCTGGCGCAGCTTGACCTCCTCCCTCGCCACGAGCTTGACGATCCAGAAGAAGTGGTTGAGCCCCGCGGACACGAGGTCGCAGTTCCGGAGGATCCCGCCGAAAAGACCCTCGATGAACGCCATCGCGCTGCCGACGCCGTGGCACAGGCCCGCGTTCCGCTTGTAGAAGGTGGGTTCGACCTTGCCTATGTACCGGTTGATGGTCCAGGTGAGCCTCGGCACGGGGTTCGAGTAGTTGAAGAGCCGGGCCGTCTTCGCGACGTCGTGTATGGTGTCGGCGAGCTCCAGCATGGGCGGCACCTGCCGGAACGTGTGGAACATGCCGCCTGGCCCGCCGTTCTCGCCGTAGACTTGCGTGGAGCCGAGCGAGATGGGCACGTAGTAGTCCTGCTTCCAGGTCTCCATGCGGTTGCCGTGCTCGATCGTCATGATCACGTAGGTCGCGTCCCGCAACGCCTCCTGGGGGCTCGCCGTGGCCTCGACCTTGTAGTCGATGGGTTCGCCCTCGTCGGTGGATTCCTTTATCGCCATGTTGAATACTTTCTCGACCCGCTTCAAGTTGGCCTCGTCGATGTCGTGGAGCATGATGGTCGCGCCGGCCAACTCTTCGGCGCCGAGCGTCATGAGGTCGCCGAGCGTCCCAAGGCCAAACTGAACAGATCCAGCACCGACGACCACTATTTTAGCGTCACAATTCTTCGTTGACATGGCTTGCACCATTCTTCTGCGTGTAAGTATCGAATCGTGCCCTCAGGATTTAACATTGTAGTGGGCGAGGTGGGGACGGGACAGATCGCGTCGGGCACCATTATCTCGGTTGCAGCGCGTTGTAGGCCATCACGATGCCCGCGAAGTGCTTGAAGACCTTGTCGACGTTCTCCCCGGTCTTGGCGGATGTTTCGAAGTAGGGGACGGTGAGCGCTGCTGCCATCGACTTCGCTTCGAGCTCGCTTATCGCCCGCTGGTCGGCGAGGTCGTTCTTGTTCCCCAGCAAGACGCAGTTTAACGGTGCCCCTTCGAGGCTCTTCTTGACGTCCTCGTGCCAGTCTTTGATGCTGGCGAGGGACTCCTTTTTCGTGAGGTCGAAGACGAGGATGACGCCGCTGGCGCCCGAGTAGAAGTGCTTCCGCATCTTCGTGAACTTCGCCTGCCCCGCGACGTCCCACAAGATCATGGTGAAATGGCCGCCATCGTGGGCGATGGTCTTCTCCGTGATGTTCACGCCTATCGTGGGCAGGTAAGTCTTTCGGAAGGCCTTCTCCGTGAACTGGATGACGAGGCTGGTCTTCCCCACGTTCGGGTCGCCGACCACGACGATCTTGCACTTGAACGGCGCCTTCTCTCCCTCGGCCTCGTCAGACGGGAACGCCCCGCCTGTCCGTTCCTCGCGCTCGAGCGCCTCGAGCAGCCCGCGCACCTCGTCGTGGAAGCTGGAGAGCATCGTCGTGTAGTGGGCCCTCGCGGCCTTCTTCTCCTGCAGCTCCCTCGCCGTCCCCGCGTACTTCTCGAAGATGTCCTCGAACTGCTTGAGGTACCGGTAGAAGGCGGCGTCGTCCGCCTCGTCGAAGAGCAGCACTATCGCCGCCTCGCCGATCCCGGCCCGCAGCTTCGCGTCCTCGAAGCGGACGAACCGGACGAGCGACTTCATGGCGTACGCGGGCACGGGGATCATGGCGACCCCCTTCGGCAGCTCGTCCATGTTGGACGCGATGTTCATGACCATCATGGGAACCTTGTCGCGCGTCTCCGCGGGCAACTCGGCGGGGAGCCAGTTCTGCGCGGTCGGGCCGAGCTTCTCGTCGAAAACGATGTACATCGCGCTTGT
>JAFGBX010000102.1 GCA_016932935.1 Promethearchaeota archaeon | reverse complement strand
GTCGACGTGGCCATCCGTGTCGTCCCCCGCGATGCCCTCGCCGAGCCAGAGCACCTTCTCGATGCCGAGGTAATCCTTGAGCTTCTGCTCGATCTGTGCTTTGGAATGGGACGGGTTCCGCTGCGGGCTGAGCAAGCACTGCTCGGTCGTGAGGAGGCAGCCCTGGCCGTTGGGGTCGATCGAGCCCCCCTCGAGCACGAAGGCAGGGTCGAACGCTGGGACGTCGATCACTTTTGCCTGCATGATTGCCGGCACGCGGTCGTCGATGGCCAGGTCGTCGTACTTGTTGCCCCACGCGTTGAACGTCCACTTGACCATGGCCAGCGGCTCCTCGGCAGCGGGGTTGATGACGAAGGTCGGCCCGTAGTCGCGGATCCAGACGTCGACCGTCGGGATCTCGTGGACGAGGATCTTGCCCATCGTGATGCCGGCACCTCCAAGCACGTTCTCGACCTTTTTTCTCATGGCCCTGTCCTTGACGAGCAAGTGCACGTTCTGCCCGCCGTGCAAGGCGGCAATGTTCCGCACGTAGATGTCCTCGACTGCCCTGACATTAGCGGGGCTATAAAACGTCTCCTCGTTGTGCGGCCAAGCGAGCCAGATGGCCTTCTGGCGCTCGAACTCGCCGGGCATTCGATAACCGAGCGCGGACGGGATGCCCTCGATGCACCTCATGGCTTACCCACCAGCGGCCCGTATGTGTCAGGGCGGCGGTTCTTCATCAAGAGCCAACCGTCTCGTGACTGGGATATCCTATCCATGTCCAGGCTGACGACGAGGACGGCCTCCTCGGCCTCGGGCGCGCGTGCCACGATCTCGCCGTACGGGTCAGCGACGAACGACCCGCCCCAGAACGTCAAGTTTCCTTCCTTCCCCGTGCGGTTCACCGCCGCCACGTAGATGGCGTTCATCGAAGCATGGGCTCGCATGGCTGCTTCCCACCGGCCGGCCGTCCACGGCTCGTATTCCTTCATCTCGGGAAACCAGCCTATGGCGGTGGGGTAGAAGATAATCTGGACGCCGCGCATCGCGAGGATACGGGCCGGTTCGGGAAACCACTGGTCGTAGCATATTAGCGGGGCGATCGTGATGTCATAGACCTTCGTATGAACGTAACCGAGGTTCCCTGGCGTGAAATAGAACTTCTCCCAGAAGTTCGGGTCGTGCGGGACGTGTACCTTCCGGTACTTGGCAACGACGTTTCCCTCGGGGTTAAAGGTCAAGGCCGTGTTATAGCGGTGCCCGTCTTCCCCGAGTTCGAAGATCGAGCCCCCGACAAGCGTGACCCGATGCTCCTTAGCGAGCCCGGCGAGGAAGGTGCTAGTCTTGCCCGGCACGGGCTCCGCGAGCCGGAGCGCCTCCTTGTCCTCCACTTGCGCGAAATACCGGGTCGCGAACAGTTCTTGCAAGCAAACGATCTTCGCGCCTTGCTCTGCAGCTTTCGCCACGAGCCGCCCCGTGTTCTCCAAGTTCGCATTGATCTCCGCACCAGCTGCGGCTTGGATCAACGCGATCGTCACTTTAGATGACGTCATGGGATCAAGGGATGAGAAGTCGCGTGTGGTTAAAAAATCCCGCGACTCGTCCCTCTCGCCGCTGGCCATCCCTCACTGGATATAATCGGCGATGAAGGCCGCCAGGCCGTCTGGAAAATCGGTCTGTATCACGTCAACGCCGATGTCGACCATGCGCTTCCAATCACGCTCATCTTGCACGGGGTAGCATTGCACGAACACGGGACTCTCGCGCCGGTATGCGTGAACGTGGTCGACGTAGTCGGCGGTCAACAAGCCGTGCGGGACGCAGAGGTAGGCGAGATCGTACTGATTGCACAAGTCCTTCATCTCAGGAGAATCTCCTTGCGCGTTCAGGCTGAGGAGGGACGTCGTGTCGTGGAGGTCCTCCCGCATGTAGATGCCCATCATCATCGCGTTCAAATTGAAATAGCAGCGATCCCGCACGTGGTACTTGTCGAGCAGCGCGACGAGGGGCTCCGGCTCCCAGAGGTTGTGGATGTGCATCTCGGCCCGGACGAACCTGCTGCACGTCCCCAGTACCTCGAGGATCTCCTCGACCCTCGGTACAGGGACGAATCCGAACCCGTATCCCTTCCCGGCGTTCAGCTTCTTGACTTCCTGGTAGTCCATCTTGGTGATGTCCCCCGTGCCATCCGTCGTGCGATCCACAGTGCCGTCGTGCAGCGATACGATTGTTCCATCGGTTAGCACCTTTACATCGAACTCGATCCAGTCGACAAACTTGACCGCTTCTTTGAGGGAGACGATCGTGTTTTCTGGATAGCCAGGTACGAGCATCCGGTGCGCGAGCACCAGTGGCCTCGGGAAGGACGGCGATCGAGCCAGATCGGGTCACCAAACCTTCTTGTGTTCTGGAGACAAAAAACATCGATCACCATGAACGCTCCGACGTCCCCCGTCAAGTACGACTTGCAAACCCGGTTCGGAACCATGTATGGTGAGGAGGAAAAGGCCGCGATCGCGGAATGCTTGGCCCGCGATGCACCCACGAGCGGCAAGAGGGTTATCGAGTTCGAGAAAAGGTTCGCTGAAATGTGCAAGACGAGGCACGCCATCGCCGTGTCGAACGGCACGGCCGCGCTGCTCATGGCGTGCAAGGCCATCGACATCAAGGCCGGCGACGAGGTCATCACGACGCCGGTCACGTGGATCGCCACCGCAGCGAGTGCCGTGGTGCTCGGTGCGAAGGTCAAGTTCTGCGACGTGAACCCGTCGACCATGAACATGGATCCGGAAACCATCAAACCCTTGATCACGAAAAAAACGCGGGCCATCATCCCCGTCCACCTGTACGGGCGGTCGGTCGACATGGATCCCATCAGCGAGCTCGCAGCGAGGCACGGGCTACACGTGATCGAGGACTCCGCGCACGCGCCCGGGGGGAATTACCATGGAAAGATGACGGGCAGCATCGGCAGCATCGGCTGCTTCTCCTTCCACGAGCAGAAGAACATGTCCACGCTCGGGGAGGGGGGGATGGTGACCACGAACGACGACTCGTTCAACGAGCGCGTCCGGTCGTACAAGTCACACTGCACGCGTGTGTTCGGCCAATCCACGAAGTATTTACCACTCGATGAGTCCGATCATGCGAGCGAGGTGGACAAGGGACGGTACTGGTTCCAAGACTTCGACGACTGTGGCTACAACGTGCGGATGACCGACGTGCAAGGCGCGGTGGGGCTCTGCCAGCTGAAGAAACTCGCGAAGCTGAACGGGCGCCGACAGGAGATCGCAGCATTCCTATCGGAGGAATTGGGGAAGCTCCCGGGCTTGGAATCGACAGGCACCATACCCCGCGCGGAATCGGTCTACCACCTCTTCTTGCTCTTCATCGAGAAGGGCTCGAAGGTTTCCCGCGACCAGTTCGTCTACAAGCTGCACCAGGACTTCGGGATAAGGTGCGGCACCCATTACATGCCACTCGTTCACGTGAAGGCGTTCAAGGACAGGGGGCACTCGCCGAGGGAGTGCCCCGTCGCTTGCGAGCGGTGGGAGCGGCTCGTCACGCTGCCGTGCCACCCGCGCATGGCGCAGGAGCACCTGGACTACCTCGTCGATTCGATCAAGCGCGTGGTG
>JAFGBX010000101.1 GCA_016932935.1 Promethearchaeota archaeon | reverse complement strand
GGCGTTCTCCCTCGCCAGCGCGAGCGCATCGGGGTCGACCTCCAGGCCAACCACCCGCCACGCGCCCATGCACAGCGCGCTGATGGCCAGCCGGCCCGTGCCCGTGCCGAGATCGATGACCAGCCGGCCGTGCAAGTCATCGTGCACGAACCCGGCGTTGAAGACCAGCTCCACGGCGGCGATGGCATCGGTCGCGTACTGTTCGAGTGCTACCTTCGCACTGGCCGGCTCGAACGTCCTCATCTGCTCGATGAGGGATACCAACTGCCGCTTGTTCACCGTGCCCACGATACCCATTGCTTGACGATGGTTTAAAAAAAGGCGCGCCACATTATTTAACCAGGCTAGAGCAAGCGCAAGGAAGCCACGTGATTGCAACCATTCGGTGCGATTTTTCGTGCACGTGCTGGCTCGGTTCAACAAGACAAAGCCTTTTCATTCGACAGCGGGATGCAACATGAGCCAGATTAAAGATTTCGTCGCCATCGGCGACCTCCTCGGTGTAGTCGAGGAGTTCATCCCCGGTTCCGGCACTTACGAGGCGAACGGGCGCATATATGCGATGTTCAGCGGGTTCAAGAGGATCGACAGGCAGCGGCTGGAGGTCTCCGTGCAGCCGGTGAAGAAGAAGGAGATCATCGTGCCTCAAGTCGGGGACTCGGTCATCGCGGAGGTGGTCTTCGCCCGGAAGCAGTCTGCGCTGCTCCGCATCTTCAAGATCAGGAACCACTTTCTCTTCGACACGTACGACGGCATCTTGCACGTTTCGAACATGTCGTCGAACTACCTCGCGAACGTCGACGACGGCTTCAAGCCGACGGACATCGTCCGCGCCAAGGTTATGTCGAAGAACGAGTTCGAGTACGAGCTCACGACCAAGTTCCCCGAATACGGGGTCATCTACGCGGAGTGCAGCAACTGCGGGACGGTCCTCGTGCGGGAGGGGAACGACCTCAAGTGCAACCTGTGCGCCTATCCCAACCCACGGAAGTTCGCGAAGGATTACGGACACGTGCGCGAGCGCATAGAGAACCTCCAATAAGCATTCTCTTCATTCGTTTTAATTCCCGCCCACGAGGCGACTAGCATTGGCATTACTTTCCCGGAAAAAGATAGTGCTCGATTTTTCGACGGATCCCGCCATCCTGGAGAAAATCCAACAGATCAAGAAGAAGGTACGCATCACCATGACGATCCACATGACGGCCGCGAAAAAGATAGAGATCGAGATACGGGGGTCTAAGGAATCAATACGAGACGCGCTCGCGAGGATCCGCGCGATCCTCTCGGCCTAACACGCCCGTCGGGTCTTGAGCCTGGCTGAGGTTTTAAAAATAAAGTTATAATAGCACGACGCGACTCAATCACCTATTACTTGACGAGAGAGCCATTTCCATGTCCGACGAAGAAGGCAACGCCCCGGTGCCGTCGGCGCCGCCGGGCGTGCTCATCGAGGCCGCTCCGAAGCCCAAGACCAAGGAAGAGCTTGAACTCGAGGAGGAAGAGAAGGCCCGGTTCAAGAAGCTGATCTACATCAAGCCCGTCGGCAAGTTCACGCAGACGGAGGCCAACATGATCATCGTGAACGAGTCACACGGCTTCTGCAACGCGTTGAAGAAGTACCTCCTCAAGAACGAGCACGTCTTGTTCGCGTCATACAAGCGCGAGTTCGGCGTCGACCCGTCCATGTACGTGAACACCGACGGGAAGATCTCCTCGATGGAGGCGCTGATCGACGCTTGCAACAGGATGGGCTCCGACTTGAAGGAGATGCAAGGCCTCGCCGATGACGCGCTGAAGAAGTTCAAGTGATCAGCTCGGGGCTTCACCACTCCTTCTGGTGCTGCGGGCGATGGACACGCGCGACTACATGAAGAAAGGCATCCGCGGCTTGCAAGACGCCATGCATAACAAGGCCTACGCCAAGCTCGGCGACGCGGTCGCCAACTTGATCTATTGCATGGCCAAGGCCAAGATCGCGGCGGCGCTGCACGGCCGGCTGGACATCAGCGGCGCGTCAAAGGTCTCGGCGACGATACTCCGCGACGCCGCCGCCGTCGCGAGCGAGAGGTCCGGGGAGAAGATCGGGGCACGGGGTGGCGCCCACGAGAAGGCCGACGTCGCCGAGGCGGTCATCGGTTACGGTTGGGCGTTCGACCTGGTCACGCTGGACGAGTGCGCGGGGCTGGTCGCCGCGCCGTGCATCGAGCGCAAGCCCGAGAAGCTCCGGGACGAGTTCGAGGCGTTCGTGGAGGGGTTCAGCGCCGTGCTCGAGCGGGTGCTCGACCGTGCATAGCTTGGCCGCCGGTCATCCAAGCCGCTCTGGTACCGGGCATCGCGCTATACCTTTTTTAACGAGGCCGACAGATTCGAACTGGACGACGCCCATGCCGAGCCGCGCGAGTGGGTTCCCGGGCTGGCCAGCGTTCCCGTATCCCAACATATACAAGGACGTCAGGGAGATCTTCATCGACGGTTAGAGGTGCACCGCATGAGCTACCCATCAATCCCAGAGGAGAAGAAAGTCGCGCTCTCGTTCAACAAGTTCGGGCTGGACCTCTACGCACGATTGCGGAGCATGTCGGGGAACCTCTTCCTTTCCCCATTCAGCATCTCGCTAGCGCTGGCCATGACGTACGTCGGGACGAGGAACAACACGGCCTCGGAGATGGCCCGCGCCCTCCACCTCGAGATGGACGCGAAGGCCCTGTCCCGCGGGATACATGCCATCACGGATGGCTTGTCGGTCGCCGAGGGACAGGCCGGAAACGAGATCTTGCTCGCAAACGCGCTGTGGCTCCAAGCCGACTACCCGTTTTTCAAGGAATACATCGAGTGGATCGAGTACTACTTCCGGGGCACCATCTTCGCCGTGGACTACCGCAGCCCTTCCGCCGTCGGGCAGCGGATCAACTCGTGGGTCGACGAACAGACAAGAGGGCTGATTCGCGAGGTCGTGAGCCCGGCGATGATCCCCGCCTTCCCCGAGACGATAATGATCCTCACAAACGCGATCTACTTCAAGGGCAAGTGGGTCACGAAGTTTCACGGTGAAAGAACCAATGATCAAGTCTTCTACCGCCTGAATCAGGGCCGTGTCATGGTCAAGATGATGAACGTGGAAGCGGAGTTCAGCTATGCCGAAACGAGCGAGCTCCAATACATCGAGCTGCCCTATCTAGGGCGTGGCATCGTCATGGGCATCATCTTGCCACGGGAACGGGATGGCATCGGCGCGATCGAAGCGAAACTGAACGTGGAGTTGGTCGACGACCTGGTTTCCCGCCTAATGGCGTGCAAGGTCGACGTGTACCTCCCGCGGTTCAAGATGGAGTACACGGTCATGCTGGTAGCCTTGTTGCGATCGCTCGGCATCGTGGAGGCCTTCGTCAAGGGGAAGGCCGACTTCTCTGGGCTGACGGGATCGCCAGGCGCGTACGTCTCCGAGGTGCTCCACAAGGCCTTCGTGGAGGTGGACGAGGAGGGCACGAAGGCCGCGGCGGTGACCGCCGTCATGTTGGCCCCCGGCTGTGCACCCGGGGCGAGGCCACCGCCGAATCCAGTCTTCCGGGCCGACCACCCGTTCATCTTCTGCATCAAGGACACGAGATCCGGCACCATGCTGTTCATGGGGCGGGTGATGGAACCCCCGTCGAGGCCATTGCCTGCTGGGACGGGAAAGAGTTACGACCAAGTCCGGGACGAGCTGGCCCGGTTGTTCAGCAGGAAATAGGAAAGCCCCGCGGTTGGCGCCTTATCGAGATCAAGGTTACCGGGTTATTTTTCTCGCCACCACGCCTTCCATCCCGCGAGGTTCTCCACTCCTCCTTCGATGACTGCTTCGTAGATATCCGTGCTCTTGTAGGCCTTCCCGTAATCGCCTGTCGCCGAAAGGGGGCCCTTGATCTTGAGGACGCGTTCCCGCCTCGTCCGGTCTAATTTACGAAGCAGTTCCACTCCCTTGGCCAGGATCCGCTCGACCTCCTCGGGCGACGAGACCAGGATATCAAGATTCCACTTCTGCATTCCGTGCCCGTCGTGGCGTTGCATGCCGACGCACCAGAACATGGCACGCGGGTTGCCCGGGGTCTGCAATTCGAGCTCGTTGCGGTAGTACATCGACCCGACGCCTGGGAGCAGCGCGAGATCCTTGCCCATGGAGAAGAGCAGCTCGATGCTGGGATTGACAACCTCCACGCAGATGTCGATGTCCCGGCGGGTCATGAGATCGTACTCGTAGCTTCCCGTGATGTGAACCTGGCCATATTTGTTCAAGAGCTCGGCCAGGTTCAACTCCACCAGCAATTGCCCGGCCTCTTTCTTCAAGAGATCGGCTTGCTTGACATGGTCCTTCATGGCTCCCGCCTCTTGTCGCCAACAAGCGCTACTCGCCTTGCCAGGATGCTATTCACGGCGTGGACCCGGAGCCCGGCACGCTCCATCTCCTCTTTCAGTTCCAGGGAGCTGTACACGTAATGGTAGAGCACCGCGTCCAGCTCGCGATCGTGGAAAACAATTTCGCCGAGGTTTCTACCAGAGCACACGTCCTTCCGGAGCTGCAACCCGGGCCGGTAACAGCCCGCCCAATGCCGGACATACATCGGGAGCCAGACCACGGCCAGGTCGCAAAGCCGGTTCGCGCAATCGATGATCACGCGCTTCCGGCTCACCCTCGCCATCTCGCGGATGGCCTGATTCCTCCCGGCCTTCGACGGGATACCGCCGAGGCTGTTGCCCAAACAAATGACAGCATCGTAGGACGCCGGCCTTTCATCCAGGTGCCGCGCATCTTGGATCTCCACGTCCAGTCCCTTGCGCCTGGCGATGCGCAGCATATCCTCGCTCGAGTCGACGACCTTCACCTTGTACCCCTGGTTCACGAGATGCCGGGCTATCCTTCCCGTGCCGCCGCAGACGTCCAGGACGGTTGTGCAATCGCGGAGGCATTGCAATGCCTTGACAAGCATACCGGGTAAAGAACTAGCACGTGAGTCGTGAAGGGGGGCCACTTTTTGCACGTATTGCTCGTATATCGATTCGGGGCAAGAGATGTCGATCTTCTTGCCGTTCAATGAAATTGGTGGCCGTTCACCTTGAACACCTTTGATTATTTTGCGTGAATGGGCTCCAACTTGCAATACCCATAGGATCTAATCGAAATGGTTTTTATACTATTGTGGTTGAAACCACAACCGAATCGCTCCCTTCAATGCTGTTTCACCTGCAAATCCGCATCGGAGTAAAGGTCAAGTTCCGCATCGAGGAATTCCTTCAAGGAGCGTTCGGACAAGCGGGTCATTCCGAACTTGTCGCCATCAACTCCGTTTTCCGCCGATTTCTCAATCTCTTGCCGTTGCTCCTTGATGGCGTCCACTATATCGTCGAGTGATGCGGCCTCCGGTAGTTTTTTGACGGAGTTAATGATGGCATCCTTCAACGATGGCATGATTGCTCCCATGAAAGACCATGAAATACAGCCTTAAAATCTCCCCTATAACGGCATCATTCCGTCGTTCCTTGTCTACTGTATAACTCGCATCACTGGATTAAACGAACTTCAAAACCTGGAGGATTTGGACCTCTGTTCAAACCAGATCGCGCAGATCGAGGGGCTCGAGAGCCTCAAGAATTTGAAGCGACTGTATATCTATGCAAATCCGATCGGGAAGATCGAGGGGCTCGATCATCTCTTCAATCTCAAGGATTTGCGGCTATCCGGCTGCGGATTAAAACGCATCGAGGGACTTGATTACCTCACGAATCTAATAGAGCTGCATCTTGGATCGAACGAGATCCGACGCATCGAAGGACTCAGCGAGCTCACGAACTTGAAGAACTTATTCTTAGAACATAACAAGATCCAGCGCATCGAAGGTCTTAATAATCTCGTCAATCTCGAGACCTTGAAAATAAACGGAAATGAGATCAAGCGGATCGAGGGGCTTGACCGGCTCGGTCGCCTTGAATACCTCTATATCTATGACAACAAGATCACGAAGATCGAGGGCTTCGGACACTTGAATAAGCTCAGTGAACTCATTTTGTGGCCAAACAAGATTCCACGCGCCACGGTCGAGGCGCTCGGCGGCTGGGGCACGCGAGATGGCGGTTTCGTTTCCGACGCGAAAAGAGTTGTGCAGTACTGCCGGTAAAAAGATACTAACCTGTAAGGATTACGGTTTTCAATGCGCCAGACATTCCTGTACATATACATAACGGGTGCATACACATGTAGATGACGGTTATATGACTTCCTTTCTTCTCCCACAGGTCTTGCCCCCCGCGGAACCATCTCCCGCCGACGAGTTGGAGAGCCTTGGCTTGCACGAGCATTAGCACGGCCTCCAACCTTCTTCCAAGGCACCGGCACTACATCCCGCCCGCAACGCATGCTCGCTTGTGAAGACGGAGCGTTTTAGATGGTTTTTTAATGCGACGGGTCATTCAAGAAGTCATCTCAAGGACGTGGTTCTATGTCAGAATCGAAGAGCAAGATGGCCCTCCTCAACCGGAACCTGCGCATTCTCGTCAAAACGGGGAAGATCGTGATGGGCGAGAAGAACGTGTTGAGGCAGTTGAGGACCGGCCAGATGAAGCTGCTCATCATCGCAGACAACTTGCCCGCGCCGTACAAGAGCGAGTTGCTCCGCCAGATGTCCCTCCAGACTCGCAAAGTCGAGGTGTTCACCTACCCCGGCTCGTCGATCGACCTCGGAAACCAGTGCGGCCGCCCACACATGATCGCGGCGATCGCGGTGGAGCAAGCAGGAGACAGCAAGATCCTCGAAGTGGTTAAGGAGTTTTGAAGACACGAATTGTATCATCACGCAGAGATAACCAACATGAGTTACAGTCTTGATCAAAAGAGTATGGGATTCATTTCTTATTTCGAGAACATATCCGGGGCCCAGGTCGACGATTGCGTCCCCGAGGACGACCGCATCATCTTCATCGTGAAGAAGGGCCAAGCCGGCCTCGCCATCGGGAAGAAGGGCGCCAACATCAAGAAGGCGGAGCGCGACCTCAAGAAGGGGATCGAGATCATCGAGAACGGCGACAACCCCGAGGAGTTCATCAAGAACGCCCTTGCCCCGGCCGAGGTCCAGGAGGTCACGATCTCAGAGGGCCGCGCCATGGTGAAGATCGACGCGAGCCAGCGCGGGATGGCGATCGGGAAGGGGGGCTCCAAGATCGACCGCTGCCGGAAGCTGCTCCAGCGCCACTTCAGCATCGACGAGGTCATCCTCACCAAGATGTAGGCCGGCGCTGCCGACGTTTTTTCTCCCCGTATCGCAACCCAGATGCCGGTTCATCCATGCGCCACGGTACCGCAGGTGCGGTGATCCTTGTCCTTGCGGTCATGACCGGCCGTCGACCTTTCCCGGATCGCGGCGACCGTATCACTCGTCAAGGCGTGCGGTCTAATTCGATCGCCACGGTGCGATCCGGATGTGGATCGAATTGATGGGATTGGTGGTGCAAAAGAAACAGGGGGAGCTGGAAAGAAAATGGTGGGAAAAACGAAGCGCTTGCAGCCGTTACCGTGCGGAGTAGGAGATGCGCTCCTTCTCCTCCTTGCGTGCGACAGCGAACGACGACGAGTCGCCCCTGGCGGCGGCGAGGATCTCGTCGGTGAGGCACTCCTCGATCGTGACCGGGCTGTTGTGTGACCGCCGGCTCGCGCCGAGGGCGATGAGGTGGATGGCCATGTCCACGCGGCGAGCGGGAGCCACGTCCACGGAGCTCTGGTAAGAGATGCCACCCATACTGATGCGGGTCGTGTCCTCCCGCAGCGACGAGTGCTCGATGGCGCTCACGAGCACCTGCACGGGGTTCTCGCCGGTCTTGAGGTGGATGAGCTCGAACGCGCGGCGGATGATGTTGATCACCTTCTGCTTCTTGCCCGAGCGGCACGACGTCCGCTTGCCCTTGATCCGTGCCTTGATCGTGCCGGGCGTCATCATCCGCGTTGCGAGGCGCTCCACGATGCTCTGCTTGTGCTTCCAGAAGCGCTTCTTCTGGTACAGGCCGGACATGTGCGGGACGCCGATGTCCCGCAGGTTCATGTAGCGCTGGAGGCCCTTGTCGCGCGTCGTGACGTTGGTCGGCCAGCGACCGAAGAGCTTGATGTCGGTTCCCGTCACCGTCTCGAACTCCTCGACGACGGGAGCGTCCTCGTCCTGGACGGGTTCGACGGGCTCTGGCTCCGGCTCGGGCGCCGGCGCCGGCTCTGGCGCGGGCGCGGGCGCGGGTTCCGGCTCGGCTTTCGGGGCGTCGGTCGCGGGCGCGGCATCCTCCTCCTTGGGGGCGTCCGCGCTTACCGCCTGCGGTTCTGGAGAACCTTCGTCCTTCTTTTTCTTCTTTGCCATGGCCCGCCTACCTCGTCGTCTTCTCCTTCTTGCCCGTGAGGAGCGCCATCACCGACACGTTGTTGATCTTGACGACTTGCCAGCGCACGCCGGCGATGTCACCCTTCGCGCGGCCGCGCTTCCCGCCAATGCCGCAAACCATCACTTCATCGTGCTCTTGTATGAAATTGAGCGTACCGTCGCCGGGCAAAAATGCGGTTATGGTCTTTCCGTTCTTTTTCAGCTGGACGCGCACGCATTTCCTGATGCCGGAGTTGGGCTTGCGTTCCTCCCGGCCCACCTTCTCGAGGACGATGCCGGAGGCCATTGCAGAGCCCCCCAACGGGTCAGCTTTATACCTGAGTCCCAGCTTCTTTTGGATGTAATTGTAATCGCTCCAGCGAAACGATTGACGTTTCTTCTTGAGCTTTCTTCCCGCAAATTCGCCGCGTGGTGATTTATTTGCCAAACTCTGATCACTCGTGCAAACCATTCAAGGTTTTTTCCTATGCGATCAACGAAGACGCTTTCAATTCGGCCGATCGCATCCGATTTCTATGTCGAAGTGAATGAACCGCGGGTAATTAAAAACGGCATGATAAAACTCCCCGCCTTCCCCTCGATCGTGAGCGGCGGAATCGCCCTCACGCGTTCGAGGGGAGGATGCTACCCATGAGCATGTCCAGCAAGAAACTGACGCCGACGTCGATGTCTTCGACGACGTCGCTTTCGACCCCCATGGATGGCTTGAAATCGACGAAGATTCGGTGGCAGTTCCCGCATGCGACCGCGATCGTGTCGACCCCGGCCTCGGAGTCGCCGGTCAAGTTGGCCATCCGCTGGATCCCGTATTCGATCGCGAGGTCAGGATGCGTCTCCAGCAGGCCCGCGCCGCAACACCCGAGATCGCGGGACACGCGGGCCACCTCGAACCCGGCCGCGCCCATGATGCTTCGCAGCCCTTCCACGGCCTTCTGGCGCTCGGCGGCGTCAGTGATCGCCTGGCAAGGGAACTGCACGTAGACGCGCTCCTTCACGCTCCCGTTCTTGCTGGAAGCCAGCCCCTCCACGAGCGGCCGCAACAAGCGAGCGCTTTCCGGCGAGGCGATCAGCTCGGCATAGTGCTGGATCGTCGTACTGCCAGGAGAGCCGATCGCCTTCTCTTGCGGGCCATCCGCGGCCAAGAGCCGTTGCAAGTCACGGAGCGTGCTCGTGCACGAGCCGCACAGGGTGAGAAGCAGGGTTCTCTCCCCCCGCTTCAGCATCGTCTTGAAGACCCTCCTGCCGTTGTCCAACAACTCGCCATCGTCGATCGAGCGGAGGAAGGAGCCACAACAAGCCTCGTCCTCGACGATGACTCGCCTTGCATCGACGCCCAGCAGCACGAGCAGCTGGTACGCACGGTGCACGAGCCACGGGAACCTCGCGGAGATCAGGCAGCCAGGAAAGATGATGACCTTGTCAAACGCTTGCAAGAAGGAATGTTTGCATGCAGCACGAGTGGGAAGAACTAGATCATCGAGATCGACTCCGTTGACGCCGATCCTGCCGCGTTCCTTGAATTCCACGTGGTAGTCGGACAGCGCGTTCTCGTGGGTTCGGAGGAAGCCGCCCATCGCCCTCTGGACGAGCTGGTGCGGCTTGAATTCCGCCGGGCATACCACGTCACACGCATGACACCCCGTGCAAGGCCACGCCAGCGCCTCGCCGTTGCCAAGGTGCCGCTCCAGGAACTCGCGGAGGTCGTATTTTCTGGTCCCCCTCGTGACCGTGCAGATGCTGCTGCACTTGAAGCCACACCTCACGCAATCATCGTATTCCATCTGTCAGCCCGCGTGGCCGGCGCGCTCGAACCCGCCGGCGCTCTTCTGGTATGTCGAACAAGTCCAAAGAGACCCGTGGCTGATAAAAAGGTTATCCAATAGAAAAAAAGGCTGATTGGCTGCCGCACGGTAGGGAGGTCCATAGGGAAAAAATCACCATCAGAGCGACGCCAGGAACTCCTGGACGTTAACGCGCCGCTTCTGGCGGTGGGACTCCCGCGCCGCGAGAGGGATGACGATTGTCGACATGTTGTTTTCGAACGTCGTGACGTCCTCGTCGACGGGCTTGTTTGCGTCGAGTGACTCCACGAACTTGCGGAGCGTGACGTGCCAGTAGTCTGGATACGGGGCGTGCGAGTCGCCGGGATCGGGCATCAACGCCTCGCCCTTCTCGTCCTTGGCCTTGTAGAGCACGGGCGGGCCGTCCCGCGGGTTCTCGATCATGCCGTCCGAGCCGTGGATCGTGAACATCGACTGGCCGGGCGTGTTCCAGCCGCGGCCCTCCTGGCTGCCGTTGTACGTCCACTCGATGCCGTCCTCGAACGTGACGTTGAGGAACACGGTCGACTCGCCGACGATCTTCGAGTATGGCACGCGGATGAGCTTCGCGTACACCTCCACTGGCTTGCGGTTCTTGAGGATGTACCGCATGGTGTCGTAGTGGTGGACGAACCAGTTGAACGCGGAGATGTCGCCGTGGAGCTGGCGCCACCAGAGGTTGAAGTGGTAGTCGGCCTCGTTGAAATAGCTCACGACGAAGCCGACCTGGCCTATCTTCCCGTCGTCGATGGCCTTGCGAACCGCTTGGATCCGCGGCGCCCAGCGGTACTGCTGGTTCACGACGCACAGCAGGTTCTCCTCCTTTATCGTCTCGAAGAGCCCGATCATGTGCTTCAAGTCATTGGTCTCCGTGATGAACGGCTTCTCTGTAAGCACGTGGTTCAAGTTCTGGATGGCCTCCCACACGTACCGGGCGTGGTACTGCGGCGGGGTGAGGACCAAGACGACGTCGGCCTCCACCTCCTTGTAGGCGTCCTCGAGCTGGACGAAGCAAGGGGCGTCGAGGCCGTATTGCTTCCCCTTGGCCCAGGTGGTGCGGTCGGGATCCACGAGCGCGGCTATCTCGACCCGCTTCGCGTCGTTAAAAATCCGCGCTTGGCCTTCCGAAGAGAACAAGGGCAACCAGTGATCACTTATGTGGCCGAGGCCAACCGCGATGAATTTATACACTTTTGGCATGGGTTCAATCAAATCCGTCAGTCGGGATTCCAGCGATGGATGTGCGTTGGATGAGGGGATCCGGCGTGCCGCTTTTTTAAAACTTGAACTCCAGGACGTGAATATGCCGGGGCGCGCACACCGGTGGTTTGGCGGCGGGCGCCGCACGGTCATTTCCCGAGCAACGGGATGAGGTCGACCACCGAGTCAACCACCAGCGAAGCTTTATAGCCCGATGCTTCGTGATCCTCCCGCTTTGATTCACCGGTCAACACGAGGACGGATGTGATGCCGGTATCGATGGCCATCTTGATGTCGGTATATAACCGGTCGCCGACGATCACCGCATCCTTGGCAGCATAGCCGTGCTTGGCGAGGATAGGCTCGATAAAAGCTGGATTCGGCTTCCCGAAGGACTTGGACGGCCTGACGCCCGTGGTCATCTCGATCGCCTTGATGAAGGTTCCGACGTCGGGAACCGGACCGGATTCCGTCGGGCACACGATGTCCTCGTGCGTCGTGAAATACGATACGCCTTGCCTTACCAGTGCGGTCAACCGGACGAGCTTCTCGTAGGTCAGCTCCGTGTCGTAGGTCAGCAGAATGCAATCGGGATCCCGTTTTTCGAACGTGAAGCCGTGTTCGAGGATGTATTGCTCGACGGGCTTGTTAGCAATCCAGTACACTTTCTGGTACCCGTTGCCACGGAGGAACGACATGGCTGCTTGAATGGACACGAGGACGTTCTCAAGCTTCAGGTTCAATCCAAGCTTGGCCAACCGTTCGTGGTGTTGGACGGGGGTCTTCGACGAGTTGTTCGTCAGCACGTAGAACGACTTCCCGGCCGAGGAGAGCGCCTCCAGGAACTCGTTCACGCCCGGGATGGGTTTCATGCCAATGGCGAGGGTGCCATCACGGTCGAGGAAGAAGATCTTCTTGTTCCAGAGCATTCGACTTCAAACTCCGCGTGTGGTGAAGTGGGGTGCGATTTTTAACGATTCGCCGAGGGCACACCGGAAAATGGGGGGATCCCCCCGGCTCGTCCCGGGGGATTGCATGATCCCGCGCCGCAGCGCAACCGGCCGATCGGGGCCTACCAGGCCACGTGCGTGCCCTTGTCGTTCGACTCGTAGGCCAGGATGGCCACCTTGAGCGCCCGCAAGCCGTCCCCGCCTGAAACGGGCGGCGGCAGGTCGTCAGCGATGGCGCGGACGTAGTGCTCGAGCATGCTGCGGTTGGCGTCCGAACCGAACGGCCGCCATTCCGCGGCCCTCCCGCGTGCGCCGGAGAACACGTCGATGTTCTGGTTGAACATGTCGATCCAGATCGTCATCTTCGTGCCGTACACCACCATCGTGAGGTCGCCCCACGTGGGATACGCCTCGGGACGGCTCCAGCTGGGATCGATGCTCGCGGCCGCGCCGTTCTCGAACGAGACGAGCACCATGCCGGCGTCGTCGCAATCGATGCCGCCGTGGAACAGCCGCCTGGCGATGCCGAACACGTGCCTCGGCGTCCACCCGGTGAACCAGAACATGAGGTCGGCGGCGTGCGTCGCGTGGTCCATCACCGCGCCACCCCCGGCCAGCTGCCTGCTCGTGAACCACGCGGTCGCCGGATCGCGAGGATCGGGCATGCGGCCGTGGTTCGTCGACGTGATGCCGAGGATGTCGCCGGCCTCCCCGCTAGCTATCGCATCTTTTGCCTTTTGCGCGGACGGGTGGTACCGGCACGGATAGCACTGGAACAGCTTCACGCCGTGCCTGGCGGCAGCGTCGATCATCCGCGTCGCGTCATCCAGGCGCGTGGCTATCGGCTTCTCGACGATCACGTGCTTCCCGCGCTCCATTGCGGCCAACGCTGCTTCCACGTGGTGGATCGTCTCCGTCGTCACGAGGACGGCGTCCAGGTCGTCTTGTGCTGCGAGCGCCTCGTACGTGGGGACGCGCGGGATCTTGAACTCTTCCACGACGCGCTTCGCCCTCGCCTCGTCGAGGTCGCAAAAGCCGGCGATCTCGACGTTGCCCATCTCCTTCAGGACCTGCGCATAGCTGAAGGCATGCATGTGCGCGAAGCTGGCGATGCCGACCTTCACCCGCTTCATGGGAACCCCTCCATCGCGATCGTCTCGTGCCGCTTCGCCGACTCCAGCGCGGCGAGGCATGTACGGACGGCGAGCAGCCCGTCCTCGCCGGTCACCTTCGGGGGCCGCCCGCCCGCGATCGACTTGATGAAATCGTCGATCTCGTTGTAATAGCCATCGCGCTCGTACGCGTTCGTGGCCACGCGGCCCGATGCCGTGTACGTCTCGAGAGGGTGCTTGCCGGGGATCGAACAAGCGATCAAGCCGCTTTTCCCTGCGATCTCTATGCTGGTAGAGAACGGGTAGCTGCTAGCGGCCGCCCATGATGCTTCGGCAAAGCCCAGCTCGAGGCCGTCCCCGGGCCCGAAGTCCAGGACGACGTGTGAGATCCCGAAGAAGGGCTTCCCACCGGACGGGATCGGGGACGCCTCCGCGGAGACCCAGGCCGGCGGCTTGCCCGCGAGCCAGCACATGAAGTCGATGTCGTGGATCGACAGGTCGAGGATGACCGTGCCGGACTTCTCCTCGTCGAGGAACCAGGACGCCCAGCCCGGCGGCGGCCCGCGCCTCGTGCACCGCGCCATCTTCGCGCCGACGGCTCCCGACGTGGCCTGTTCCTTGATGGCGACGTACTCGCCGTCGAAACGCAACACGTGGCCAAGCCCGAGGCTCAGCCCCTTTTTCCTTGCTGCTGCGTTGATCCTCGCTGCCGCGTCGGACGACCGCTCCATTGGCTTCTCCAGGAAAACGTGCAAGCCGCGGTCAAACGCGGCGAGGGCCATCTCCCCGTGCGTGAAGGTGGGCGTCGCCACGACCACCGCGTCGGCAGGCTCGTCCGCGATCAACTCCCGCCAGTCGGAATAGAACCTCGCGCCCAGTCTCTCGATCTCGGCCCTGTCACTCTCGAGCGCCGAGAAGGCGGCGACCAGGTCGGCGTCAGGATGGCTCGTGATGTTCCTCGCGTGGATCCTACCCATGAAGCCGAAGCCCATCAGCGCGAGTTTGGTTTTGGTGCCATTCATCTGCTCGTCCCACCGGTTCGTGGCATAAGATCAAGATGGGAAGGGGACTAAAAATACTGCCGGCGGCGAGCCTCGGCCGGGGATGGGACGGTGAACGGGAACGACGCCGGCTCACTTGAGCGTCTTGAGCACGATGCACGTGTCGATGTTCGTGATGCCGTCGAGCATGCTGAGCTTGTCCTTGATGAAGTCCTCGAGCTTCTCCATGCCCTCCAGGTCGACCTTGACCCAGAGGCCACACTTCCCCGCGAGGTAGTAGGCCTCGTCCACCTCCTCGAACTTCACGATCTCGCTCATGATCTTCTTCTGTTCCGACACCTTCATCTCGATCCTGATGAGCCCCTGGAGCCCGCGGCCGAGCTTTTGGGAGTCCGTCTCGATCGTGAACTTCTTGATGACGCCCTTCTGCACGAGATCCTTCACCCGGCGCCGGACCGTCACGTCGGTCATCTCGATGGCCTTGGCGATGTCTTGGAAACTACGCCGCGAGTCACCCTTCAGCAATTCGAGTATCTTGAGATCCACTTCGTCTAGGTCGCTGTTCACTCACTTCACCAAGGATGTTGGATCGAAGGAATATTATGACGGATTGAGTAATAAGATTGCGTTTCCATGTCCAAATTAAGAAGGTTTACTTGCGCGTCTCGACCATTCTCAAAACCCATCGGATCCGAATGGCGAAATTGTGCTGGGGCACGTGTGAGGGGACGCCAGGCAGGGGGCGCTGGACCGGCCACGGCTCCCCGTCAATCGTCGCCCTCCTTCCTGCACGGGGACGGGCTGGGGCGGTAGGTGTCGAGCTGCTTCGATTTGGAGCTGTCGGCTTGCCCCCCGATCAGCTTCACGAGGGGGGACATGATAGACTTCGCGTCGCTCGAGAGGTTCTTCTTGAGCCGGTTGAAGTCGGTCTTGATGCCCTCATAACGCACCTTGAACCGATCCACCTGGGTCTGGACGAACGCGACCGCCGTGCTCTTCCTGCCGATCTCCGCCTCCACCTCGCTCGCGAAGCCCTCGAACACCGCCGTGTTGTTGAGGCACCCTTGCTCGATGAGGCCCCTGTACTTGTCCTGGAAGCGGCACCCCAGGTCCCGCAGCAGCCGGTCCGTGAGCCGGTGATCCGCGTCCGTTGTCGTCGCCATGGCGAACAGCAAGCGCCCCTCCCCGTGGAACACGATCCGGATGTCCTGCATCTGGATGAACTCGACGTCTTGCGAAGCGATCTCGTTCGAGAAGGTGAGCATCGCATAGAAGAAGCCGGTGACGAGGTCGGACGCCAGGTTCTTCGGCATGTCCGCAAACGACTGCTCGAAGATGCAGATGCCCACGCTGCGATCCATCAACCAGAGCTTGATGTAGTCATCCTTTCTCACGGTCGGGTCATGGCTCTAGAGGCCACCAATCCGAATTAAATGTACCGCGAAGGAATCCCTCCGGCACGAGCGAGAGGCCGAGGATGGCCCACTCCCACGCCTCCGACGTTCAGTCGCAAGAGGCTGAACCGAAAGAGGCGATGATCAAGGCTCAATCTGCCTCGTTCTCTTGAACCTGCCTATCGACTATGGCTTATTCAGTGGTTGCGCGGGCCGCGATCCTTGGAGCCCGCCGACCATCCGTGTTACCGGTTATAGAGATTCGCCGTCCCGATGCTCGGGGGCTGGCGACAGGCATTCGTGATATCGATAAAAATCTCGGTGCCGCGTTCTGCACGATGCGTGCACAACGAAGGCGCCATATGCATAGAGAAACGAAGAATCAGCGTAAAAGCTTT
>JAFGBX010000100.1 GCA_016932935.1 Promethearchaeota archaeon | reverse complement strand
GATCAGCCCGTACGACCCCCCGAACCCGACGACGAACTACACGAGGTCGAAGGTCGACGCGGAGCGCGCCATCGGGGCATCTGGCGTGCGATACTGCATATGCCGCCTCGGCGCCGTGCTGTCGTCCCAAGCGTCGCTCAAGACCTCGCTGATCAAGGAGGCGTTCAACATCAACATCGGCGGCCGCGTCGAGATCGTTCTCGACCTCGACGTTGCCACCGCGATCGCCCGCGCAGCGGAGCTGCTCGTCGAGGGCGACGCCGTGCTCCAAAAGGTGCTCAACATCGGGGGCGGGAAGGAAAAGGGGTTCCAACGCCACGGGTACGACCTGACGAACGGCATGTTCGAGAAGATGGGCATCGGTGCCCTGGACGAACGCTGCTTCACGAAGGAAGAATACTTCATCGACTGGATGGACACGGCCGAGAGCCATGCATTGCTCTCCTTCCAGAACCACTCCTACGAGGAGTCGATGGCCTTGTTCCTGAGGCGGCTGAAGCCGCTGCGTCCCCTGATCAAGCTGTTGGCTCCGCTGATACGGGGGCGGCTCGAGCGGCAATCCCCATGGCGTTCCAGACCAGAGTAGACAAGGGGCGTCACCTGGGCTTCAAGTGGTGCTGCAGGACGCGGATCAGCAGGCGTTCGAGGACGTAGGCCGCCTCGATGGCCTTGCTCCGGGTTCCATCCTTGCACGCCTCCGCGACGCGGGCGGCCGTCGATGGGTCGACATCCATCCGCTGGATCGCGCCTGGTAGAGCGGATCCGTCGCTCGAATCGAGCGGCGCTGCGTTTTGCAAGAAGAGGTGCGACGTCATGTGCAGGACCCGTCCCCTGCCGTAGTGGATGATGCACGCGACGGTCGGGTCCGCGTATTTCTCCTTCATGCCGCGTGAGACCAGCAGCGTCCTCACGTTGGAATTCAAGATCCGTATCGGGTAGGAGCCACCTTCAAGCCACCAGACCGGTTGCAAACCTGGAGCTATCAAATCCTTTAGATAATCGACAACCTTGTCAGTGACGCGCACGTCAACGAACTCCTCCTCCGTCTCCGCGCCGTTGTGCTCCACGAACCCTGGAAAGGCGCTCTCGACCACGTGCTTCAGTGCCCAGTCCGTCGTGATCAACAACCCCCCCGCCGCCACGTGCTCTCTCAGCGCCGCCAGACCAGCCGGTGAGAACCCCTCGCCGGGGCAGTTCACGACGACGACGTCGCTCGTGCGAAGCTTGAGCCCGTCAAACTCGCCGGGATCCCTCTGTTCATAGCTCAAGTCGAGCGCATCGAGGACGGCCTCCGCCGTGTCATATTCCCCCGGCACGACGATGATGGAGAAACCGCTGGCTTTCTGCCACGCTTTCAGGCCGACGCCTTCCTTTGCCTTCGTGTCCTGGTCGACGATCTCGGCCGATAATCTGTAGGCCTCTTCCATATCGTGATCGCATGTTGGATCGCCCGGTCATATAAAAAGTCCGAAAGAGATTAGTATCCATCTCGAGCCTCGCGCCGTGCACCTTCCCATCCCTTGGAACGCACGTGCTTTCAACGAACACGGAAAAAGGTGAACACTGACGAGCGAAAACAAGCCCTGGCTGAAATTCTACGGCGACAAGATCCCCCATTCGGTCGACTACCCCCGCGTGAGCTTGTACGAGCGCGTGATGCAGACCGTGAAGCAATACCCCGACAGCATCGCCTTCGACTTCATGGGCACGACCCGGACGTACCGACAGCTCGGCGACGAGATCGAGCGGTTCGCGGCTGCCCTCTCTGCGTGGGGCGTGAGGAAGGGCGACGTCATGACCATCTCGATGCCCACCTCCCCGAACGGCATCATCCCGATCTACGCGCTGAACAAGCTCGGTGCGGTGGCGTCCATGATCCACCCCCTCAGCCCCCCGCCGCAGATCAAGGAGTACCTCAACATCTCGAAGAGCCGGTTCGCGCTCACGCTGGACCTGTTCTATGGCGAGTTCAACAAGATATTGCACGAGACCGGCGTGGAGAAGATCATCATCTCGAAGGCGACGGACTACCTGTCCAGCCCGCTCCTCCGGTTCGGGTACTGGCTCAAGAAGGGACGGACGATACCGAAGATCCAAGACCCGCGGGTGTCGTGGTACTTGTCCCTGCTCAACGGGGAGTTCCCCCCCGCCCCGGCTGTGGAGGTTAAGCCGGACGACCTGGCGATCATCCTCTACTCGGGCGGGACGACGGGCACGCCGAAGGGCATCATGCTCTCGAACTACAACATGATCTCGGAGGGGATGATGGTCACGGCTATGGGCAACTTGAACCACACGCAATCCGTCCTCGCGATACTGCCCATCTTCCACGGGTTCGGGCTGGGTGTCTGCGTGAACGCGGCGTTCATGGTCGGCGGGAAGACCATCCTCGTCCCCATCTTCACGCCGGAGGACGTCGCCAAGCTCATCAAGTCCAAGAGGCCCAACTTCATCATCGGCGTCCCCACGCTGTTCGAGGCCCTTGCGAGCAATCCTGGCTTCAACAAGACGGACCTCAGCTGCCTCCAAGCCGCCTACTCCGGCGCGGACACGCTCCCGCGCAAGGTGAAGGAGAGGTTCGAGGACGTCGTGAAGACGAACGGGGGCAGCGTCCAGCTGCTAGAGGGGTACGGCCTCACGGAGGCCGTCACGGCCATCATGGCGATCCCGCCCGGGTACTACAAGGAGGGCAGCATCGGCGTGCCCTTCCCCGACATGCTCGCGAAGATCTGCAAGAAGGAAACGACCGAGGAGGCGCCTGTCGGCGAGGAGGGCGAGATCTGCGTGAGCGGCCCAGCGGTCATGCTGGGGTACCTCGACCAGCCGGAGGAGACTGCGAAGGTGCTGAAGAAGCACGCCGACGGGCGCACGTGGCTGCACACCGGCGACATCGGCACCATGGACGCCGAGGGCTGGTTCTTCTTCAAGCTACGGGAGAAGCGCATGCTCAAGGTGAGCGGCATCAACGTGTACCCCAACGTCGTCGAGGAGGCGCTGCGCAAGCACCCGGATGTCAAGGACGTCTGCGTCGTCGGCATCCCTGACAAGAAGCAGATCACCAAGGTCAAGGCGTTCGTGATCCTCAAGGATCCGTCGAAGGCGTCGGAGCAGACGAAGGAGTCGATCATGACCTTCGGCCTCGAGCACCTGCTCAAGTACGAATCGCCCCGTGAGATCGAGTTCCGCGACGACCTCCCCAAGACGCTCGTCGGCAAGATCGCGTGGAAGAAGCTGGAGGAAGAGGAGATCGCCAAGCTCGGGCCCGACGCGTGATAGCGGCCGCCCTCCGCCGCCTCCCCATCTCTCTTGTTGCTCCTGCCTGCTAGCGGAAGTCCGGCTCGTCCGGGTCGGCGCCGATGACGTTGAAGTCCTCGTTCCAGCCGTCCATCTCGTCCATCTCCGCCCGAGAGAGCTCGAAGTCGAACACGGCAGCGTTCTCCCTGATGTGGGGTTCGGAGAGCGACCGGGGAATGGGCACCCAGCCGTGCTGCAAGTTCCACCTGATGAGGACTTGCGACGGAGTCTTCTCGCGATTCCCGGCAATGCTCATCAAGCGCGGGTCGCCGAGCCGCTTGCCGAGCGCGATCGGCGAGTAGGACTCGACAACGATGCTGCGCGCGTTGCAGTAATCGACGAGTTCCTTGCGGTAGAAGAACGGGTGGAGCTCGATCTGGTTGACGGCCGGGACGGTCGTGCTTGCCTCCCGGAGGGCTTCGAGGTGCTTGACGAGGAAGTTACTCACCCCGATAGCCCTCGCCAGCCCCTCCCTCTGCAGGTCCTCCATCACGTGCCAGGCATCCAGGTTGAACTCGGTGAGCGGGCGGTGGATGAGCAGTAGATCCACGTAGTCCAGGCCGAGGTTCTGGAGGCTTTCCTCGAGCGACTCGCGCACCGCCCCCACGCGCAATGCATCCTTCCAGACCTTCGTAGTGATGAATAGATCATCACGAGGGGGTGGAGCGTGGAGCTCGGACAGCGCCCTTCCGATGAAGCGTTCGTTCTGGTAGATGGTTGCCGTGTCGACCAGCCGGTAGCCCGCATCGACGGCGAAATGCAGGGCCTTGACGACCCTATCCCGTGGCGGTTCGCTATACGTGCCGAAACCGAGCACGGGCATCTTGCCCCCGCTGTTCAGCACCTTTCTGGAGGTGATGTCGAGCATCGCATTTTAGAACGCGTGATAAATTATTAAAGCCCTCCCTGGTAGTTCCACATGATCCTACCAGTGACAACAGCAGAGAGCTGGCAGACCTACAAGGCCCTCATCGACGGCGTCGCCGATTGGGGTGGCCAGACAACGAGTGAGGGCATCGATCCAGCGCGGCCGCAGACGTGGAGCGGGCACATCCCGACGCTCGAGGGGGCACTGCGCGGGAGGTGGCAGCAATACGTCCAGGACCCGTCGATCGCGGCGCGGGACCAGTTATCGTTCAGGAACCACGTGATCCTGGCCCTTGCCGCCGAAAAGACCCGCGTCCTGGCCCTCGGAGGCGTCTCGGCAGCCGAGCCCGTGTCGCAGCCCCGCATCACGCATCCTGCCGGCCCCGTGGCCTCGAGCGGCGCGGCGGTGCTCTTGCAGCCAGCCGCGCCCGCCCAGCAGCTCCGGCCCCCCGTCTTCCAATACAGCCAAGCCGGGTCGGAAGGCCGGGTAGAAACCCTCTTGAACGAGGCGAGGGAGTACCGCAAGGCGAGGAAGTGGTCGCTCGCCAAGGACGCGTACAGCCAGGCGCTCGCCATCCAGCCCGGGAACCCCGAGGCCAAGGAGGGGATGTCCGTGACGACCCAAAAGGCGAGCATGAAGATGCTTGCCATCATGATGCCGATCATGTGCGCCGGAGGGGTCGCGTTCATCTTAATCTTCCTCAGCTTAGCTCTATCTCTGTAGGTGAACCGACATGACGAGCGATGTGTCCATCCGCCTCCAGCAGCTCGCAGGCATCATCCGGTTGACCAACACGGTCGACCTCGGCCGCGCGTCCAGCATCACCCGGCTGCCCGAAGCGACATTCCGGAAGGCGTTCGCGGCACTGCGGGGCGAGGCTGCGTTCAAGGGGCAGTTCGTGAGCCCGACCATGTACGTCTTGCAGGAGAACACGGAGGGCTTCATCTCCGCCTTCAACGCACAAGTGTTGAAGGTCGCGGGACTAGCCACAGCGGCGGGAACGACCACCACCACGAGGCTGGTCGCGAGATCCCCAGGGATCCTCGCGCGATTGGAGAAGATGTTCAAGGCGTCGAGGCGTATCAAGATCGACGACGCGTGCTCGGTGCTCGGCGTCGACCGTACCGAACTCATCGGCTGGATCATCGACGAATCGGAGAAGATGGGCGTACGGGTCGACGGGGATTACCTGGTTGTCGGTGATGGCGTGGAAACGAGCGCCTGGTTGGATGAGCAGTTCTCCGCGTGGGACAAGAAAGAACATGATAAGGAAGGGAAGTTAGAGTAGGTAGTGTACGTGCCTTTTTGGACGGATCACCCGTTAGAATCAAGATAATATAAATTACCAAGGAGAACACGGCCATACCGATGCATGGTGGAAACAAGGGGCTCTCGATTACCGCGATGTCCCTCGCGTTCGCGAGGCTGGCGTTTATCTACGCTTCGCCGTTTCTCTATGCGGATTCGCCGCGATTCCTCTCTGGCCCCCAGGTGGAATTCGCCGGGGTCTTCATGTCCTTGCTTCCCATCGCGTGCACGATGTTGATGGCGATCGGCCTCTGGAACTGGCGCTCCTGGCGAGCGCTACTCGTCATCGGCGGCTCGTTCGGCGTGCTGCTGTCGAGCCTATTCGTCCATTCGTCACTCTTGATGGCCAGCCTTCCTTTTCTCGCGATGGACATGGCGGTCGGTTCGTTAAAGAAGCTGCTCCCCGTGAGGTTGAGGTGCCATACTGGAACCAGGAAGGCGTTAGCGGCCTTCAACATGGATCGGCTGGGGATCACGCCCAAGCAGCGAAGCATTATGGTCAATGCCGTTCTGGTGGTGGTCGTGGCGGTGCCGCTCGCGTTCGCCATCGGCGTGGAGGTCACGGCTACGCCCGAGGAGCCGTGCAAGGAGTGCATCAAGGAGAGTTACCCGCTGGCGAACTTCACGCAGCGGCAAGAGATCTTCCGTTCCGACACGAGCGTCGGACGCTCCTTCGGCGTGCAGATCGTCCGCAGCTATAGCAACATGAGCGTCGACGAGGCGGCACTGCTCGATTCACTCGCGCAGATACACGCGCTCGAGGACACGATGGACTTCGACCTGAACAAGCTCTTGCGCATTTTGTATATCGACCAGGCATCGCACAAGCTGTCCACCGGCACCAAGCAAGTGCTCAAGGCCGCGATCCTCGGCTGCAAGTACTGGTACACCGAGCCCGGTGACGACACGGCCATCTATTGGACGGAGAACCACCAGATTCTCTACCACACGGCCGAGCTGCTCGCTGGCCAGCTGTATCCCGCTGACGTGTTTACCATATCGGGTATGACTGGCCAGGAGCACGTCGACCACGCGATCCCGTTGATCGAGCGGTGGATCGGGTGGAAGGGCCAGTTCGGCTTCACCGAGTGGCACTCGAACGTGTACCTGGGCCTCGACGTCGCCGCGCTCGTGAACCTGGTCGACTTCTCGAACAACACGTCCATCCAGACGAAGGCGGCGATGGTGCTCGACCTCATCGGGTTCGACCTTGCTTGCAACTACTTCCGGGGCATATACGCGACGGCGCACGGCCGCACGTACGACGACAACGTCCGGGGCAGGAGCGCGACGTCGCCAGCCATAGAGGGCACGGCAGAGCTGGCCTGGATCTTCCTCGGGCTCGGGTACCACCGCCCATACTTCGGTGCGAACTTCGGCGCGGTGGCCCTCAGCACCACGGATCGCTACCGCCCTCCGGCTGTCATCGAAGCCATCGCGGAGGACGCGCCCGCGGGTATAGAACACCGGAGCCGGGATGGCATAACGATCGACGAGGGAGATGCCTACGGCATCGGGTACACGGAGGAGGACCTGCCCTTCTGGTGGCAGATGGCCGGCCCCGTGGCACCGCCGACCATCGAGGTCACGTTCGCCACGATGGAGAAATACGGCATCAAGCCCGAGATCGTGTGCGGCACCGGCATCCCGGAGATCCTGCGAACCGGCTCGGCGCTGCGCGGGCTATCCCTCGCGGCCTACAGCGAGCTGCTCTCGACCATCACGCGCGGCACCGTCCTCGGCAAGGTCAACACGTACACGTACCGGACGAACCGCTACCAGCTGTCCGGGGTGCAAGATCGCATGAAGGGGTATTCCGGCTTCCAAGAACACTACTGGCAGGCCAGCCTCGACGACGACGCGTACGTCTTCACTTGCGCGCCGGGCGGGCTCGGCTTCCGGCCGTTCACGGGCGGGTGGAAGCCCCGCACGACGCTGTACAAGAACGTCGGCGTGATCCAGTACGACAGGCCCTTGATGCCCGTCGAAGGCGAGATCGCTGCCTTCCTCATCGACGGGGCCATAAACATGATGTACGGCGAGCGCCCGTACAACCACGCCTACTTCCCAAGGTGGGCCTTCGACGAGGTCCGCACCGCGGGCAAGTGGACGTTCGGCTCGCGCAACGGCAGCTACGTCGCCTTGTACTCCGAGCAACCGACGTTCTGGGCCTCCGACTACGACCTCTCCGTCCTGGGGCGGGCGAACGCGTGGATCGTCGAGCTCGGGAGCGTGGACGAGCATGGCACGTTCCAGCACTTCGTCGACCTCGTGAGCGCCGCAATCGTCGGCGTCGCCCGCCTCGGCATCGGCTACGATGTGACGTACCAGTCCCCCTCGCGCGGCGCCGTGCACGTCGCGTGGGATGGGCCGATGACCGTGAACGGCGCAGCCGTCGACCTCGGCGACTACCCACGGTACGACAACCCGTACTGCTACCAGGTGTTCAACACGACGACGACGTTCATTCACCTGGGCGGCCAGAACTTGACCTTGGATTTCGCCGCCGGTACGAGAACGGAGGGCTGAGGAGACGATGGATGACGGCACGACAAGAACCGGGGGGGTACACTTCCGGGACGTGTTCAACCGCCCTGTTGCCAAGCGATGCATCATCTCCGGGCTGTTCGTGATTCCGGGGACGTTCTTGCGAAAGGGCGCCCTCAGCGTCGACGTCGCATTCACAAGCATCATCCTCGGTGGCATGGCAGTCGTCGCAACGATTCTTCCCCTCGTTCTCCTGGTGTCGAGCCCCCCGTTCGCGAGGGCATTAGTCGCGAGGGGGAGTACAGGAGACCGCCCGCTGCGCCTGGCCGGAATCTCCATCTCGGGATCCGGGTTGGTCGCCGGTCTCGTCCACGGCTGCCTCCTCGCGCCCGTGAGCCTCTACCACGTTACCGTCTTGGTATTACTCTTCTTTCTCACGGTCGAGATGCTCGGCAGAGCCCAGAACGCACCGCTCTCCTTTATGGAATCCACCATGATCGATTCCATCGTCATTGTTGCTGGCCTCGTGTATGGCGCTATCGCGGGTGCCTCGTCGTATCCCGCCATGTTGCTAAGCGGGGCTTGCGTCGTTGCCTGCCTCGTCTCCGCCCGGACGTTCATCTCTCGCTCCGGGACGGCGGATGGCCTCGCACGTGGATGGCACCACGTGGTCGTCGCCGTGGAGGTCGCCACGAGCTTGAACGTCCTCAGCATCCTCGTCGCGCCCGTGCTCGTTCCGATGATATACCTCGCCCTCGGATCCATCGGATTTTCGACCCTGGTCGTCGTCTACCGGATGCACGCGAGAAGACGGGGCATCGGCCCCTCAACCGTGGTGATGCGTCGTCTCGCGTCCGGGGCGCTCGCTTGTTTCGTGCTCGCGCTGTATGCCGGGGCGTTCTAGGGCGCGTGGCAGGACGGAGTGCCGTTCATTCCTCGAACTCGATGTTCCAGTTCATGACCAGGTTGGTCATCTCGTAGACGATGCGCGACAGGCGCATGTCGGGGTCGAGGGCGGTCTTCACGATCGTCTCGGCCTGCGCATGGTTGATGCGGAACACGGCGAGGCCGGGGTTGCTCTCGAGGATGTACTGCAGCTTCTCCCCGCCCGTGGACTCCGGGATGACCATGACCGCGCGGCTGAACTTCTTGGCCTTCATCCCCTCGTCGAGGCGCTTGGCGCAATAGAAGGCCGCCACGCCAGCGGAGCGGTCGAAGGTCTTGATCGCGGGGACGTCGAACGCAGCGTTACCGATCGGGAGCTCGAGCAGCGCCCCGACCGTCTTCTCCTTCCCGTCGACCGACGAGAACCTGAACTCGAACTGGGGGATGGGCGGGTTCTCCTCTGGGTGATGCACGAACGCGATCTCCTGGAGCCCCTTGAGGAACGCGTATATCACGTTCGACGCGTTGACGTCGAACGCCAGGACCTCGCGAGTGAGGAACTCCTCGACCTCCTTCGTGGCCTTCTCGTCGAGGGCCGCTTGCGTGGCAGCGTCCTTTGGCTTGCCGTTGCCCGTGATGTCGTCTATCGAGAGGTCGCCGTTGACGATCTTCTCTGTGAGGATCCGGGTGAGCTTGATGGTCTCCCGGGGGTTGCCGTGCGTCCGGTCGAACACGTGCTTGAGTACGGCCTCGTTGAGCGGGAAAAGCATGTCCTCCGGGGGAGGCATATCGTTCGCCTTCCAGAACTGTTCCTCGGACGCGACGATGAGAGACTTCACGTCCTCGAACGTGAACGGCACGAGTTCCAGCAAGGACTGCATGCGCGCCTTGAACGGATCGTCGAACATGCCGAGGATCTTTTCCCAGACCTCCGTGAGCACGGCGGCAATCAGCAAGAAGTGCCCGACCTCCTTGAAGATCCGGTTGAGCGTGTCGATGAACTTGGCCTCGGCCTCCGCACCCTGGATCTTGAAAGGGCTCTCGAACTCGTCGAAGAAGAACACCATGATCTTGTGCCGTTTCGGGGCGCCCGGCCCCTCGCCGTCGATGAGCAAGTACTCCGTGATGAGTCGGATCATGGCGAGCCCCGTCTCGTCCTCCTCGATCACCGAGTGGATGCCGAGGTCTTCGAACTCGCGCTCGTCGATGCCCTCGCCGAAGATCCACCTGCGTGCGAGGGTCTTCTTGTGCTTGTCCTCGCTCAAGCCGTAGGCGACGAGCATAGCGATGGGGTCGTGGAACTCGGCCGGATAGAAGGTCGCGGCGCGTTTGATGACGCCGTCGATGGTGTTATCCTCGCCGATCCACCGGGGATGGAACCTCTCGATCAAGTTCTTCGAGACGATGTCGATGAAGCCGGGGAACTCGTTCGCGATGCAAGTGTACACGTGGAACAAGATGCGGATGGCCGACGGCGGGCTGGGGATGTAGATGATCGTCCAATTCGGATCCGCCAGCGAGCGCTCCTTGTCTTTGAGGGCGTGGTAGGCGTGCGTCTTGCCCGAGCCGGCGACGCCGAGAATAGGGATGCTCAGTGAAACGCCGTCTCCCGCGATCCGGTCGATGGCCTCCATGACCCTCTTGTCCAGATCACCACGCGGGGTTGGAACGTCGATTTGATCCTTTATATCGCCGCGAGAAACGAACCGGTCGAAAGGAGTTAGACCTCCCTTCAGTATCTCAAAGTACGGGTTCCTCGGCGTTAGTGTCATGGGTGGTGATCTCGCGCGGGATGGGTGGCCAGCATACCAATGAAAATCATGGCTTAAGATCCGCGCGGTGTCACGGGATAATATGGTCGTCTATCATCCATGTGACACGGATTCGATGGTGGCGACGGTCTGAATGAGGAGCGAGAACACGGTCACGACAAAAACAGATCCAACGAGCAGATGCCGGGTATTCAGTTCAATACTGAAAAACTTGGCAGGATATTGCAATACGATCCCCCGGTCTCGTTTATCGGCTGTAATTATCCACCGCGGACGTGATTCGAGAAGGTGATTCGATACGGGCTCGAAGCCTTTGCGGGTGAAACGATAGCCATATATAGCACATGGCGGAGGACATATCGAGGGCCCATGCTCGAGATCATCCCGTACGACGTCGGTGCCACGCCGTTCGTCGTTTTCATCGGTTCCATCGCCGTGCTCGCGTCTTTCCTTTTCATAAAGATCCTCGTCAAGTATCTCCGCGGCAAAACCCGTATAACCCTTTACATGGCCCTGAACGTGTTCTTCTGGCTCTTCGGATCGGCGGGCTACTTCATCGGCCTCCTCTCCTGGTACTTCGAGGACGACCGGGGGATTATGTTCCGCCTGTCCTTGCCCCTGGGTTACTCTGCGATCGTCATCGCCACTTTCTTCTCGCTCCTGTTCTCTGGTGAGTTCATGAAGCAGCCCGACCGGAAGCGGCGGATCTACGCGGCGTTGTACGCGATATATATGGTAGCCTTGGTCGCATCCTTGTTCAACTTCGATGCCAACAAGTGGGGTGCCTTGCCCCCGATCCCCGCGTACAGGCTCGTCAACCTGATCCTCGTGATCCTGGGCAACATCATCGTCTTCTCGATACTCGCCTCGCAATCACACAAGCTCCTGGCCCTCGTGAGCGAGCCGGTGTACAAGGCGACCCTCCGGTTCGTGTACTACTTCTTCGTCTTCATGATCCTGTGCTTCGTGTTGATGGTGGCCAGCGAGGTTCACTTGATGCTGTTGGACGATCCCCCGATCTACGGGCCGATCGAGTACGTGGCGTGGGTATGCGGCTTCTTGGGCCTGATTTCGGGCTACGTCGGCCTGACCCAACCTGGATGGTTCAAGAAGAGGTTCTTAAAGGAAACCGAGCATTCGGGATGAATCGTCCTTCCCGGCAGTTCCCATCCCCTTGTTGCGAACCGGTTGATCCGAAGGGAAGGGGGGCTACGCCGTTGCACGTGCTTGCATAAGCCCACCGGCCACCTCGCCTTTTTCCAAATGTGGGCAAGTTTTTGAAAACAACCGGTTTGTGTCTCACAATCACTTCCGTGGGGGAAAACGAATGCTCAAGTTTGCGTTGAAGAACGCGTTCCGAAAGAAGAGCGTGGCGGTGCTCAGCAGCCTCGGCATCGGATTCGGCTTGATGCTGCAGTTCGTTCTCGGGGGCTTCAGCGCCGGCATCACCCAGCAAGTCACCGAAAACTTTGCAAAGGCGCTTGGCGTGGTGCAGGTGACGGAATACGGCATCGACACGACCTCTCAAAGCGAGTTACCAACATCGATCGTCGACGACCTCTACGCTGCGAACTTCTCCGGCGACATCGAGGGGCACAACGTGAGGGTGGAGATGGCATCCAAGTTCACGCTGCCGTACGCGGCGGGCCTGCCCAACACGGGCGACCGCCTCGTCATCGTCGGGCTGAACAAGAGCCTCGACACTGCCTTCGGCGGGCCCACCTCTAAGATGAGGAGCGGGACGGCGTTCCAGCCGGGGGCGGACCAAGCGGTCATCGACTCCCGGCTGCTCACGATCTCGCCGGGCTTCTCGACGGGCATCGGCGACAACTTCACGGTCTACATCAACGTCGTGACCAAGTACAACCTCACCATCACGGGAGTCTGCGAGCAAGAGGATTCCGGCGCCCCCAGCTTCGTGCCGAGGGCGTATTACGTCTACATAGACATCATCACGGCGTGGAACCTGCTCGGCCTCGAGGGCGACTCGAACGGGACGTACACGCAGCTCGACATCCAGTTCCCGGCCGTCAGCAACGAGGTCACCCAGCGGTACGTCAGGGACATCGAGGACTTGTCGGCCGATGGCTATTTCGGGGTCTTCGTCGAGGCCTTCTCGCCCGGCGAGTTCCAGGCGGGCATCTCCGACACGCTCGGCCTCTTGAGCACCTTCACGTCGGTCATCTCGTTCATCACGCTCATCGCGGGCGGCATGGCGATCATCGTGGCCCAGCTCAACTCCGTCTCCGCGCGCATGAAGGAATTCGCCATCTTGAAGTCGACGGGCTGGACGAACGGCCAGATATTCAAGAACATCATCTACGAGTCGCTCGCGCTCGGGGCGCTCGGCGCGGCGATCGGGCTCGCCCTGGGCTCCGCGCTGATACTCGCCCTGGCGGGTGGCGGTGGGTTCTTCGGGCCGTCGACCCGCGTGGTCGTGACGCCCATCCTCGTGCTCCAAGTCGTGGGCTTCGCTCTCGGCATAGGCGTCATCGGTGGCCTCTACCCCGGCCTCCGGGCGGCGAGGGTACGCCCCG
>JAFGBX010000099.1 GCA_016932935.1 Promethearchaeota archaeon | reverse complement strand
TTCTTCCCGCCCCACCAGACGAAGTACCCCTCCCGCTTCAGGATCGCCAGGAGGTTCGGCTCGCCGCGCTCTGGATGGAGCATGTGGTGCATCGTGCGGTGCCCGCGCGTGTGGGGGTACCAGCCCGTCATGAACGAGCAGCGGCTGGGGGTGCTAACCGGGTTCTGGCAGAAGGCCCGGCGGAAGCTCACCCCCTCGGCGGCGAGCTTGTCCATGTTCGGGGTCACCGCCGCGTCACAGCCGACGTGGTGCAAGAAATCGCCGCGCCACTGGTCCGGGTTGAAGATGACGAGGTGGGGGCGGCGTGGTGCCACTGCCATGGTATCGACTACCCCGGGCAGGGCTTTATATCTTTGGGAGGGCGGGCGGATCCGCTCGTCCAACCGCGCCAGGAGGACGAGGCGGTTCACTCGGGTGGGGACGGGGGTGGCCCCTCCCACGGGAGCGGGCTTCCCACGACATGTGCCGCACGTGAGGGGCGCGATACATACAATTGCTGGGCGTTCCTACTGCATGTGGTGAGCGCTGCATGTTCACGGTGATCCCCGCCATCGACTTGCGAGCCGGGTCGGTCGTCCGGCTCACGAAGGGCGAGATCGGCACGGAGACCACGTATTACAAGCAGCCAGTCGAGGCGCTCAAGCACTGGATGGCCCTTGGTGCGAGGACGATCCACGTCGTCGACCTCGACGCGGCGGCCGGGATCGGAAACAACCAGGCCGCCGTCAAGGATCTCGTCGACGCGGCGGGGAGCAAGGTCGCGATCCAGGTCGGCGGCGGCGTCCGCAGCGTCGATACGGCCGATGGCTACCTCGCCATGGGGGTCGAGCGCGTCGTCGTGAGCACGGCGGCGGTGAAGAAGCCCTCGATGGTGAGGCAGATCTCGAGCAAGCACGGCCCGGGGAGCATCATCGTCGCGCTCGACCACCGGAACGAGAAGGTTCAAGTCAAGGGCTGGACGGAGGACTCGGGCAAGGACATCTACGAGATGGGCAAGATCATGGAGGCCAACGGGGCGGGATCGATCCTCTTGTCCTCCGTCGAGGCCGATGGCGCCTTCGCGGGGCCCGACCTCGGCGCCACCTCCAAGATGGTCAAGGCCGTCGGGATCCCGGTGCTCGCCGCTGGCGGGACGAGGAACCTCGGCGACATCAGCAACCTCCGCGAGGCCGGTGCTGCCGGTGTCGTCATCGGCAAGGCCCTCTACGAGGGGAAGATCGACCTCGCGGCGGCGCTCATGCTGGGCGTCCCGTGACGGGTTCCCCAGGGAAGCGGGATGCCGGCCATCGGTTTAAATGCCCGGCGACCAACGATCGATCATGAAACGCGGGTTCTACTCCGTGGCGACCGTGGTGTTCTCCGGCCTCGCCGCGTCCTCGTTCTTACTAATCACGTTCAACACGGGCTGGATCCTCCGCGAGTTGAGCGACACGCACTACGCCATCCTGCTCGCTTGCACCCTGCTCGTCCCGATAGGCGCCATGGTCGTCGCCAGCGTGAACGAACGGGCACGGCGCGTGTTGATGATGGCATTGCTTGGCCTGTTCGAGGTCTGTTCCTACGTCGTCGTCACGACCATGCAGAACGCGGGGATCAACACGAGCTACAGGTTCTACACGGACAGCATCACGTGGTACTCGCTCATGCTCGGCACGGCGCTCTCGCTCGTGATGGCCTCGATCGCGGAGCTCGGCAGGGCGTCGCGAGCGTTCCCGGCATGGCCGGCGCTCGCTTGCATCGCCCTCGCCATGCCCGGCCTGGTCATGGCCGCGTGCCTGGCCGCCGGGTTCTCGGGCTGGGTCCAGAACGTGCTGCTTGCAATGATGCTCCAGCCGGCCGGGCTCCTGGCCTTCCTCCTCGGGTTCCCGCCAGGGGAGGGCGGCGGCCTCGAGTCGCTGCTCGATCCCGCCAGCTTGCGTCCCGCCCACGTCGTGAACCCGCTCAAGGGCGGCTTCCTCACGCTCTTCTACCTCGTCAACGGGCTGAACGTCGGGCTGCTCGTCGGCGTGAACGGGGTGGGCCTCGCCCCTTCATTCTTCGCCCGCGAGAACGTCCTGTTCTACGCGTCGATCGGGATCGGCGCCGCGGCCGGCGCGGGCCTCGCGGCCGTCGGGCGCAAGTTGCTCCTGGAGCAGGGCAGTGCCAGGAAGGACCGCGACGCGCGGCTCCTCCTCCTCGTGGCGCTGGCCGTGCAGCTCCCATCGTGGTTCGGGGCCATCATGGCCGAGATCACCACCGAGGGGTTCCACGGCTCGTTCTTGGCGCAGCTCGTGGACGGGACGGTCGTGGGGCTAATCGTCATCCTGGTGATCGCGGTCGCGATCGTGCACCACCCGCCGCGGGCCTTCGTGGCCCACGCGATGCTCCCCGCGTACTGCATCGGGGCCTTCCTCGTGGCCGGCCAGATGGTCAAGGCCATCTCTCTCGGCTCGGAAGGGATCGAGGCGACGCTCGAATACCTGCCCCTGGTGCTGCTGCCCGAGCTCGTCGTCGTGGCGAACGTCGTGGTGCTCGCCGCCATCCCGCACGATCGAGAGAGGATCCTGGCCAAGCAGCTAGTGAAATCGAAGAGGTAAGAACCGAATGGTACGTGCAAAAACCAATCCCGCGAGGCGTGGCCTCGTGGCCGCCATGCTCGCGTTGCTGACGCTGGTTCCTCTCGGGTGCATAACAGCGGCGCCGGTCCGCGGCTTCACGGCGCTCGACATGACAGGTTCGGTACCCATCAAGGATCCGTTCGGCGCCTGCCACGCCGACTCGTACGGCCTTATGGCCGACCTCGGCATCAAGGACAACCGGAAGGACATTTCATGGACGGACATCGAGCGCGGCGACGATAACTGGTACTGGGTCAATTGGGATAACCGAATGACCGGCCTGAAGGCTCATAACATGACGGCGCTGCCCATCCTCGATTACAGCAACTGGGGGGTGCAGACGGGTCACCCGGGGTACGGCAGCGTGATCAACACGGCCCACGACACGCAAGAGTGGCTCGAGTACGCGAACCAGTGCGTCGAACGCTACTACGAGAACGACAGCCAGTACACGAGCCGCTGGGAGCTCTGGAACGAGCCGAACTTGGGGGAGGTCGGTTCCACGAGCGGGTTCTGGACCGGCACCGACGCCGAGTACTTCGCTCTCCAGGAGGCCACGGCGGCGAACCTGAGCGCCCGGTGGCCGGGCCTCGAGCTCGTGTCCGCCGGGATCTCCGGGCACGACCCGAATTACCTCGACGCGATGTTCGCGAGCGGCGCCATGGAGGATGTCGACGTCCTCGCGTTCCATCCCTACTCTGGCACGAACTACGAGAATTTGGATGCCAAGATCGCCGAGGTGCGGGCCGTGGCCGACAAGTGGGGCTTCACGGGGCCGCTCTGGATCACGGAGGTCGGCTGCTCGACCCAGTTCGACCCGGACGAGCCAGGCTTCGAGGGGCGCTACCAGTCGATCCTCGAGCTCCAGGCCACGCTCGTGCCCAAGGTGTACTGCCTGGCCCTTGCCAACGGCATAGAGTACGTCACGTGGTACTGCCTCGGCGACTTCGCCAACTGGACGTGGGGCGAGGCCAACTTCGGCCTCGTGTTCGACGGGTCGAACCCGTACAAGCCGTCCCCCTACCAGGCCGACACTTACAAGCCATCCGGGTACGCTTACAAGGCCATCGCCCACCAGCTCAACTGGAGCACGTTTGTCCCGCGCGGTGTGGTGCTCGCCAACCCCGGCCTGCCCTCCGCGCCGAGATTGCGGGCGTTCTACTTTTTGAAGGGCGATGGCGACGTGGTCTTCATCTGCTGGAATGCGAACGGCGACATCCCGACGGACATCACGTTCTCCATGCCCGCGGACGGCGTCGACGTGTTCTCCGCGCCGTCGTACAAGCCGGGCCTCGCGAGCAACTACGCGGTCGAGAACACCACCGGTGGCATCACGATCCGCGCGCGGATCGACTTCAGCCCCACGATCTTCGTGATCGACATGAAGAACGGCACGAGCCCCGCCGCGGTCGTGGTCGACACCGTGTTCAACTTCTACGACGCGTCGCTGCTCGCGATCGTCCCTTGCCTGGTCGGGCTGTGCGTGGCCGTGTTCGTGGTCAAGTTCACGCCGCTGAACAAAGTTATAAGAGCCCCCAGGAAAAGGGAGAGGTGACCAACATGAACCGCATTAACTTGGGAACCAGCATTCTGTTAGGGTGCTCCTTCGCGAGCGGCGTGATCTCGTCCTACTACATCGGGCAGGTGTTACTCCACATCGACACGGAGCAGATCTACTGGCTGGTCGGGTTCGGCGCCTTGTACCCGCTGCTGATGCTGATCATCGCGAACTTGAACGAGACGGTCAAGAAGGTGGTGGTGTTCGCCTCGGCAGCGCTGGCCATCGTCGGATCGTACGTGCTGATGCTCGGCTCGCCCAACACGGTTCCTGTCCTGAAGCTGGACGAGGTCCCGGTCATCATGTACTTCGCGACGGTCGGGGCGCACATGAGCCTGTTCATCATGGGATCGGCCGAGGTGCTGCGCCGGGCGCGCGAGATGGACTACCTGTGGCTGGGGCTCGGCATGGCGATCGGGTGCGCGGCGGTCGGCGTCGTCGTCTGGACGAGCATCTTCGGCTGGCTCTACATGATCATGGTCGTCAATTACGTCGTCCCCGTGGCGGTTCTTGTCTACTTCCTCTTCTACCCAGAGGGCAAGGAGGGCGAGAACACGATGCGCAGGCCGCAGACCAAGGATGTGGTCGGGCAGTTCGTCGTCCACGACACGTGGAAGGGCGGCAAGATCGCCTTCTACACGGTGCTCGTCAGCGTGGGGGTCATC
>JAFGBX010000011.1 GCA_016932935.1 Promethearchaeota archaeon | reverse complement strand
GCGGTCCAGCAGCGGTTCGAGGGGACGAGGACGTGCGTGGACTTCGACCAGAACGGCCTGCCCGACTACACGATCGACGAGTCGTCGATGTGGACTTCCGAACCCTTCACGACGCGCTGGCTCGTGAACTGGACGACCGGCTCGGGCTGGGTGGAGCACGAGTGGCGCTACCGGGGGCCGACCGTCCATTCCGTGGCGGAGGAGGTCGACTACAACATGGACGGCTTCACCGACCTGGTCGCCACCCACGTCGACGAGTGGGACGACCCCGTCACCGCCGACGTGCGCGACGAGTCCGACCCGCGCCTCGACCACGTGTCGAACTCTTACGACGAGAACCGGGTCCGCACGTTCGAGACCCACTACTACACCCGGCGCTGGCTCGAGAGCGACCCGGTCACGGGGCAGTACGTGGCCACCGAGTCGTGGACAGACGTCGACATCATGGCCAACCGCAGCTTCTACCTGGTCGACTACGACGGGTACCACCTGTTCGAGGACGTGCCGTGCATCATCTTCGAGGACGTGCGCGTGCCGTTCTCGCCCGTCACGTCGCTGCCGGAGGGCCTGTGGGTCGATCCCCACGGGAGCCTCTACTTCGTCGACGACGGCAGCGGCCGGCACGGCATGGCCATCGTGTTCAGCGAGGACTCGTACGAGAACTTCGTGGACGGGGAGCGGGTGCCCGTCGCCATCGGCGTCGCGTTCGACTACGACGCGGACAACAAGATCAGCACGGACTACGCCTACTACAACGAGATACCCGGCCACTTGCGCATGTTCTGGGAGAAGCCGAAGGACGCGGGCACCGGCTTCCGCGACTCGTTCTTCCCGCTCGACTGGATGGCGCCGGGCAACACGGTCGCCTTCACCGACCTCATCTACGAGGAGGCGTGGCGCGAGTTCCAACAGCAGCTCGAAGACCCTCTCTACTGGGTCATGCAGGCCATGAGCACGGCGGTCAACATCGCGATCCTGTGCCTCACGACCTACCTCAAGAACTACATCCACGAGGCGGCCACGCTCGTGGGCATGTACCTCCACTACATCTGGGGGCAGTACTCGGTCACGATCCAGGAGGAGCTGGACCGGCTCCGCGAGCCGCTCAAGAGGAAGGGGCTCGACCGGCTCCGCGACGACAGCGACCTGGAGGCACCGTGGTGGATCGGCGACCTGAGCAACGTGGGCCTCGGGCGGCTGCTCCGGGTATACCCGTACGCGTACACGCGGGTCGACGTCGTGGGCAGCACGACCCCGCGCGCCGAGGATCCCGTCCAGAACGAGCCGGACGTGTTCGCCATCCCGGTCGAGGTGCCCACGTTCCGCCCCGTGCGGGACGATCGCATCTTCAACATCGCGGTATACGACGTGCCGTGGGGGGCCGAGCGCGATGACATCTACGGCCGCAACAGCCCGGGCGACATGCACGAGTGGCACGACGTCTTCCGCGGGAACGGCACGACAAGCAAGGAGGTCACGCTGTCGGCCCACACGGACAACGTCTTCTTCTTCGACGTGGGCTGGCTCGGCTCCTGGGAGGTCGAGTCGTTCTTCGACGCGAGCCAGCTGGGCACCTACGGGTTCGGCGACTCCTACGAGTTCCACATCGACATCAGCTTCGCGCCGAGCCCGCTCGGCTGGCTGTTCATCACCGGCACGCGCGTGCTCCCCTTCGTCGGCTGGCTCGAGTTCACGGGCCAGACCCTGATCCCCCCGCTCGCGATCGCCGTCGGCAGCTTCGCCGGCGGAATGCCCGGCCTCGACGGTAAGCTGCACACGTCACTCGTGCTCACGGGCACGATCGCGAAGCAGGACGGCACGTTCACGGTCGACGACAGCGACACGACGCGGCCGCTGCCCCGGTTCTACTACAACGACACGACGGTCATGGGCCGCGCCGAGGATCTCGTGCGGAAGGCGTCGCGCGGCCGCCTCGGGACGGTCGTGCCGCTCGTCGACAACCGCGGCCGGTTCTCCTACATCGCCATCCCCGCCAGCGGCATGGTGCCCGACTTCTACCGCGAGTCGGCCACCGCCCCGGTGCCCCTCCGCGACGGCGACGGCCGGGCGACCTACTCGAGCACCGACCAGCCGTGCCCCTACGACCTCCTCTACCAGGTCGACTACGGCATCACGGCCCTCATGAGCCACCACCACAACGCGCTCACGACCGCGTCGAAGGGCGGCCTGTTCTCGATCTTCATGGGTGGCGACTGGCGCATCTGGCTGACCAACATCGCCATCCAGGCCGTCGACACGATCATCGTCGTCCTCGTGTCCAAGTGCATCATCAACGCCGGCGGGCTCGTGAAGGACTCCGTGACCGGCGAGGCGATCAAGGGCACCACCGGGTTCGGCAACCTGGTCACGGGCTTCACCGAGGCCGGCAAGGCGATCGTCGGCTGGTCGCTCAAGCAGGCGGTCGTGGCCGTCCTCAAGGACTGCATCAAGGAGATCTGCGAGGAGATCTTCCAGGAGCAGCTTGTCTCGGAATCGCTGCGGCTGCTTGGACTCCCGGATGAACTTTGTGAAACGGCAGGCGAATATGCCTGGTACGGCATGGAGATGCGCGAGGGCACGCAGGAGCAGCGGGAGCGGCGGTCCAACATGGTGCTCGCCATCGCCGCCCGCGTGGGCGTCGCGTCCCAGCGCTCGCTCGACGTGGTCGCCCGCGCCGAGGCCGAGCTCCGCGGGGAGCTCGCGCGGAAGGCCGGGGACGCCGCCGAGGCGGCCCGCATCGGTGCGGCGCTCCGGACGCTGCGCTCCCTCCGCTCGGAGGTCAAGAACGCCGAGGCCATGGCCCGCGCCGACAGGATCGCCGCCGCCCAGGCCAACGGCGACCGCCGGCGCGCGGACCGGCTCATGGCCGCCGAGGAGCACGACTTCGCTGGCTCGACCGCCGCCCAGCAGTACGAGCAACTGGGAGACATCGAAGCCGACTCGGTCGTCTCGCGCTCGATCCTCCACGCCAACCTCGCCCACCTCCGCGGGGCGCTCCAGGCTTGCCTGGCCGCCATCGAGGTGGGCGCGCCCGCGGGCGTGGTCGCGGCCCTGTTCGACCTCAGGCGCACGGACGTGGCCCTCAACGCGCCCGAGCTACTCCGCGCCCTCGGCGTCCCCGAGGGCAGCGAGCAGCAGCTCGAGGTCATCGACGAGCTCGGCATGCCCTGGACGTGGGCGGAGATCCTGGCAGAATATCCCATCGTGGACGAGGCATTGCTGGAGTTCCTTAAAAATGCGCGGAAAATCACAAGTATTGATCCTAAGAAGGACAGTATGATCGAAGACGGCGAGCCAACTCACAATGTCCATAGAGTAAGTACTGCCTGGGCAGACGTCTCAAAAAATCGATTTTATCAAACGGTTGACGAGTTCATTAGAGATCGACTTAATCAACAGATTAAGAGAAATGGCAAGTCGACTGAAGGGATTGTTGAGCATTGGAGGCTGGCTAATGATATCAAATTTGACTATAAAGATGCGATCGTTGATATGATGATCCAGGGTGGTTATTTACAGAATTTAAGAGACCCGGCCAAATTTGCATCAGTACAAGATAAACACATATCGGAAGAAGTTCAGGGGAGACAAGTAGAGAGAAGTCGAGCGCTTGCTATCTCGGATAGATTAGCGATGAGGGAAGCCATTGAGATCTATCAATTGTTTAGCTCTTTAAACACATTGATGCGAAATGTGAAGGGTTTTTCCTGGCAACTTAATTTCTTAAAAACTTTTGAGGAGATAACTCGTATTGTGGGAAAATCCAAGTCCTCGACTCTTTCTGCATTTCAATCAATCGATACACAATCTCCGGTATTAACCATGGATTTAAAGGTGTGGATATTGGCTGTAGTTTGCAGTGCACGAAGTCTAGCAAGTTTGAACCAAGTTAAGAACGTTCTCATCGATGCAATAGATCGGTTAGATAGTGCAATCAAGAGTGGAGAAAAAATCAAGCCTACGGGTGTATTTACCGCAGAACAGAAACGCTTGATGAGATCTTTCTTTACTATTGGGCCTTGCATTGAGTCTGGTCTAATGGAGGCGATGTGGTGGATCTTTGCCGTTGAGTTTGGTGGGGATCAACTGGGTATTAAAGAAGGTGATCAACTTGGTAGAAGCATGTCTACTCTTCCAGGAAGAGAGAGTGAGGCTGGAAAGAACCAAATGCTAAAACCTGATATGGGAATCTTTAGAGACATCAAATTCAAGGGTAAAGAGAACCCAATCAAGAAATTGCGAGGGATCTTAGACATGACCGCAATGCCTCTCCCCTCCATCGGTTATTCTGATTCTTATGAGGGATACATCACTGATGG
>JAFGBX010000098.1 GCA_016932935.1 Promethearchaeota archaeon | reverse complement strand
ACGCGCACTTTCCTGCCCTCGTCCTTCCAGATCTTCCGGGCGTTGTTCTCGACGAGGGAAACGGAGAACGCGTGGTTTTCAGCGATGCAACCGCAGCCGATGAGGCCGACGTTGATAACGTGCTTTTCACGGGTGCCGCTCATGAGTAATAAGAATGCCCGTCGGGGCTATTAAAAAATCGGTTAATTAAACGACCCATACTTCACTAGCTCGTCTAATTTACCCAGTGAGAGTTCACCATGTCATTCACGTCGCTTCCTTTTTCGGCTATTGTAGGACAAGAGACGATGAAAGTGGGGCTCCTCTTGAACGTCATCGATCCGTTCATTGGCGGGGTGCTCTTGACCGGCCACCAGGGCACGGGAAAGAGCACGGCCGTGCGGGCGCTCGTCGACATCCTCCCGGAGATCGACGTCGTCAAGGGCTGTCCCTTCAACTGCGACCCGAGTTGGCCCGAGGACAAGCTGTGTGACTCCTGCAAGGCCCTCAAGAAGGAGGGGAAGCTGCCCGCCATCAAGCGCAAGATGGAGGTCGTGAACCTCCCGCTCGGCGCGACCGAGGAGATGATCACGGGCACGCTCAACATCGAGCGCGTCATCCGTGAAGGCGCCCGCGCGCTGCAGCCGGGCCTCCTCGCCAAGGCCAACCGCCAGATCCTCTACGTGGACGAGATAAACTTGCTCTCCGACCACTTAGTCGACCTCCTGCTCGACGCGGCCGCGTCGGGCGTCAACATCGTCGAGCGCGAGGGCGTGTCCTTCATGCACCCCGCGAAGTTCATGCTCGTGGGCTCGATGAACCCCGAGGAGGGCGAGTTGCGCCCCCAAATCTCCGACCGGCTCGGCCTGGCCGTGAACATCGTCGCCAGCAAGGATCCAAAGGAGCGCGCCCGGATCTCAAAGATGGTCCTGCAGTTCACCGCGGACACGGATAGCGTCATGAGGGTCTTCAAGGACCAGCAGGACAAGCTCCGCGTCCAGGTGCAGGACGCCCGGGACACGCTCAACGAGGTCGTCGTCCCCGACGGGTTCTACGAGGGCGTGTCCAAGCTCATCGCCGAGCTCGGCATCATCTCGCACCGGGCCGACATCGTGTTCGTGCGGTGCGCCCGGGCCCACGCGGCGCTCCAGGGCCGCAAAGTCGTCGGGAAGGACGACTTCAAGGTCGCGTTCGACCTCGCCCTCAGCCACCGGCTCCGCAACCTGGCCATGCTCGGCGAGCAGCACAAGGACGTCAAGGATCGCGCCCTCGACATCTACGCAAAGATCGAGGAGGCCATCGAGAACGAGGACGCCTACAAGCCCGGCAACCAGGAAGGCCCCCTCAAGCACTCGAAGAAGCAGCAGGACAAGATGGAGATCACCCCCCTCAAGGAAGAGCACCCGGAACTGCCTGAACCCGAAGAGGAACAGCGCACCGACAGCAGCGAAGAGAAACTTCCTGAAGATGCTCAACCCGGCGAGGGGATGCGCGTTCACTACGTCCCCGGCGACGAGGCCTTCAAGGTCGAGATCGCGGAGAACGTCAAGCGCACGAACAAGAAGGTCCTCGACATCATGCGGATCCTCAAGCAGCAGAAGTACTCGGCCTCGGGGATCTCCCACGGCAAGCGGGTGAAGATCATCTCGCGCCAGTCGGGCCGGTACGTGACCTTCCGCAACCCGCCACCCCGCACGCGGCCGCACTCGATCGCCCTCGACGCCACGCTCAAGTACAGCATCATCGACCAGGGCATCAAGGGCGCCTACTGCGGCCCCGGCACCCCCGCGTCGTGCACGGTCGTGCCCCTCCCCTTGAACCTGCCAAAGAGCTGCATCAAGGAGCGGGTCTTCGAGTTCAAGGCGCCGCTTTCCATGTACTTCGTGCTCGACGCGTCCGCGTCCATGTCCGGCACGCTGTTCCAGATGAAGCAGGTCATCGACTCGCTGCACCAGGAGGGGTACAAGAAGAAGGACAAGGTCGCCGTCGTGATGTTCCGGGGGAAGAACGCCCACGTCATCCAGAAACCCTCCGTGAACCTCGAAGCCATCTCGAAGAAGCTGGAGAACATCCAGGGCACCTCGTACACGCCGCTGGCGGAGGGCATCGAGAAGGTCCTCGACATGATCCGCGTGGAACGCATCAAGGATCCCAACGCCATCCCGGTCATGATCATCGTGAGCGACTGCGGCGCGAACATCTCCAAGAAGTACCCGGGGCTCGTGGCGCAGGTCCAAGAGGACTACGAGCTGATAGTCAAGGAGATGGACGAGATCGTGACGAAGATGGGAAAGGTGCGCAACATGAAGACCCTCGTCGTCCTGCCGAAGAAGTCGTACGCCCTGCGCAACGTGGGCATCAACCCCTTCGTGCAAACGTCGATCCTCGAGTCCCTCAAGGCGAAGGCCCGCGCCGTCATATTCGAGTTCTCGGGCGTCGACGACACGAGGATCCTGCTCAAGGAAATGGCATGAGGCCAACCAAAGAGGGATCCAGGGATGCGGATCGAGCTCGATTGGAAGGAGGGCGTCGCCTTCACCGCGAAGGCGCGCCAGTTCACGCTGCAGCTCGACGAGCCCGAGTCCTTCCACGGCGCCGACACCGGGCCATCATCCGCGGAATACTTCGGCGTGAGCATCGGGGGCTGCCTCGGCACGAGCTTCGCCTACTGCGCCAAGCACGTGGACATCCAGCTCAAGGCGATGAAGGTGACCGTGGACGTCGAGCTGCACCACGAAGGGGCGAACGATGGTGGCGGGAGGGGGCCCCTGCGGATCGTCGGTATCAAGGCCAGCATCTCGGTGGAACTGCAAGATGACGGCGACGCGGACGTGCTCGACTTGTGCATCGAGTCGTTCAAGAAGTACTGCGTGGTCACGCAGTCAGTCATGATGGGGATACCGGTCGACATCACGGTCACGAGGCTGGGCTGAGCCGCGCCCTACCCGAAGGTCGAGCGGGTCATGACGAAGACCACCGCGCCGATCACGCTCGTGACGATCGTGGCGACCAGTGCCCGCGTGGTCGACTTGTCGTAGTACTCCCGATAGGCGATCGCGAGCAAGATGGAAAGGTAACCGAAGTAGAACGCGATCTGCACGACGTCCGCGGCGATCCACACAGGCAAGCTGCGGGAGTTGAAGAACAAGTCGATCGACGCCGCGGCGATCGCGTCGATAGTGGTGGCGCCGCTGAGCTGGGGCAGGCCGAGCGCGAGGATGGCGACGTAGAGCCCCGTGCAGAGCAGCGCGGGGACGAACGCCCAGTACATAACGGGCAGCTGCGTACCCCATCGGGGCGCGATGTTCAGCGCGTACTTCACGGCGATGGTCTGGACGATGATGATGAGCCCCCAGAGGATGACGAAGTATAAGAACCCAATGGCGGCGAACATAGCGTACATGGCCAGCCCGTGCATGAAGAGCGCCGTGAACGACGGGTAAAAGGCCGGCGCGCCCGACTTGTTGAAGAGCACGACCCCCACCAGCCCGAAGAGCAGCATATTCCCGAAGAGCGCGAACGCGCCGCCGTCGTCGGTCGGCTTGTGGACGATGTCCCACATGGCACGTGATGGCCGGACGAGCATCCACTTCACGCGCTCCCAGAACTTCATCGGTTTGCGCCACCGCTCCTCGTGCCGCGCCAGGAAACCGACGTGCCGCTCGAGCGCCTCGACGACGAGCACCGCGTTGCACACGTGGCACGAATACTGGGTGGACGTGATATCGTTGCCGCAGGTTGGACATCTCATGGCGATCTCACGGACTGCCGGGTGCTAACGAAGAAAAGCCAACTCAAGACTATTAATGTTTGTTTCGGCCCTCTCGTGCCGGATCCCGCGTGCCCCTCCCGCGATGCCTCGTAGGCCCCATGGACGCACGTCGTGCCGGCCGGGCAGGTTGCCGGGCCCGCGCGCGACCCCGGAACCGTGCCCGACGAGCGGGGCGAGACGCGCTATGAGAAGGAGGGCTCCAGTGCCCTCGGGCGCTAGCCTCACCCAGTTCGGGTCGCCTTGTCCAGAAGCTCCGACAGGTCGAGCGCGGGCCGGGTGGGCGTGCAGCGGGCGTCTCGCGCGGGGGCGTTGCCTCGCCTTCCAGCACGGTCGACGGCCACGTCGAGCGCAGTCTTCGTGAACGGGGAGGACGCACCGGCGCCCGCCGCGGTATGGCCGGGCACCTTCCCCGCGACGACGTCGTCGACCACCGCCACGACTTGCCGCAAGAACCGCTCCCGCGACTCCCCCGTCACCTCGGGACGCGCCAGCAGCCCGCACGTCGCCTTGAAGCGCGATCGGTCCGCGTCGTCGGCCAGGTCGAAGTCGAACGCGACCGAAGTGCCGTCGCCCTTGATGTCCACGCGCAGCGTCGCCTTCATGGTCGACGGATCGGCGGGAGAGGTATTTGATGCTCGCTATTAACCGGCAGTGGGTGGCGATGGTGGGTTCAAGCCATCGCCCCGCGGGCCCGCGGCACGGCGCGCCGCCCGACCAGGTCGAGGAACGCTTCTTGCACGCTCGTGCCGTCCTTCGCGGACGTGATGTGCAGGGGCACGCCGTGCTTTTCGGCGAGGGCCTTGACCAGGGACAGATCCAGCGTGTCAATCTCGACGAGATCCGACTTGTTTCCGACGAGCGCCCAGGCGGGAGGGGAGGGCATTTCCAGGATGTCGGCGACGTAATCGCCCACGTCATGGGTTCCCGGATCGTCCAGCGCGAAGACGACCATCACGATGTCAGCGTCCTCCAGGCATTTCCGCCTGAACGCCCGGAACTCGAGCTGCCCCCCTATGTCGTGGACGACGATCTTGCAAGCCTCGCCCCGGAAGTCGATGTTCTTCACGTAGATGTCGCAGCCGATCGTGTTAATATACGTTGCCGAGAATAAGTTTCTCGTGTACCGGTTTGCGAGGCTGGTTTTCCCTACAGCGTTCGAACCCAAGAGTACGATCTTCAGCTTTCGATAGGCCTCGCCAATTTTCATTCCACAACCGTTCCTCCTTTGATGCCCGGCCCGCTATGTACCATTCCGGCCGACCCCTTAATAGTGTAATTGCATCGGGGCATAATGGGAAAGCCATGGGAAGGCCGGCCGGGCAGCCACGCGCCTCGCGCCGCACGGGCGGGGCTTCAATCCCCGCGGCGGTGGGGCGCGAGGGGCCGGCACGAGTGCCACCACGGCCGCCAGGCGCGGCGCCGGCTTTTCGTCGGCGATCCGCCCGGTGCAGCACCGGGATCGGGCATGGCAAGCTTTCGACATAAATGTCGGGGCACGGGATGACGGGATAAGATCTTGGGAAGAAGACTTTAATATTACCTCGGTAATACGTTATTTGCTCGCCAATCTACCGCCGGAACGGGCATCACGAAGACGCGTTCGAAGCGGGGTCGCCGATTGCCCCGACAAAATGTATCCGCCGACGCTCCAGAAATTCCGCGCTCCCTCTCCCCTCATATTGCGGGGTGTGGGATCGTCACCCGTGGAGCCACGACCGAAATCACGACAGACCGACTAACAACGAGCTAACAATTCGTTTCAAATGCAACCGGGGATAGATTGATAGCACCAGACGAGGCGTTCACGCGTTGCCGGTATTAACGGGGCAACAAGGATCGACCAGCACATTCCATGGGAAGGATGCACAATGACAAACACCTTGGAACTTTTCAGCACGAATGACTGCCATAAATGCTCGAAGCTCGGGGAGTATCTCAACAAGATGGGCATCCAGTACACGAAGCGCATGATCGACGCCGATCCGGAGGCCGAGACCGACGCCCTCATGCTCAACATCGTCTCGGCGCCCGCCTTGAAGAAGGGAAGCCTCGTGCTCCGGACGAAGGACATGTTCCTTAAAGACCAGATCATCGAGGAAAAGCTGCGCAAGTTCGTGAGCAATTGAGTTAGGACGGAGGGATTATCACGGTAACCAGGAACCGAAAGAGGGCCACGCCAGGCCATGTGCCCGTGGCGAAGGGACAAACGACGCTGCTGCAGCTGATCAAGAACATCAACGCCCAACAGGACGGCACGATCATGGTCAGGCGGAGCGACGAGACCATGGTCCCGTTCGACAAGCGGTTCATCGCGCGGTCGCTCATCAAGGAGACCGAGCTCGCTCCCAAGCTGTTCGACGTGCCCCAGATCTCCAAGGAGGACGCGTTCATGGTCGCCAACGAGGTCGAGAAGACGTTCATGGCGATCAACCCGCCGTTCGTCAACAGCTCGCTCATACGGGAGCTAGTCAACTTCACCCTGCTCAAGCTGCAGAAGCGGCACCCCGAGTACGCACTGTACCGGAACCTCATGAGCCGCGTCGGCGCGTCGTTCACGGACATCTGGGGCTCGCTCTGGAGGGAGAAGGGGTTCGAGGACAGGGAGAACGCGAACCAGCAGTCGGGCAACCCCGAGACGATCCACAAGAAGGTCGCGGACATGGTCATCAAGGCGACCATGCCCCTCGGCCTGCCGCCCCGCATCGAGAAGGCGCACTACATGGGCGACTTGCACCTCCACCAGCTCGAGTACCCGAACCGGCCGTTCTGCAGCGACTATGATCTGCGATACGTGTTGAAAAATGGACTTCTATGCGATGGTACAGGATATTATACTGCAGCAGCAGGCCCTGCAAGACATCCCGAGGTTCCTATTCTTCATGCGGTAAAAGTAATGGCTGCTGGACAGTGCATGTGCCAAGGGGGACAGGGGCTCTTCAATTTCAACATCTTCATCGCCCCGTACTTGCGCGGTTTGCCCTACGACCGCATCAAGCAGCTCGCCGAGATGTTCCTCTACGAGACGAACGAGACCTACGTGAGCCGCGGCGGCCAGCTCGTGTTCTCGAGCATCCAGATCGAGGCAGGGGTTCCAAAGCTCTGGAAGGGCGCGCCCGTGGTCATGGGCGGTAAAGTCTACGAAAACCAGACTTATGGGGACTATGAGCCAGAAGCGAGGCTTTTCGCCAAGGCACTTCTCGAGAAGTACATCCTGGGCGACCGGCTCGGCAAGATGTTCTTCTTCCCCAAGCCCGAGATCCGCCTGCGCAAGGAGTACTTCACCGACCCCGAGTCCCGCGAGATCATCGAGCTCGCCTGCAAGCTGTCCTCGAAGTATGGATCCTCGTACTTCGACAGCGTCGTGCCGGACTACCGCGACGCTGACGGCCAGGACTGCTACCAGTGCTGCGCGTACCACTTCAGCGAGGACAGGGACACGCTCATGCCCAAGGTCATGTACGAGGACGGCGAGCACTTCAGCATGGGCGGGAACCAGGTGGTCACGATCAACCTGCCCAGGCTCGCGTACAAGGCGAACGGCAACGACGACGCGCTGCACGAGGAGCTCGCCAACGTCATGGACGTCGCCAAGGACTTCTTGCTCATGAAGCGGGAGTGGATGCTCAAGTTCGCGAGGTCGGGTTCCTTGCCGTTCCTCACGCAGCGGCCGCGCGACCACCCGGAGCACCCGCCTCTCGTCGACCTCGATGCTGGCAGCCTCATCATCGGGTTCAACGGGGCCAACGAGATGGTGCAGTACCACACGGGCAAGGGCCTGCACGAGAGCAATGACGCCGTCCGCTTCGCGTTGCGCGTCCTCGTCGAGATGGAGCACATCCGCAAGGAATACGTCAAGGAGACTGGCCTCACATTCGCCATCGCGAGGACGCCAGCGGAGTCCTCGTCCAGCCGGTTCGCCGTGCTCGACCTCATGCACTACCCGTCGCAGGCCGAAACCGTCGTGAAGGGCGACAAGACCGAATGGAAGAAGAGGTACGTGGAAGACGGCCGCACGGGCGTGCCCGTGTACTACACGAACGGCTTCATGATCGACCATGGCGCGCAAGTGCCGCTGCACAAGAAGATCGCCATCGAGGAGAAGAGCTTCCCGCTATTGTCGGGCGGGAACATCATGAACGTGTTCCTCGGCGAGCACACGCCAGACCCGCAGGCGCTGCTCTCGGTCACGGAGAAGATCTCCAACACGAACGTGGGGTACTGGAGCTACACGACCGACCTGACCGCGTGCAAGCGGTGCTTCCAAAACATGCCCGGCCTGCACGACTCGTGCTTCCACTGCAAGAGCCACGACGTCGAGCATTATTCGAGGATCACGGGGTATTATCAAGCGGTGTCCGGCTGGAATTCTGGCAAGCAGCAAGAGTTGAAGGATCGGTACCGTTACAACCTCGAACAATGTAGAATGCAAGAATAAATGCGATTAGTTCAGAAATAAATGCGAAAACGAACTCAAGAAAAGATGCGAAAAATCTATTTACTCTTT
>JAFGBX010000097.1 GCA_016932935.1 Promethearchaeota archaeon | reverse complement strand
TACGAGGCGCTTCTGCCATAGGAGGTGCTTGTACTTGCAGTGGACCTCGTTGTAGACCCCGTTCCAGAGTAGCTTGCCGAGGTACACGGTCTCGATGCGCCGGGGGATGCCGTCCAGCCACGGCAGGTTGGAATCGATGGAAAAGATGCCTTGCATGGATCACTTGCCTTTGAACGATGGCTTCCGCTTCTCGAAGAATGCTGCGCAGCCCTCCTTGAAGTCGGCCGTCGCCGCCGTCTCGCCGACGCTGAGGGCTTCCTTGGCCAGGTGCGCCTCCAGGGTGTCGTTGAACGCGGAGTCGTACAGTCGCTTGACCGCCCCGAGGGCCTTGGTCGGCATCGTGGCCAACTTGCGCGCGAAGTCGGTCGCGACTTCCACGACGTCCCCGGCCGTGACCGTGCTCACGAGGTTCAGCTCGTGCGCCCGCTTCGCGTCGATGGTTGGATTGAGGAACGCAAGCTCGGTCGCCATGGCCTGCCCGACGATACGCGGGAGGAAGAACGGCAGGCCGCTGTCCGGCGACAGGCCGACCCCGGTGAACGCCACCGAGAACTTGGCGCCCTCCGCGGCAACGCGGAAGTCGCACGCGCATGCGAGCGAGAGCCCGACGCCCATGCAAGGGCCATGGATGGCCGCGATGAAGGGGGCATCCATCGTCCTGATTCGCTTGACGCTCTCGTGGAAGCGCGTCGCGAGGTCGGTCAAGAACTGGCCGGGCGCGTGCGACGCCTTGAAGGCCGCGAGGTCGCCCCCCGCGCAGAACGCCTTCCCGTTCCCGGCGACGACGACGGCGCGCAGGCCGTCTTGCGCGGCGAGTTTGTCCAGCACGGCGATGAAGTCGTCGGCAAGCTGCATGTTCAGCGCGTTCAACGCGCCCGGGCGGTTCAACCTGATGATGGCAACGGCGCCGTCGTCCTTCATCTCCAGGTCGACGGTTTCGTGCCTCTTCATTAGCATGGTCATTGAGGATCACCTATCCCATTATTGGCGCGTGCTTTACTTGAACCTTGGCACATGCGATGCCTCGTGGCTGCGGCGAGATCGAAGGCGCCGTACCACCGCCAGCACGCATTTTTGTCGTGGAAGAGGTGTTACTATACTTTGAAAAACGCGAGGCGATTATAAACAAACGGTCATGGAATCGATCCTCGTGGACATCGAAGGCATCGTTCAAGGCGTAGGCTTCCGCCCGTTCCTTTACAACCTCGCGCTAGCCCACGGGCTGAAGGGCTGGGTCATGAACCGGGGCAACGCGGGCGTCCGGCTGCGCCTTGAAGGCGAAAAGGCTTCCATCGACCGCTTCTTGCACGAGATCAGCGAGAAAAGGCCGTCCATCTCTCGCGTCGATTCGATGGCCGTCGAGCATGTCGCGCCACCCGAACACTTCACCGGGATGGTGATAAGGCCGAGCGAGGACGCGAGGGGCCCGGCGATCGTGCTGCCCGCGGACATCGCAACGTGCGACGAGTGCATCAAGGAATTGACGGGACGGGGGCCGGGCGGGAAGGCGAACAAGTACTTCATGTACCCGTTCGTCGCGTGCGCGAATTGCGGCCCCCGGTTCACGACCGTCTCGGATCTCCCATACGACAGGAGCCGCACGACAATGGCCGATTTCCCCCTGTGCGACAAGGGCCAGGTCCCCACGTGCGAGCAAGAGTACGAGGACGCTGGCAACAGACGCTTCCACGCGCAGGCCTTCGCGTGCCCCAACTGCGGCCCCAACTATTTCCTGGCCGACCACGGCGGGCACGTGCTCTCCAGGGAGCTGGATGCGATCAAGCAGGCCGCCAGGAAGTTGAAGGAAGGGAGGATAATCGCCATGAAGGGTATCGGTGGCGTCCACCTCGTTTGCGACTCGTCGAGCGACCGGGCGCTCGTGCACCTCCGCGATCGGAAGGGCGGCAGGAGGTACAAGCCGTTCGCGGTGCTTGTTCCGGACGTCGCCGCTGCCCGCAAGCTCGTGCACGTCTCGGACGCCGAGGAGCGTGCCTTGTCTTCCCACCGGCGCCCGATATTGCTGCTCAAGCGCAAGCCGTCGGCGGTGCTCTCGGTGCACGTGGCCCCGGGGTTGAACTCCGTGGGAATCATGCTCCCGTACATGGGCGCCCAGCACATGCTGCTCCAATACTGCAGGATCCAGGGGCTCGGCCCGCTCGTGTGCACGAGCGGCAACCGGTCGGGGCTACCCATGGCCATCACCAACGAGGACATCGTGGGACAGCTTGGAACCCTCGCGGACTACTTCCTCTTGCACGACCGCCGAATACAGCAGCGCTGCGACGATTCCGTGGGAAAGACCATCGACGACGCGCTCTTGCTCGTCCGGCGCTCCCGCGGGTTCGTGCCGGAGTTCGTCCCGTCGCCGGTCGACACGGGCGGGAGGGCCATCGTCGCCGTCGGCCCCGAGCTGCACTCGACGGGTGCGATCCTCAAGGGAGACAAGCTCTTCGCCACGCAATACATCGGCGACGTCGTGAACCTCGAGACGCTGACGTACCTCCAGGACGCGATCGAGCACTTCCGGAGGCTTTTACGAGTGTCGGGCAGCGATGTCACCGCCGTTGCGTGCGACGCGCATCCCGCCTTCCATTCATCGACGTGGGCGAAGGAACTGTCCGAGAACACGGGGGCCAGCTTGTACCCCGTCTACCACCACCACGCGCACTGCGCGGCTCTCGTGCTGGACAACAAGCTCGATCCGAGCGAGCCGCGGGTCTACGTGACGTGCGATGGAGTCGGGTACGGGGTGGACGGCAAGGCCTGGGGCGGTGAGATATTCGCTGGATCGCTGCAAGATCTCCGCCGGGCCGCGCACTTGAAGTACGTCCCAATGCCAGGCGGTGACGCTGCGGTCAAGTACCCCGCGCGCATGCTCACCGCGTTCTTGCACGGGAAGATGGCGCGGGGCGAGATCGAGGCCCTGTTCGCGGACAAGATCGTGAACGAGTTCAAGGGGGGCCTCGAGGAGCTCGCCGTCGTGCTCGGGCAGCTCGATCGGGGGCAGGAGCTCCCGCTCACGTCGAGCACGGGGCGCTTGCTGGACGCCATGAGTGTCGCCCTGGGCGCTTGCTACGAGATGACCTACGAGGGCGAACCGGCCATCCGCCTGGAAGGCATGGTCCCCCCGGGATCCGACGTCGACGAGGTTCTAAAGAAGGCATACCAGGACGCCTTCACTACCAAGGAACGGGGCAATTGCATCGAGTTGGACATGAGCGGGGCATTCCCGCTCTTGATCCGGCAGACGAACCGCTACTCGGGCCCGAGCGACCGCGCCCGGCACGCGCTCGCGTTCCAGTCAGCCCTCGGATCCTGCCTGGGGAACACCGCCGTGGACGTTGCCAAGCGCGACGGAATAAAGGCGATCGGGTTCACCGGCGGGGTCGCATACAACGAGTTCATCTTCACGGCGATACGCGAGGCCGCGAAGGCAGCGGGGCTGGGGTTCTTCCACCACGCGCACCTCCCGCCCGGCGACGGCTGCGTGGCCGCTGGGCAGGCCTTGCTGGCGTGGCTCGCCGCGGGGGAAAGGGCCTAAGCTATATGCGCATGAGGAGCCGTTGGAGCGCGTGCGGGATGTCCTTGAACCGCCCGACCCGGACGAACAGGCCCTTGCCGAGCCTCGCGATTCGCTCGCAGTTCTTGATGCCGCCCTTGGCCTGCTCGAGCTCGGTCGGGATGGCGATCACGTGGAGGTTCTCGAACCGAGACGCGTTCTCGTCGATTTCTCCAATGGCACGGTTGGCGTTCCCGTCCGTGATGAGGATGGCGAACTTGTAGTGCGACCGGGCGAGCCTCATCTGCTCGAGCCCGTCGTGCAAGCCGGCCGTGATGTTCGTGAACCCCGACGCCGCGGTCTCGAGGATCTCGTCGATGAGCTTGTCGATGTCGCGGCGCTCGTTGATCCGCTTCATAACCTGGGAGCTCGTGTTGAACAGCACGACCGCGTATTCGTTGTCCCGCATATGATAGCTGAGCACCGCGGTGGTCAGCGCCGCGTTGAAGATGAGGCGACCATACATTGAACCACTCGTGTCCAGGATCAGCACGCCTGCCTTCTGCTTCTGCACGCGCTCGAAGCCGGCGAGGTCGGCGGCGGTCATATAGGCGAGCGGGCGGCCGGCAAGGTTCTGAACCGTGCGGGGGACGTCAAGCTCCGTCCGGTAGGGGATGTAACGGGTTCGGAGCTTGTGCCAGCCCTTGAGGCCGCGGCCGGCGATCTTCCTGGATTCCTTGAGGATGACCATCTTCGTGAGGTTCTTGAAGAGCTGCTTGTAGTGGGGCGTGAGCACGCTGCGGAGGAGGAAGAAGAACTCCGGCGCGAACTCCGAGCCCTTCTCGGCGGCTTGCTGGACGATCTCGTAGCCGGTCGCATCCTGCAGCGGGGCGGCGACCGCGGCACGGTTCAACTCGGCGAGGCCGCGAAGCGCGTTCAAGTTCTTCTGCTTGACGGCCGCGACGGCCAGCTCCTCGATCTCCTTATACTCGAGGTGCCTCGCGAGCTTCTCGTAGTAGCCTGGCGTCTTCCCCTGGACCTGCATCTGTATCTTGAGCATGTCCTTCTTCGAGGCGTTCCCGCGCATTAACTTGTTCTCCAGCAGTTTGGACTCATCGGGCGGGCCCTCGATGCCCCCGCCCTCGTCGCTCACCGGAAAAAATCCTTCGTCAAGACGGCCTGCGCGATGAGCGCGATGACCTCCTCTGGGCTCTTGTCGATGCCCTCCTCGACGTCGATCTTGCTCACGAGCGCCGCGATGGCGACGTCGATCCAGAGCTGCTGATCCGCCCAAGGATCGACGCCGGTGCTCGCGAGCATGGCGACCAAATCGATGGCGCCGCGGATGCTGGAACCGCGGCGGATGTCCCGGTTCTTGCGGGTGGCGCGCGTGATCCTCACAGCGGCAGAGACCATAGCATCGTCGGTGCATCCCGTGTGGACTTTAACGATGCCCCGCTCTTCCTCCTCGGTCTGGTAGTCGAGCTTGATCCACACGAAGCGATCCTTGAGGGCCTCGCCGAGGACGGAGACGCCGATGTGCGACGCGGGGTTTCGGGTGGCTATCGTGAAGAAACCACGGGTGGCGTTGATGCGCTTGAGGTTCGGTACGTCTAGGACGCCCTCGTCGAGCGCGGTGAGTAGCAAGTTCTGCGAGCTCTCGGGGGCGCGGTTGATCTCGTTGAGGAACAGGCAACCACCGTCGATCATCGCCCTGGCCAGCGGGCCGTACTCGAACGCCTCCTCGGTGTACCCCTTCTGGATCAGCAGCGGGGGCTGCCACGTGCCGATCAAGGCCGTGGAATACAGGTCCTCGGTGCCTTCGACCCGGTGGAAGTTCTTGTCGAAATGCTGGGCTATTGCCCTGGCCAGTGTTGTCTTTCCCGTGCCGATTTCGCCCTCGAGCAGGATGTTCTTGCCGGCCTCGTGCGCGAGAACTAGCATCTGTAGTTCCTTTACACGCCCAACGATTCGGAACGCTGCTTGAATGGCCTTGACTGCCTCGGCCAGGGGTTTTTTGTTCGCCATTATCTCACCGGTAACCGTAGATGCCCTTTGTGATAGAAAACACCAGCGGTGAAAACGCTTTGTCTATCGGCGAGGGGGAAATAGCGCGAGCAGCTCCTTTTTTCAAGACGAAATAGATTTATTATAATAGTAATTGAATAGATCCAGCAAACAAAGGATTTCTGTTTGCACTTGTGGGAAATGATGAGTGCGTTCTACGTCGGTATCCGTCGAAAACTTAAGGAAAAAAACGCTCGAACGTGATTAATATGGATGGAGAGCTCAAGAAAGCCATAGAGGCCGGGGCCAGCCTGAAAAAGGTTGACCAGGACGAACTCAAGCAGCGCGAGGAAGAGAAGAAGAAGCGGATGGAAGAGCTGAAGAAGTTGGCCGCTAAGTTGGAAGCAGAAGCGCCAAAGGAGTGAACTGCTTCCCACTTTCTCAATTATTTTTTCCGTGCCCATCGCACGGGTGAACGCGTTCGGTGCCTCACGCTCGACCTCGGGCCAGGGCTAGCGATATATTAGGTCGGAGGTCGAGGGCCCTCAAAGGTGAGTGCAGCTTGCCGAAGCGACCGTCCCCGCACAAGATCCTCAAGGATCACCAGAAGGACGTCCGCGGCATCCATGTCGACGCGGACTTCTTGTACACCTGGGGCCCCGGGTATGTGCCCGATGGGCGATCCTCCCCGGTCGACACGGTGTTCGTTTACGACAAGAAAAGGGAATTTGCCATGGACGGGATGCTCGTGGGGTTCGGCCAAGACATCCTGTGCGCGACGTCGACGAGCGACCGCATCGTCGTCGGCGGCGGAGGCGGTAAGGATCTAACCGGGTACCGGTTTAGCGTGCTGCGCCTCTACAACAAGGAAACGCAGTTGCTCGAGCAAGATTGGGGGGGCGATGAGTACCGCGTGACGTCCTTGTTCGCTGACGATGGCTACGTCTACGCGGGCACGTCGGACTCGTGGCTGCTCGTGCACGACAAGGCGACCATGCGGGAGGTAAAGACCATCCGTGACTTCGTCGACCAGTCGCCGGGTACCCACGTCGCCGCTGACGGGTCATGCCTTTATTGCGGGGCGCCGGATGGCGCTGTCAGGGTATGGAGCAAGGCGACGTGGACGCCAGAGCCTCCCTTAAGGTCGGATGCTGGTATGATGACCCACGTGATCGTCAATGACAATCGCATCTACGGGGCAGATGGGTCTGGCAATCTTGTGGTATGGAACGCAAGTACCCCCATGGCCACGTCGTGTTTCCGCGCTTGCGATGGCCCCGCGCGCGGGATGGCACTGTCCGGCAAGCACGCTTTCATCGGGGACGCTAGAGGCACGATCTCCGCGTGGGACGCTGGCGACCTCCGAAAAACGCTTTCCTTCGTGGGGAGGAAGGTGCCCATCGCCGGCATACACGCCGACGATCAACACCTCTTCGCGAGCTACGAAGACGGGGCAGTCCTCGTCTGGGCCATAGCGGAGCTCCTCTCGAGGAAGAATGGATGATCGATCGCCATGTCGAGGAGGAACAACGGGACCCGGCAGCGCCCGGCTGGGGTGGCGGCCTTGGTGCGTGAAGCGGAGCAGGCCTCCGGGCGGGGGGACGCGTTCCGCGCGAGGGATCTCTTCCAGCAGGCCCTCGCCATCGAACCACTGGACGAGGACGCGCTGTTCGGCCTTGGTTCGCTCTACGAGCGCATGGGCAACAACCCCCCAGGTATAATGGCCCGCCAGGATCTTTGGATGGATGCCATCAAGGCATACGAGAAGCTGATTGAGGCAGTGCCGGGGCATGTCGAGGCACGCGTCCGTGCGGGGTACACGTACCTGCGTTACGGGGAGTGCGAGGGCACCGGGGAAAAGGCGTTCGACCAGTTCAAGAAGGCAGCACAGCGCCTAGACGAGGCGCTCGAACTCGACCCGAGGCACGCCGGCGCGTGGTACGCCAGGGCATATGCCCACTTGCACGCGAACCAGCAAGAAGGGGCCATCGCCGCCTTTTCAAGGGTAACGGCGCTCGACCCCAAGCACGTGGACGCGTGGTGGAACCTCGGCATACTCCAGGAGCAGCATGGGCGCTACCAGGAGGCGCTGGACGCGATACAGCATGCCTCGAGCCTAGATCCGAAGCGAGAGGGCACCGACGGGAGGCTCCAGCGGCTGCGCATCCGGCTGGTGCCCGCTCGGAACAAGGGGGACGCGCGGGGGGACGACGCTGCGCTGGCACGGCTCGACACGGGCACGAAGCTGCTCTCGCAATCCAACTTCCCCAAGGCGATCCAGTTCCTATCGCAGGCCATGCGGCACTTCGAGGCCGTCGGGAACCCCACCGGGCAGCTGGAGGCGGCACGCCACATTGCGGCCGCGCACAAGGCGCTTCGGCAGTGGGGGCCGGCGAGGGAGGCACTGGTCCTGGTGCTCGAGCTAGCGGCGGGGAAGGGCGACCGCGCGATGCGGGCCGAGGCTTCCCACAACCTCGGTTACGTCTCCTACCTCGCCGGGAACCCGGCCGGGGCGATAGAACACTTCACCGAGGCCGTGGCGCTGCACCGGGAGATCGGCGACGCACCCAAGGTGGCGGACGGCCTCGCGAACCTCGGCAGATCCTACCGGCAAGCGGGCGATTATGCCCGTGCCCTAAATGCCCTCGAAGAGGCACTGCAGGCCGACGTGGACACGGGGAACCTGCCGAACCAGGCCAAGGATCACTGCGAGATCGCCGAGACCCATGATCTCGCCGGCGACAGCGCCAAGGCGGGCAGGCACTACAGGTCGGCCGTAGCCATCTACCAGCAGTTGAAGCAAGGCTGGAATGTCGCCGCTACCAGGAAGCGGATGGCGAGGGCGAGCAGGCCTGGCGGGGCATCGAAGGGGCCGGCGAAGGGAACGCGTGGCCGCCCCTGACCGCGGCCCCGCCTAGTTCAAGAAGCCCTCGACGATGCCCCGGAACGCCTCGATCTTGTCGGGCGCGATGATGCCACGCCCGATGGACTCGCGATCCTCCCAGAAGAAATGGACAAAGTTCTCCAGGACCATTTCCATCCTGCCTTGCAGATCCGCATCATCGTGGTCCTTCGTCGAGGCGATGCAAAAGACCATCTCGCTGGTATAGTGCGACTGGTCGAAGACGAACTTCGTGGATCCAGTCATAAACAGCGAAACGCCAGATTGCGAGTACATCTCCGCCCACGCGCATGCCGCCGAGAGGAACGCCCCGACCAGTCTAGGGTCGGTCTTGTTCGGGGTGAGCTGGTGGTGGAAGAGCACCGCGCCAGCCTTGTTGAAGATGAAGAAGGCCTCCAGCATGCCAGGTCACCAAGTCGCTCCGCTCGGCATCCCAGGCGATCCGATGTGGGTCTGTTCCTTCCGGCGGGCAAGTATTCTTCGCCTCGTGCCCTTATAATTCCGCCTCGATCGCCTTCACGAGCGCGCGAACCCGAGATTCGTCGACCACGTTCCGGACTACACCGCCGTCCTTGAGCGACGTGCCCACGATGCAGCCATCGAGCGAGCCCCCGGCGAGCCTGGCCAGGGAAGCGATGTTCCCCGCGGTCGCACCGCTCCCTACGAGCAGCTTCGTCCGGGGCAGGGCCTCCCTCACTCGCGGGAGCTGCGAGAGCACGTCCGCGGCTGGCTCGGCACCCGTCGCGACGCCCGTGTAGACCAGTGCCCCGTCGACCAGCGCCCTTGCCACGAGGTCTTCGCTCTCCTGTAGCACGGGCCGTCGCTGCAGCGGCGTCGCGTGCTTGACCCGAACGTCGGCGTAGATCAGGACGTTCTCCGCGCCGATCGCCTTGCGGTACCGCAAGGTCTCGTGGGCCGTGCCGCTGATGATGCCTTGATCCGTCGCGGCAGCACCGTCGTGCACGTTGACGCGCACGAACTGCGCGCCGACCGCCTTCGAGATCGCGATGGCCGATATGGCGTCGTTCCGCAGCACGTTGATGCCGATAGAGAATTCACCGTTGGCCGAGAACGGGTCGACGTCGTTCAAGCACGATGTCACGACCCGCGTCATCGCCGCCACGGTCTCGGGGGGAACCCGCCCCGGGAAGTAGGGCGCGTCGCCGAGGTTCTCGAAGATGGCGCCGCTCAGCCCCGTCTTCACGTAGATGTCGAGCTCCTGCTCGGCCCTGTCGATGACGGGCTGCAGGCCCTCCAGCTCATCGAAGCCCGGGCTGCCGGGCAGGGGCAGCAAGTGGATCATGCCGATGCATTCGAACCGTTTGCCGCTTTTTGTCTTCATGGTCATGTCACGCTCGTGAGATGAGCAAGCGTAGCGCGAGAACGACTGCGCCGACGTACTCCTCGACCGTCCCGACCCGCGACGTGTCCATAACGGGCCCGGGGAACCCCGGCCCGAGGAAGAAGGCGCCGTGCGAGTGGCCGCTGCCCAGGTGCAAGAGGGTGCGGTAGATCAGGTTGCCCGAGACGCCGTCGGGCGCGATGATCGCGTTCGCGCCCTTATCGAAGGCGTTCTCGATCAAGATCTCGCCGTGCTGCACGGCGAGGGACGGGTGCTGGTGTTTGAGCTTCTCCACGAGCTTGATCGTACCCGTGATGGACTCGTGGATCCGCTTG
>JAFGBX010000096.1 GCA_016932935.1 Promethearchaeota archaeon | reverse complement strand
GCCGCAGCCGCGGCGACCATTGTTTAAATCCTCGTGCTGCCCGGGATGGAGTGACACGAAATGGGAAAGAAGCGGACGGCATCGGCGCTCCCGGCCCGCGGGCAGGAGGTCGAGCCCGAGTGGAAGGTGGAGAACGTCGTCGCGACCGTTACCGTGGGCATCGAAGAGGGCAAGCACATCGACTTGAACCAGATCGCCCGCAAGCATCCCGACTGCGAGTACAACCCCGAGCGGTTTCCCGGCCTGGTCATGCGCGTCGCCAGCCCGAGGGCCTCGATCCTCGTGTTCAGCTCCGGAAAGATGGTCGTGACGGGCCTGCGCGACGCCAGCGATGCGGGGAAGGTCGCCAATATGGTCGTCGCCCGGATCAAGGGAGCGAAGGTAGACGTTGTCGGGGAGCCGACCGTGACGATCCGGAACGTCGTCGCGAGCGGGAACTTGCACACGTCCATCGACTTGAACGAAGCGTCGGTCATTATGGACAACGCCGTGTACGAGCCCGAGGTCTTCCCTGGAATGATCTATCGAATGGCCGAGCCGAAGGCCGTGTTCCTCATCTTCTCCACGGGTCGCATCGTGTGCACGGGTGCCAAGACGAAAGAGGGGGTTGGCGAAGCGGTTGCCAAGCTCGACACGTACATCAAGGAGTTGGGCCTCTCGGGCACTCGATTCGGCGCTAACGAGGGAGGGTACCTTGATGATTGAAGGATTCGATCGGTAGAGCAGCAGATGCCCCCTACCCCATGTGGCCTCCATGTACCCGATATCACCAGGATGGCGGTCATTCCAGCGCCATGGCCGCGGCCCTCACGAAGAGCGCAGGCACGCCCTCCCCCGTCTTCGCGCTGGTGCGCATGCACGGCCACCCGCCCCGCTCGCGGGCGCGTGCCATCTCGTCCTCGCCGACCGCTTGGGCCAGGTCGCACTTCGTCCCCGCGATGATCACGGGTACCCTTCCCGGCCGGGCGCGGCAGATCTCCCTTGAATACGCCCGGACATCGTGGAACGAGCCCGGATCATCGAAGGCAAAGGATCTCTTGATAGACATGGCCTATTTCGAGATCATCGACATGGGTTGCACGAGAAGGGATATGGATTGGGATCGGCTTTATAAGGACGAGCTTAATGGGAGATTATAAAGACGCGTAAGCACGGCGATGGAACATGGACGTAGCGGGGTCTTATATCGGGCTCGGAGAGCGGACGAGGCGCGTTTTCATCGCATTCTTGATATCCAACTTCGCGTTCCCCGTCCAGGTGTGGTTGGGGATCGAATACCGGAAATTGTCCACGGAGATGGATGAAATCGGGAGGAGAGCTAACAATGCCGGTTTTTCGGTCGCGTCGCGGTTCTTCAAGGTCGCATCGACGCTGTGCATTGCCTTATTCGCAATGGGCATCGCCGGGATCGCAGCGTCCTATATCAGCTTGTATTTCGAGATGTTCAAACTTATCCAGGGCATGATGCAACCAGCTCCGCCGCTCTCTCCCGGCATGTTCAACTTCGTGTATTACCTGTTCCCTTTTGTTGCCGTGCAATCTGCCATCGGTATCGCAAACTGCCTCGTCCTGCGCAATGCCTGGCGCGGCGCCCGAGGCGCTTTCCGGGCGAGCACCTCGCCCGTGGTGTCCAGGGAATGCGTTGACAAGGTGGATCGCGTGATCAAGGGCTTGAAGTGGGATCTCGTCGCCAACTGTTTGTCGGTGCCCATAGGGGTGCTCCTGCTCGTCTTCTTCTCGATGATGGGAAGATTCATGCCCGGTGGGATCGTTCCCTCGATGTTCGACCTGTACACGTGGTTGTTCGTCGCGATCCTCATGCTGGCCCTTGCCCTCGTTGCCGGGATATTCGGGCTGCTCGCGACGATCAACCAGGGCATCGGGCTGTTCGACTTGTCCAAGATATTGCAAGATAGAAGCAAGATGGCATATGGACATCCAGTATCGACGGGAAGCGACGCGAGTGGAATCCCGCGTGCTCGAGAACCCCGTGATAGATGCCCGAGCTGTGGCGAACCACTACCGCGAGTTCCGAGCTTGCGATTCTGCCCGGTATGCGGGGCGAAACTTCAACCAAATCCAGGAGATCCTGTTTAACGAGCAAGACTTTCCCTATCTGGAAGTTCTCCAAGTATCACAGAACCCCTTGTCGGAAGAGTCGAAAAAGAGGCTCGATGCGATGAAGAAGGCGAAACCGGGTTTAACCATCACGTGAAGATGGCCGGAATATAGAAATCGAAAGGAGTGCTGGAAGTCATATAGCTTAAGTGCCAACCTTATCCCATTACATATCTGGTGTGATCCCATGTCCAAGTCGACAAAGATGATATTTACGAGTCTGACGGGTGAGTATGAGCGAGAATAGCGCCATCAAGGTCAAGTCGGGAATGCTGTTCGCGTGATCGGACGCGATCTCGATCGCGGCGAGAAACGTGTTCGCTGCATCCACGAGGTTTTCTTGCTTGAATAATTCGACGCCCTTGCGATACAAAGTCTCGACTTCGCTCGTTTATCTTCCTCTTGGTCGCTACTATGACTTCTTTCTCAAGAACACGTCGTATTCGACCTTGGGATCGACGAGCCCGTTCTTCACGTACACCCGCGGCACCCAGAAGATGAAGTCTTGCCCCATCTTGGCGGGCTTGCGGGTGAACTTGACGAAGCCTTGCTCGATGCCTGGCATTGGTAGCGATGCAGGTATTCCTCCACCCCCCCCATCTCCTATAGTAGAGGCGGGTTGGTCATCTGACCCCCTCCCCGTTCGCGCGGATGCGTCCTCCTCTCGTGACGTCGTCTCGTCTGGCGTGGCTGCGATGGCCACCTCCCATTCGGCGAGGGTCTTGGACATCACCGACTCGACGATGCCCTCGCCAACGCTATACTTCCTGCGGATCGCCAAGTGGTCGACGGCGGGGTCTGCATCGAGGTCGGCGCGGATGGCGCGCCGGAGCTCCATGCCCGCTCGTGTCATCTTCTTTCCCATGGGGTCTCTTCACCTTCATCGCTCGGTTCTACACGATTGTTAAATGGGGAATTTATATATTCCTTCTGACCCGAGTTCATCTGGTCGCCTCCGAGGTAGGATGCCGGTCGGACAGCGGCGGGAAAATCACCATGGCATAAGATATTCTGCTCGATAACTTATCCGCATTCTCAGCATGGTGTATCTTCGTGCGCTTCCAGGAGCCACTTAGGTGATAGTCTTGACAGAGAAAACTCGAATCTTGATCTTGTTCTACTCGATGTATGGCCATATCTACAGAATGGCGAAGGCTGCAGAGGCTGCGGTAAATGACGCAGGTGGCGAGCCTATTTTGATGCGAGTTGAGGACGTGGTTCCGGACAAGTACCTTGACGAGTTCGCAAAACAGACAAGGGATACCTTGAAAGATGTTCCGGTCGCGGATCCGCGGAAGGATCTTAGTGGTGTCGATGGATTGATCGTCGGAACTCCGACAAGATATGGAAATATGACTGGACAAATGAGAAATTTCTGGGATCAAACAGGTGGTGAATGGGTAAAGGGGACGTTGATCGGAAAGCCCGCTGCAGTTTTCACGAGCTCGGCGACACAGCATGGCGGGCAAGAAACGACCATCATCACGACCATGATAACATTGCTCCATCATGGTGCGATCATCGTTGGACTACCATACTCCAACACCGAACAGATGAGGATAGACGAAATTACAGGAGGTTCACCTTATGGTGCTTCGACTATCGCTGGCGGGAAAGGCGAGAGATCGCCGTCGGATAACGAATTGTTGTTAATGGCCCGCCTGGCGAAACGAGTCGTCAAGATCGCGATGAAATTAAAGAAGCAATCCCACTAAATTAGTTGCACCCTCATCCTTTAATTCACAACGATGCCCTTCACCATGTCAACAAAGAGGAGAGGTGACGATGTAACTTGTTTGTTACATCGATGACGACAAGCGGTAAGTCAGATCTTGCCCTCCTTGATATCGACCGCCAGCACGCGCAATGTTCGCGCCAGTTCAAGATCGAGGCGCGCCACGCCCGCCATGGCTTGCAACACGTCATGGACGAGCTCCCGCGGGACACGCGCATTACTTGCACGTAATCCATCCAAGACCGATTGTTTCAAGGCATCGGTAACATCCCGTGCACCCCTGGTGGCCGATGTGGCATCCCTCGATCGCTTCACGATCATGTCATAGCAACAGATCTTTTTATTTATTTCCACGATTCGCCGCAATATCGCGGCAGATCGTGGCACGGCTCGATACGTATTTGAGGCATTTCGACGGAAGTTTATATCATGACCCGAGAGACGTACTCGTTGCGCATCGACAAAGGCATTGCCGACTTCATCGAGCGATACATCGACGAGCACGAGGAGCTGGGATACCATTCCGTGCGGGAATTCGTGGAGGAGAAGTTGAGGGACGAAATCAAGCGAATCCAGCAGGAGGGGAGATCGACGTGATACTGCTTCTCTGCTTGTACTGCTTCGCGGTCCGTGACTCCCGTGGCTGAAGTCACGGATTAAGTTCCCAGCTTTTGTGCCCTTACCATGTTACAATCGACGTCGCGAACATCCGCTTGAACGCGCCGCCGTCGGGCACCTCGCCGCAGTCGATGAGTCCCGCCTTCTGCAAGACGTGGATCATGACATCGTTCGACGGTAGCGTCGCGGCGGCGAGAACGGGGATCGGCCGGGCGAGCAGCACGTCCTTCCTCGTGACCGCATGCCGCACCGCCGCCACGCCTAGCCCCTTCCCCGCCCAGGCCGCTTTGAGCACGAGTCCAAGAGTGGCGAGGCTCCGATTGCCGAGCGTAAACGTCAGCGAGAACCAGCCGAGCAGGTCGCCCGATGGTTTCGCGAACAAGCCGAAGAACCGGGGCTCCAGCACGTCGGGCGCGAGGTGCTTGATCCACATTTCCGGCCGCGTGCCCTTGTACCGCACGGCCGTGGCGAACAAGCCCGCCTCTTGCCCCGCCATGACGTCTCGCAAGATCGTGTCGGCAGTTGCCGGGTCGCGGTGGTCGATCTGCCGCACCCGCACGCCGAACCCCCGCGCCGCCGCGTCCCACCCGTCCAGCGCCTCGTCGTACCCGCCATCGACGAGCACGACCCCACCCGCCTGCGCTGCCGACGAGTCAACAGCCATGATG
>JAFGBX010000010.1 GCA_016932935.1 Promethearchaeota archaeon | reverse complement strand
GGCCAGGAATGCGCCCCGGCTGGTTGGCGTGGCTTCCTGTGCTGGTGTCCACATTTGTCCAACTTGTTTGCGAATTGTCACGACTGTGGAGAGAAGGGCGACATGGCGGGTCGAGAAGGGGGGGCTATACCTTGCAGCCGCCCTGCTCCTGGCAGCACTTGTGGACGGCCTTGACGGCCTCCTTCTCGTGCTTGTCCTCGATCACGATGGAGACGTTGAGCCCGTCGGCGCTCTGGGCGAGCGCCAGCGACTTGATCCCCTTCTCGTCCAGCCGCTCGAACACCTTGTCCTTCACGCCGACCTCGTCGACCCGCCCGATCACTCCGAGCACGACGACCTTGTCGTTCACGTGGAACTCGAAGAAGTCCTTGAACATGGGCGAGCCCCTGAGCAGGTTCAGCGCCTTCGTGCCGTCGTCCTTGCCCACGCAGAACGTGGTGTTGACCTCGGACGACGACTGCGACACGAGGCTCACGTTGATGCCGTTCTCGCCGAGCACCGTGAATATCTTAGCCAGGACGCCGGGGATGGCGACGAGGGCGCTCGACTTCGCCGTGACCATCGCCACGTCCCGGAGCACCGAGATGCCCTTGATGAGGATGGTGTCGTCCCCCTTCTCGTCGATGAGGGAGAACCTGGATCCGAGCGGCTTGTCGAAGTTGCGGATCTCGAGGGGAACCTTCTGCCGTTCCAGCGGCGTGATGCACTTGGGATGGAGGACCTTCGCCCCGAAGTACGAGATCTCCTTGGCCTCGGCGAACGAGATGTGCTCGAGCAGGATGGGCTTGTCGACCGCCTCTGGAGCCGCGGACATGAGGCCGTCGACGTTCTTCCAGAGGATGACCTTGACCGGGGCGCCGGGAAACGTGTCCGCCATGCAGTAGGCGAGGATGCTCGCCGAGTAGTCCGAGCCCCCGCGGCCGAGGGTCGTGGTGTACCCGGACTTGTTCAAGCCGATGAAGCCCGTGATGCACGGGATCGAGCCGCGGTTCATGACCTGGGTGATCTGCCGCCTCACCTTGCGTACGGTGAAGTCCATGAGCGGCAGCGCGTTGCCGAACCGGTCGTCGGTCACGATGAGCTGGTCGGCGGGCATGTAGTGGCCGTCGAAGCCCCTCGACGTGAGGAACTCGCTGAGCACGAACGTCGAGAGCTTCTCGCCGAACGAGACGACGAAGTCGAGCCGGAACGTCTCCATGCCGTAGTCGGCGATCTGCTCGAGTATGTCATCGAGCTGGTGGATGGACGTGTTGACGAAGTCGGCTGCGTTCTCGAGGTTGGCCACCTTGTCCTTGAAGAGCTGCTGGTTTATGTCGTCGTGCGCCTTCCGGATTTCCTTCAGCTTCTGCTTGTACTCCGCGTCCTTCTTGTCGGCCGCGAGCTTCGCGACCTCGATGAGCTTGTCCGTGATGCCCTTGAACGCGGACGCGACGAAGATGTTCCGGTTGGCCTTGTATGCGTCCAGCAAGTTGAGGAGCTGCTTCACTGCCTCCGCGGAAGTCAGGCAGGAGCCGCCCACCTTGTGGATGACGATGGGAACCTTGCTCGCGTCCATGATTCCGCCCTTCGTGCCCAGACTGTTCGACATCCCGCAATTCACGTCATTATCGTGGGTTTGATCATTTCCCCCCATCGGGATTTAAATCGTTTGCATGAAAAAATGGCGACGTAGCTCCCTCGCGACCCGCTAGAGCGTTCCAGGTGGCGATGGGTACCCACCCGGGGCGAATCGATCACGAGAAGCCGAGGGGCTCCTTGTTCACGAGGTAGCCGATGAGCGCGAACGCCGAGAAGACCGAGAGGCCGGGGTAGGCCGGGGTGAAGAACTCCATCAAGAAGAACACCCACGTGCTAAGGACGAACCAGAGCACGATCAGTACCCGGTGGAAGTACACCTTGTCCGCGGCCATGAACTTCTGGACCCGCTTGAGGCTGAAGTCCGCGTTGAACTTCCTGTCCCGCCAGAACTTGACCGAGCCGATCAGCAGGCCGAGGAACAGCCAGAGGAACGGCCAGACGGTCATGAGGTTGAGCACGAGCTCTACCTCCGGCTCGGCATAGAGCGCGCCGAAGGCATCAAGCAGCAGCCGCGCCACGAGCACTGAGACGACCACCATGAAGTAGTACTCGAGCGCGCGCAGCAGCCGCCCGACGGATCGCTTCTGGCCCATGCTCATGTCCGAGTCCTTGGCCCTGTCCATGGTCGTCTGCGTGACCTGCAAGAAGCCGCAACCGGCGGAGAAGCCGCACGACGCGTAGGTGAGCAAGACAAGGACGTGAAAGAGCACCATCCCCGTGCCGGTCTCGCCCGTGACCGTGTAGAAGTCCCGGAGGGGCGTCCACGCTGTTACACTGTCCAGGCTGAATGCCATGCACCCAACAAAGAGGAGGATGCTGGCGATGATGATGACGACCTTCTGCCGCTTGCTGTCGAGTACCTTCTTGAAGAATCGAGAGAACAAGACGATCAGTGCCACGACGATGACGAGCGCTGCGAAGACGAGCTGGGTCATTGGCGATCATGCATCCCGGCGCGTGCGCGCCGAAGGTCATTCCTCGATCCGCCGCCGCGGTTGATAAGGCTATGGGAACGCCGTCCCGCAAAAGATGCAATAGCTCGCGTGGAGCCCCGGCCTCGGCTTCCCGCAGTTGATGCAGAACGCCGTGCTCCTCCTTCTCGCGGCTGGTTCTGGGTAGGGGATCTCCGTGCCCGCGGGGGACTCGGGCGCAGCAGGCCG
>JAFGBX010000095.1 GCA_016932935.1 Promethearchaeota archaeon | reverse complement strand
ATTCGATTAGCGAGCGGCACCCAGCATTACCTCGACCTGAACGCGGATAGGGCGATCCAGGCGGCGGCACGGAAGATTTTGTCGGTCGCGTCTGCCCAGAAAAGAGCCCAGCAGGATTCGCCAAACTACCTGGTCATGGCCGCGCTCGTCGGGTTTGTTATCATCTTCTTCACGATCATTTTCTCGCTGTAGGTGAAAGCCATGGGGAACATACTCTGGATGCCTTTCCTTTTGCCGGTGCTGGCGAGCCCGTTTGTCTACTGGGTGGGGAAGAAAAGCGGGAAGTTGGCCAGCACGATCGTCGTCGCGATAACCCTCTTCAACATCGTTATTCTCCTCACCACCATCCCTTCTGTCCTCGACTCGGCCGACCACAAATACATCGAATCATACACCTGGATCCCGGAACTCCACTCCTCGCTGACCTTTTTCGTCGACGGCATTAGCCTACCAATCACGATCGTCACCCTCGTGCTCATCACGTGCGGCACCCTCTTCTCGGTCGACTATATGAAGGGGCGGAAGTCGATAGGGGAATACTACTTCCTGGTCTGCCTGCTCTCCGTCGGCCTGGTCGGGGTCTTCATCACGTCGAACCTGATGCTCTTCTACTTCTGCTGGGAGATGATGCTCATCCCGTCATTCTTCTTGATCGGCCACTGGGGCTACAAGGACGCTTACAAGGTCGCGTTCAAGTTCTTCATCTTCACGCACGCGGGGGCTGTGTTCGTCCTCCTCGGTATCGGGGCGATTTTCATCGTAACGAACGACCTAGACCTCTTCTCTGCGAAGGCGGCGCTCCTCACCGCGAGCCCGGACGTCGTGAGGTGGCTGTTGATCTCGCTCACGGGAGGCTTTGCGGTGAAGATGGCCATCGTGCCCGTCCACATGTGGCTGCCGGACGCCCATTCGGAAGCGCCGGCACCGATGTCCGCGTTGCTGAGCGGCGTAATCATCTCCGCTGGTGCCTACGCGATATTCAGGATCTGTCTCGAGACCGTCCTTCCCGCGGTCTTCCCCTCGGGCTTCGGCACCCATTACCTTTACGGCCTGGCGATATTCGGCCTTGTCTCCGCGTTCCTCGGCTCGTTCGTCGCCCTCGTGGAGACGGACATCAAGCGCATCATCGCCTATTCGAGCATCGCCCACATGGGTTACGTGCTGTTCGGCTTCGCGCTCTTCCCCTTCGAGGTGGCCATGATAGGCACCATCTTGCACATCGTGACCCACGCGTTGAGTAAGGGCTTGTTCTTCCTCTCCTCGGGCGCGGTGATGAAGGAGTTGGAGATAAGGGACATCCGGGAGATGGGCGGCCTCGCCAGCGCGATGCCCGTCACGGCCTTCTCCTCCGTTACCGCCGGCCTAAGCATCGCGGGCATCCCGCCATTCGCTTGCTTCATCAGCGAGTTCATGATCTTCGTCGGCGCGTTCCAGGTGATCAACGCGGACGGCTTCTTCTTGATCCCGACGATCCTGATGCTGGTCGCGACGGTCTTCTCCCTCGCGTATTCGCTGCGCTACGTGAGCAAGATTTTCCTCGGCCAAAGGAAGATCGAGAAGGTGGGGGCGGCGGGGACGTGGATGAGGGTCGCCATGGCGATCCTTGTCGTGCTCATCGTGTGCATCGGGGTCTGGCCGGGCATCTTCGTGCAGCTCATCTCGACGACACAGTTCATCCCGTGATCGTGACATGATCGAGACAGTGGACGTCCTCTTGCCGGTCATGGTCTGCGTCGTGCTCTCCTTGCTGTCCCTCGTCATTTTCAAGAGGATCCGCAAGGCTGGCAGGCGTAAGGCACTCTTGATGGTCGCTTGGTCCGCCGGGGCGTTCACCGCCATAGCCGCCTCCGTGCTCAACATCGCCGTGAAGTACTACGGGGCCCCAGCGCCACTCCCGTTCCTGGGGTTCTCCCTCACGAGTGGTCCAGATGCGATCCATTCTAGTTCGTTCCTGGTCGACGCAATGTCCGTCTACGTGGCGCTCATTTTCGTGCCGGTCGCCGGGGTGATATTCACCTACAGCCTCGTCCACAACGGGCTGGAGGACAAGCCCTCTGAGAGGTACCACGCCCTCGTGCTCATGCTCGTCGGTGCCACCCTGGGCGTGCTCTTCTCGGGTGACCTGCTGACCTTGTTCATCTTCTGGGAGATCGCCGCGGGTGGCTCGAGCTTGCTGATGCTATACAAGAACGACATCAGCTCCATGCATGCCACGCTCAAGTACCTCATCATGATCATCCTCGCCTCGGCCTTCATCGTGTACGGCCTCTCGATCGTCTTCGGCATCTCGGGCTCCCTCAACTTCTGGGCCGTGAAAGTGGCGGTCGAGGGGATGGCTGACAAGACGCTCTTCTTGCTTGCATTCCTGTTCATCGTCACTGGGTATGCCATCGAAGCGGCCATCGTGCCGTTCCACATGTGGCTGCCGGACGCCTACACGACGGCGCCCGCCTCCACGTCCGCCTTCCTCTCCGCACTGGTGGATCAAGGGAGCTACTACGTGCTGTTGCGCGTCTTGATTTTCGTCTTCAGCCCGCCGGCCGTCTTCGATTGGCGCCCCATGCTCGCCATCTTCGCCGCGATGACCATGGTCGTGGGCAACTTCCTGGCGCTGGGAGAGCGCAACCTCAAGAAGTTGATCGCGAACATCTGCATCGCCGACGTGGGATACAACCTCGTTGCCATCGCCAGCGACACGGCGCTGGGGATCATGGGCAACCTCTACTTCTTCCTCGTCGGGGGCATCACGACCGCGCTGGCCTTTATGGTGGTCGGGATCATGAATCAGCACGGCATCAAGTCATTGGAGGACCTTTCCGGCCTTGGCAAGCGCATGCCGCTCACGAGCCTGGCGCTGCTCGTCGGTTTCCTGTCGTTCACGGGCATACCCCCCCTGGCCGGGTTCTTCGCGAAGTACTTGACCTTCACCGCAGCGCTTCAATCGAATATGTGGTGGCTGGCTGTCATCGGGATCGTGATGAGCGTTATCCAAGCGGCTTACTTGCTGAGGATCATCATGATAATGTATGGAAGACCGCCGAGGGAAGAAACCAGGAAGCGCGAACCTCGCTTGCTACTCGTCCTCGTGTTCACCCTCGCGGCCGCCATCGTCTTCCTCGGGGCCTACCCGACCCTGGTACTCGACCTCATCGACAAGGTCATCCAGCAGCTGCCGTTAATGCCGGCATGATTTAAATGGGCAAATTGCCCTCATTGACCTCTGACCGGTGGAACGTCGACGAGGAGTCAAACCAATGAGCGGCACGCAGAACGGCCACATCGCGTTTGACGACCTCGAGCGGGAGATCATCGCGCCGGGCTATTGTACTTTCTGCGGCGCGTGCGAGGCGATATGTCCGGTTCACGCCATTAAGGTTGAAAACAATAAAGTCGTTCAGGCTTACGATTGCTCGGAACACCTCGATTCGTGCCCCATCTGCTACGAGATCTGCCCCCACACCGGGGCCTTGCTATCGCAAGCGCTCCAGTTCGTGGCCGACGCGCCGCTCTGGGGCGAAAACATCGGGTACTACCGCAAGATCCTTCTCGCGAGATCCACTGACGAGGCGACGAGGCACGCGGGCAAGGGCGGGGGGGTCATCGCATCGCTCCTCACGTCCGCCATCAAGGACAAGCTGATCGACAGCGCGGTCGTCTCCCAGTCCGGCGCGGAGAGACCGCTCGACGGGAAGCCGTCGATCATCAACGTCCCCGACGACTTGCTCTCCGCCGTGGACGCGCGCTTCATCCCGTCACCTGTCGCCCAGGCATTCGGGCAGGCCGTGTACGAGCACGGCAAGTCGAGGATCGCTTTCGTCGGCGTCCCTTGCCACGTCATGTCCCTCAGGAAGCTCGAAGCGTTCCAGCACAAGATCGTCGACAGCCTCAAGGTGACCATCGGCCTGTCTTGCCTCTGGGCCTTCTCCATGCAGGGCCTGCTGCGCTTCATCTGCTACGAGTACGGCATCGAGAGTCAAGACATCACGGAAGTGGACCTTGAGGAGGACAACCAGGTCATCACGACCGTCTACGGAGAGAACCGGATCCCGTTCTCCGAGCTCAAGTCGCACATTATGAACCGCTGCCGAACCTGCGGCCACTTCACGTCGCACGTGGCCGACCTGTCCGTCGGGGGCGCGACGCCGCTGAAGGACTGGTCGGTGGTCATCGTGAGGACCAAAGCCGGGGAAGAGTTCCTCGATGCTGCTGTCGCTAGCGGGGCGATCTCGGTGAAGGACATCCACGCCGAGCCCAAGGCGCTGGAACACCTGGAGAAGATCGCCCGCCACAAGCGAAAGGACGCTTCGAGGGAGATCGCCGCCTTAAGGAAGTCCGGCCGACCTGTCCCGGCGGGCGTCGACTTCTTATTCACGAGGGATCGGAAGGATCCAGCCTGAGAGGGATGAATGGATGATGGCTTCGTGGCCTCGGGCCAGTCGCCTCTCAACTGGGCATGCATCGTTCTCAAGGCCGCGCCTCACCGGCCAGAAGGAGCCACGCGTGTCCGTTCATGTGGTGGAGAAGGCGTGGGATGGCCGCGATGCGTATTTAACCGCCCGGTGCCGGATCGACATGGTACTCGCCGATGACCGAAGACGCCCCCATGCCGAAAGGGAAGGCCCCGAGCAAGATCCAGCTCGCATACGAGAAGTTTGTGAACCGGTTCAAGGACAAGGAACCGGAATACAAGGAAGTGAAGATTGGCCCCGAGGAACTGAAGGTCTACGAGGAAAAGTACAAGGGCATCAACCCGTGGGAGAAGATCGGCTTTGCCCGGCCGCTAGGAGGTCTTTTTTATAACCTAATCTTCACGTTACTCGGCCTCGTGATCGGGCTCGTCACGGCGGGGTTCGTGATCACCTGGCTCTACCCGTACCCCGAAGCCCGGGGCTATGAGGGCATCGTCGGGACCCTGTTCTCGCTCATGTTCGCCATCTTCGACATCGGCACGGCATACGGCATCGAGCGGTTCGTCGCCGAGTACCGGGTGAAGGATCCGCAGAAGATGTTGGAATACATACAATTCTTCATCTGGTACCAGATGTTCACGGGGCTGGTGCAGACCACCGTCGTCTCCTTGATGGGGCTCTACGTGTTCGTCAACACGCCTTTCGTCTACCTTACATGGCTCATCCTCATCAAGTCGACTACCCAGTATCCGGGTATGCTCGGTATGTTTAAAGCCACGCTCGATGGCTTGCAGAAATTCAACAAGACGGCGATCTTGAGCTTCATTTCGGGCCAGGGCTTCCAGCTCCTGACGAACATCGTCTTCATCCTGCTCGGCCGCTGGTGGGGCTCGCAGGACCCGGCCATCGGCGAGCTCGTCGGGCTCGCGGTCGGCGGCGCGATCGGTGGGTACATCGACGATTTCTTCGCCATGTGGCTGTCCGCGTGGTACTTCAGCAAGGAGATGAAGGTCTTCGGCTTCACGGCCAAGGACTGCTTCCGGCACGACTTCTCGTGGCGCCTCGCGATCAGCACCATGTCCTTCGGCTTGCGGACGGCGGTCGGCCCCCTCATGGGCACGTTCGTGGGGTTCACGATCCAGATGTACTTCATCACGCTCGTGCCACAATACGCAACGTGGGCAGCGCTGGCAAGCGTGGCGTCTGGCATAGCCGGGTTGCCCACGATGAGCCTGAGCATCCCCCTCGTGCCAGCGATCTCCGAGTCGTTTTTGAACGGCAAGAAGAAACTGGCGCAATTCTACATCGCGCAAACCTGGAAATATTATGGGTTCTTCGCCGTGCCGTTCCTAGTTATCATCGCCGTGTTCCTGCCCGTCATCCTCACGGTCGCACTCCAGATCTCGGGAGCCGAGAATTATATCCTCGCGGTACCATTCCTCTTGCCGTATGTGATCAGACACATGCAGCAGCCACCCACGAGCACCGCGGACATGATCATCGTTGGTGCGAGCCGCCCGACCATCCTGAGCATCATCCGCTTCCTGGAGGAGGTCGGTAAGCTGTTCTTCATGACCCTCTGGATCGTCTGGCTGGAGCTCCCGCAGAAGTACGGGCTGCAGGCGATCATCTGGATCATGCCTTGCGGGGAGATGATACCCATCTGCACCAAGACTATCGTTAATTGGATCTACATCCACAAGAAGATCGTGGACGTGCACATCCCGTGGTGGCAGTTCCTCGTCGCGCCGCTGCTCGCCGGGCTCTGCATGACCGGCGCTTGCTACCTCTATCTCAACTTCGCGTGGCCCGAGCTGGTCTCGGCCCTCGTGGGCGCGTTCAACGACGAGACGATCGGGATACTCACCGCGGGCGTGATCTCCGTGCTGATAGCCATCTTCGGGCTCCTCCCGTTCTACATCTTCATGTACGGCGTGTTCGGCGGCTTCGACACGTTCGGCCTGGAGACATTCAAGGCCGCGATCCGCATGAGCGGCCCCTCGAGGCCTTTCATCGGCTGGATACTCGCGTTCGCCTTCGCCGGCGCCAAGATCTCCCCGCTGCACAACAAGTTCCCGATCCAGTCGGACTTGCCGCGAAAGGAGGCGCTGGAGCTGATCATCCTCAAGGACTACACCGACCACCAGAAACAGGCGGAAGCGAAAGAGAAGCCGTACAAGGAGGGCATACCAAGCGCCACGCACGGGCCCGACTGGGATTGATCATCGACCATCCCCAGCACGACCGGAGCCGCCGGGCTAGAAGTACAGGCTCCCGTCCTTGATCCGCTGAAGCAGCTCGTTGCGTGGCAGCTCGAGCGCCTTGATCAGTGCCGACTCGAGTTGCCCGATCTCCTCGTCCGCCGGCATCGGTATCTGCAGGCCCAGCTCGGCTATGATCGCGCGCACCGCCTCCTTGATCCCCTGGTACGCCAGCGTTTCGCCCCGCTGCACCGCGAACTTGCCCTTCAGCATCGCGTTCGACTCCTGGTAGTACATCTCCATCGCACGCCCGTACGGCACCGACTTCGTCGACATGAGCTCCTTGAAGAACTGCACGCCGAACGACGCCTTGACGACCTTCTCGAGCTTGAAGAGCAAGGCGTTCAGCGCCATGTTGTAGTCCATGCGGGAGATCTTGCCCGCCCCGGCGGGTGCCTTGTCCGCGCCGAGCAGCCTCGACAGGAAGTCGAGATCCGAGCTCAAGTCCCCTTGCACGTCGCCCTTGTTCCCGCCTATCTCGTCCGAACCGGCCTCGCCGGGCTCGTACTGGTCCAGGAGCTCCTCGACGACCGGTGCCCCTTGTTGGCGCTCTGGAGGCGCCGGCACCGGGGCCGCCACAGCCACAGTCTTCTCAGGCAAGGGGACGGGGGGCTGGATCCTGGGCGGCGACAGGCTCGCGAGAGCGGGCGCCGCTGCCGTCCCGGGCCGGACGGTTTCCGGCAGCGCCGCGTCCGCCACGGGCCGGGGCGCGGGTGTCGGCCGGGACGGGGCGGGCTCCTGGACGGGCGGGGCTTGCCGCACGGGGGCTTGCTCCCCAGGAGGCGCCACCGGGGCGGCTGGCTGTGCCTCGGCCACGCGAGCGGGCACCGCAGCGGGCCCCTTCGAGACGAGGATCGGCGCGGCGAGCATGGCCTTCAACAGCGACGGACTGACGTCCGCGGACGTCACCCCGGTCTCGATCACGTCGAACCGGGTTGGTTCCCCCGGCGCCTTCAGCTGGTAGAGCAACGCCTGCGTCGGCTTTAAGCCCTCGATGGACGAGGGGTCGATCCGCGCGCCCTTGCCCCCGAGCCACGAGGCGACGCCCGCGAGGCCCTCCTTCTCCTTCAGCCTCCCGACGCACACGTACGCCTCGACGTCCCCCGCGAGCGCTGGTTGAAGGACGGCGTTCTCGAGCAAATCGAGATCCACGGCGGACGGGGCGCGGCTTGCCATCAGCAGCGAGCAGCGGTGCATCGCCGCCTCGCGGAACAAGGCGCCGGATGACGCCAGTGGCTGCAGCACGGGATGCACCTTCCCGAAGAGGAGCCCGATCTCGTCGAAGGCGAGGGCTGCGCGGCCGCGCTGCAAGGCGGCGGAGATCGGATCCCCGGGCAGCCCGGGGCTCGTCACTGTGGCGATGGCGTGCTGCGCGAAGAGCAGCGCGAGGGCAAGGGCTTGCTCCCGCTCGTCCATGTCTTGCAGATAGAACAAGAGGAAGTTCATCCCCTCTAGCCGCTCGATGCCCATACTCGCCGGCCCGGGCCGCGGTGGCTTGAAGAGCAGGGCGTTGGAGAGGTAGTAGTCGAGGGTGCGGCCGAAGACGTCGACGTCCTTGTCGCTCAGCGACGGGGGCCTGGGCACGCCGAGGTTGCCCCCGAAGAGCGCGCCTCGCGCGTGAACCCACGTCGGGTAAGGGAGCCCTTCCTCTGCCAGGCGCTCGAAACCCGCCAGGAGATAGTCCACGAAACTGCTTGCCTTCACCTTCACCTTGAGGTAATCCTTCCCGAAGGCGACGGTCACGGCGCTTTGCAAGATGTCCCTCATCAAGGCGGCTTTCGATGTCCCGAAGGCATCCCGCAGGGCCTCCTGCTGGCCGGCGTCGAGCCTGGCCGCATCGAGCACGGTCTTCGACAGCGAGAACCAGCCCTTGATGGCACTGCCTGACGTCTCCTCCACGGGCGAGTTGAAGAACACGCCCGCGGGCCTCAAGTTCTCTATGAGGCTTTGAGGAACGCGTTCCTTCAGCCCGCGCGCCTTCTTCACGTGATCACCGGGCAGGAAGGGCAACAAGAACGGTACGACCATGCCGGTCGTGTCGAACGCGACGACCGTGTTGCCCGTGAGGATCGCGTTCCGAACCAGTGCCCCAAACACCGCCTCGTGGCGCGAGTCGCCACCCCCGAGGATCAAGTGGTAGCTCGGGTTGACGAACGGGATGATCAGCGGTACTGCGGTGGTTTCCTTCCCCTTCTTGTCGCCGCCGGAGACATAACCGAGCAAGCCGGGTTCTTCCATGGGTTCGCGCGCCTTTCTCGGGTTGGTCGATGAATGCTTGAGGTTAGGAGGCCGGATGGCCTTAAATTGTTGCCGCAACCCCGCCGGGCACGCCTCACGGGAAGTACAGCGCGAGCGGCGCGAGCAGGATCGCCAGCAAGAGGTGGACCAGCATAACGCCGTTGTCCGTCTTGACGTGGAACCGCTTGACATAAAAAGCGCAACTCGCCACCACGAACGAGGCCGCGAGCGCCAGGGACAAGCCCGCATCCAGCGGCGTGAATGAAGGAACGGGCGGGCTAGTGGCGAACATGCCGAGTGCAGTGACCACGTGCGCCACTATGACGCCGATCACCACGCCGAACGACGCGACGGGGAGCCACTTGCTCGTCGGGACGCGCACAAAGAGAACCGCGAAGAGGGGGAACGACGTTCCCGTGTACCGGAACACCGAGATCGGCTCGTTGAACAGCCCGATGAGGAGGAAAAACGCTGCCCCCATGGCGACACAAGCTTGCATTTCGACGCGGTCGAACTCGGCGGCCTCGAGGTTGCGTGCCCCCTCGTTCCTCGAAAAAGCCGAGAGGAGCACGAGCACGCCGAGAAGCACCCCCACGAGGAGGAACGGGAATTGAACCACGAAGAAGGCGGGTGTCGCTGGATCCAGGTTGAAGCCGTGGTGCCACCAGTAGCTCCGAGCCTCGGACGGCGTGTGCCCGAACACGAGAAAGCAGGCCCATTCCCATCCGACGTACGAAGCACCCATGACGGCGACCGGCACGAACCAGAGTACGCGCTGCTTCAAGGAGACGCCCCGGGTGAACAAGGCCTTGTACAGGTAGAAGACGGCCAGGATGACGCCGATGAACCGGTTCAACACGAGGACGACGAGGCACGCGTTCTCCACGACGCGCCACGCGATGCCCGACTTGTAGTGCGCGCTGAGCGCCGCGAAGAGCAGCAATAAGTGGAGTGGCTCGGTCAACCCGAAGATGGAATAAGCGAGGAAGATGGGGTTGAACAACACCGCGATCGCGGTGCGCCTGACGGTCGACTGGTCCTTGAACACGCGTTCTAAGAAGCTCACGAGGAACAAGGGGGTGGCCGCCGAGAACGCGGTGTTCACGACGAAGGGTGACCACGTCGAGAACGCGGGCTTGACCACGAAGAGGACCGCCGGGAAGACCTGCGAGAAGTTCACGAGCCGCCAACTGAGTTCAGGATCCCACGAGCCCGCGCCGTGGATCGCGATGAGCCAGTAGAAAAAAGAATCGTTCGCTGGCATCGACGTGAACGCCCCGTCGATGTAGAGCTCGACGGGCGGGGCGATCGAGAGCGCTTCTATCGAATTGAATGCCCGCGAGTCCGGGTAGACGATCACCCATACCGCAAGCACCACTCGTACCACGACCATCCATGCAGCCAGGCGGATCACGAACCGCCTCTTCCGCTCCCCCGGCGTGGAACCGTCGTCGCCGAGCGAGAACGCGCGGGCCAGCAGCCGGGAAAGCGTCGCTTTAATCGGCACGGCATTGGAGAGAAAGCGGGTGTCGTTTAAAATCTTTGCAGCGCTGACCGCAAATCCTCGAGCAGCTGCTGGAGGTCCCCGAGGATCCTGGCCCTCGCCGCGGCCCAGTCGTGCCCCTCGCCGGCCTTCGCGGCCTGGAGCATGTCGACCTTCTCGACCATCTGCTTGGCGACCATCGACGTGCTCTTGATCCGGACGCCCTTCTCGCGCTCGAGGAAGTCCAGCTTCTCCGAGACGTACCGCAGCAGGTCCGAGAACTCCGAGATCGTCGACTCCTTCAGCAGGCCCTGGAGCGTCGCGCCGTGGGCGGCCAGCTCCTTGAGCGCGTTGGCCGTCGCGGGATCCTTCTCGACGAGCGGCGCCTCGATCGTGAACTTCAAGGACTTGGGGTCGTCCATATCCCCCGTGAGCCGCCCCGCCGTCGATTTCTTCAAGTAGAACTTGATCATGTCGAACGGCATGTCCAGGGCGTTCATCAGGGTGACCACGCGAACCGACCCTCGGTACCGGCTGGCGAGTTGCACCGAGATCGCCTCCACGATCTTGAAGTCCATGCTTTGCTCCCGCGGGCTCACCACGGTCTCCTGGCGGTATCTCTCGGCGAGCTCGTCTCCGACCTCGGAATCGTAGACGATGCGTATCGGGTCGACCGCGGCCTGGACCCGCCTTGCCTCAAGGGCCGAACGCGCGCTGCGTATCGCGGCCTCTAAGTTGGAGGTGACGGTGGCTTGCCGCCCGAGCTTTTTCACTATCTCGAGGAACTGGACTTGCTGCGAGAGGAACGTCACGTTCTTGTCGAGGGGCGAGAAGACGACGGTGCTGATGCGGTTACCGTAATAGGTACCACTACTCTTGAGGATCTGCGTGAAGTATTGCAAGCGGGCGTCGCCGATCGGCGCGAACAAGACCCCGTTGTCGTTCAACTTCCGCAGGGCGGGGTAGACGTCTGGCTCCTCAACCTGATAGGGGATGAGAACCTTATCGTAGGATGATAGGACCTTGAAGTCCATGGTCAATGGGTTCCCGTGGATGAGCGAGACGTTGTCCCCGAAGCCCGTTCGCCGAAGGTTGTCGCGCGCGAACTTCAAGATGGCCTCGCTCGAGTCCACGCAGTACACGTGCCCTTCCGAGCACAACAAGGAGGCGATCGCCTCGATATACCCGCTCTTGCAGCCGAGCATGAGCAACTGGTCGTTCGAACGAAGGTTCGTGTATTCGAGCATTATCGTTATCATGTGGGGCGCGGATATCGTCCTCCGGTCGGCGGTGCTCTTGAAGAAGAACACCTGGGGAGTGTCCGCGTAGAGCATCTCCTCGATCTGCAAGTGCGGCGGGATGTACTCCTCGAGGGGCACCATCAAGAAGGCGCGCTCGATCCGGGGGTCGTGCAGTATACCTTGGTCGTATAACCCCTGGATCAGCGCTTCCTTGCGGTCCTCGTACATAGGAAACCAACATCTCAATGAGGCTCGGTAATTTAAACGAATCGCACGTGGCTCGAACGGGAGGATCCGCACCGGATGAATGCACGCGGGTGCCATTCACCTGGCGATGACCTTCCGGGTGATGCTGCCGTGTGGCTCCTCTTCCTCGAAGATCTCGCCAGCGAATGTAAAGACCTTCGTTTCCTTCTCCTTCCACGCGTCTCCGGGGAGCCCTGCCTTGCGACACGTGTGCGCGAGGAACGTGTCCACGTCCCAGTCGTACTCGACGGGAACCTGGGGCAGCAGCAAGCCGCGGTAGTAACCGCGCTGCATGATGAGCCCGTCACGACCTATCTTGATGGCCGCCTTGATCCCCTCGGGATCCTTCTCCCCCAGGAGCTTGGGGACGGTCATCGCGGTGACCTCGAACGATAT
>JAFGBX010000094.1 GCA_016932935.1 Promethearchaeota archaeon | reverse complement strand
CGAGGAACTTCAGCCAGGGAACGTTCGATGGCGCGGAGAAGATCGGCGGCGACCACCTCCACGAGCTCATCGTCCAGCGCGGCGGGCGGTTCGGCATCCCTTGCTTGCCGGGGTGCGCGATCCAGTGCTCGAACCTGGTCGTCGGCCCCGACGGGAGGCACGCGACGTCGTCCCTGGAATACGAGACCATCGCCATGAACGGCTCCAACCTGGCGATCGACGACATCGACACGATCGCGAGGATAGACCGCGAGTGCGACGACATCGGCATCGATACGATCGAGTTCGGCGTCATGATGGGCGTGCTCATGGAGGCGGGCAAGTACGAGTTCGGCGACGCCAAGGGGGTCTTCGACGTGCTCCAAGAGATCCGGGACTGCACGGGCAAGGGCGCGTTCTACGGCCAGGGCGCGCACCGGGTCGGGATCGAGCTCGGCGTGAGGCGGGTGCCCACAGTCAAGAAGCAGGGCATGCCGGCCTACGACCCGCGGACGTACAAGGGCATGGGCGCCACGTTCTGCACGACGCCTATGGGCGCGGATCACACGGCGGGGGCGGCCATCTACAAGCGAACCGGCTTCGACCCGAAGAAGGACTACGGCGACATCTTCGACAACAAGGGGAAGCTCGACCTCTCGTTCGAGCTCCAGGTGCTCATCGCCGCGTGCGACATGCTCGGCATGTGCTACTTCGTCGGCCCGAGCCTCGCGACCCTCGACCGCTCCGCCAAGCTCATCAACGCCAAATACGGCACGTCGATGTCCCAGGACGACCTCGTGGTGAAGGCGAAGGAGATGCTGAAGAAGGAGCTCGACTTCAACGAGAAGGCGGGCATCACCAGGGCAGACGACGCGCTGCCGGTGTTCTTCAAGACCGAGCGACTGCCGGAGACGGGACGCACGTGGGACATGCCAGACGACGAGGTCGCACGGTTCTGGGAGGAAAGGCTCTAGCGAGACCTAACCGCATCGACTCCCAGAGCCGGGTCTATCTCTTGCTGTCTGGAATCCCTTTTTCATCGAAATATTTTATCGCGTGAATGCAGATCTTCCAGCCCAGCTCGATGCAATCGGGATTGAGCTCGCTATAGGTATCGAGCCGGGTATGGTACCACGCGGGCGATGGTTGCCTTATGGCAACGATCGAACCTGTCCGAATTCCTCCCTGTTGGAAGGCAGCTGCATCGGTCGAACCAGCACCGAAAGGAAATGGATGGAAGGCCGCTTCTCGGCCGCTTTCCTTGCTAGCTATCTGCAGCATTCGCATGATTCCTCGATCGAGCTTCACGGTATTATTCAAATCACTCGATAGGATCCAAATGCTATCCAAGTCCCTTAACATATCGAGCACGACGCATGCTGTCTCGACATCGCGGAACTCGGGAGCGTGAGCCTTGGCAAATGCCTTTGCACCCCGCAATCCTGCTTCCTCGGATCCGGTGATCACGTACCATATCTCCGTGTTGTCAAGATGGATATCATTCTTGGCAAAGTATTTTGCAATGGCCATAACAATGAACGTTCCGCTCAAGTTATCATTGGCGCCCGGCGCAACGACCGAGTAGCGATAATAAAAGATGATGAGTATTTGGTTGGGAACGAAGCAAGTAATGATGATACCGAGGATGCCCCAGACGTTCGCGTAACCATTACTCCACCAGAAATTACTTGCCGTAGCAAGGCTACTGATCGAAATAGTGATTGCGTAGTTCAAGAACGAGAGAAGGAATAACTTCGCATTAAGCGATTTCGAGTACCGGTACTCGTACGAGGCGTCCGCGTGGCCGGTCAATATGATCCGCCTTTTCACAGATCCATTAGGCTTTTTAATGCCGATCACGTTATGTGACAATCGTTTTGGCTGGAAAACGTCAAGAAACTGCTTGTATATGAAGAACTCCAGGGCCTCGACAAGAAATGCACCAATCATTAAGAGGAGGCTAGCGACGGGCAGTACCCAGTACAGCATCGTGCTGATAAGCATCATGGTGCTTACCACGACGACCATCGTCATGAACGCCTTCGGCGCGAGCTCAAAATCTTCCATAACCGACGTGTCCACGTAGCCCTTCAACTCGTTCTTGATGTATTCCAGGGCGTTCCGCTCGCCCTCGCTGCCCGGAGGGCGCGGGCCAAATGTATCGATCACGTGCTTGATAGAGCTCGTAATATAGGCGACCTGCTGTTTGGTTTCGCTTTCCCCTACAACCATTCTCGATCCCCGCTTCCATTTACTCTTATTTAACCCGATTAGATTGCCTTTTAGGATTTCTATGACGCAAGGTCTCTCTTGATAGTTAATATATGTATTGTATCAAATAGTCGAATCCAACCTCGTTTCTCAAAGGATATCCGACGCTGTACGCCTGAATCTCGGCAAGGGATTCTGGGATGCAAGGTTAAATGGTTAACGGGATGACCTCTAGGCATGAACCAGATCGTGCTAGAACCCAACCTCTTCCTCGGCATATTCCTTTCGATAGTGACGTCCATCTGTCTCAACCTCGGGAAGGGGGTGCAGCGCATCGGCGCTGAGACGCTGGGCAAGGATATCCTAAAGAAATGGAGAACCAACCCGGAGGACAGGCGGAAGATCATCATCTGGCTCGTCGGTACGCTCTTGACCGCGATCGCTGCCGTGTTGTCGGTGGTCGCCCAGATATTCCTCAAGCAGTCCTCGATCTTCGTCGCATTGAGCGGGATCGGCATCATCTCGGTCGTTCTCTTCGCCGCTAGGATCATCAAGGAGAAGATCTCGCCACTCCAGGTCGTCGGAATCGTGATCATCATCGTCGGGACGACCATCCTGGGCATCGACTACCCGGAGATCTCGGAACCCCTGCCGAGCCCCGACTTCGCCATATACGCGCTCATCGCTGCCGGGATCTCCGCCGCGGTCGTGACCTATTCCTTGAAGACGAGGAGCGCCTATGGCATCGTGTTCGGTTCACTTGCTGGGCTCTTCAACGGGTTCGCCGCCGTGGCCACCGCGTTCTCTGTTTCCACGGGGAAGCACGATATCGCTGGAACAATAATCAACGTGTGGCTCCTCGCAAGCATCTTGCTCGGCCAGTGCGCGTTCTGGACCACGCAATACGCGTTCAAGAAGGGTGGGAACGCGAGCCTCGTGGTTCCTGCGATGAGCTCGTTCCTCATCATCATCCCCTTCATCAACGACGTGGTCGTGTACAGGTTGCCGCTCGGGCCGTTCCAGTTACTCGCATTCGTGCTCAACATCGCTGGCATCATCTTGCTGTGCGCCTCGTCGGCAGCGGGCTTGAACCGGGTTCTCTCAGCAGTACCGACCGCCGAAAAGAAGGAAGTGGCATGACCCATGGACAAGCTCGCGATCGACGGCGGGCCGAGGGCCATCACGCTGGACCAGGACAAGCTGCTGAGGTGGCCGGTCATGGGCAGCGAGGAGGAGGAAGCCGTCCTCGGGCTGCTCCGCAAGGGTGACATCTCCCAGTCGGGCGTGGTCGACGAGTTCGCGAGGGAGTTCACCAAATTCGCTGGCACCAAGTACGCGCTCCCGCAGGTGAACGGCACCGCGTGCTTGCTATCCGCTTTCTTTGCGATCGGGATCAAGCCGGGTGACGAGGTCATCGCCCCGACCAACACCTACTGGGCGTCGGTCATGCCCGCCGCGTTCCTCGGCGCGAGGATCGTCTTCTGCGAGTCAGAGAAGGCATCGCTCGGCATCGACCCCGAGGACGTCAAGAAGAAGGTCACGCCGAAGACCAGGGCCATCGTCCCCGTCCACCTCTACGGGTACCCGTGCGACATGGATCCCATCATGGAGCTCGCTGACGAGCGCGGGATCGCGGTCGTCGAGGACGCGTCCCACGCGCACGGCGCCCAGTACAAGGGAAAGAACGTGGGCACGTTCGGGAGGTGCGCGGCGTTCTCCCTCCAAGGATCCAAGGTCATGCCGGCCGGGGAGGCAGGCGTGCTCGTGACGGACGACGTCGAGACCTACGAGAAGGCCGTGGCCCTCGGGCATTACGAACGGTTGAGCGGCCTCGATCGCGACATGTACAAGAAGTACAAGAGGACGGGACTGGGCTTGAAGCACCGGTTGTCGCCATTACACGCTGCCATCGCCCTATGCCAGCTCAAGAAGTTCCCCGAGGTCAACGGCCGCATCACGCGGAACTGCGAGAGGTTCCGGGAGGGCATCAAGGGCATCGAGGGCACGGGCTTCTACTTGCCGGACATCCCGAAGCACGTGAAGCGGGGATACTTCATGAACCAGGTCGTGTACGACGACGGGCCTGGCACCATCCCGCGGGGGGAGCTCGTGCAGGTGCTCGCCACGGAGGGGCTCCGCGTCGGCCAGAGCAGGTATGAACTCTTGCACAAGCAGCCCTACTTTGAAGAGCTCGGGCACGACCCGAAAGCGCTGCAATTCACGGAAAACCTGGTTTCCAGCCTCGTCTCGTTCCCGAACTTCCCGTGGGACGAGAAGGGCGAGCTCGTCGACCAGTACGTCCACGGGATCGAGAAGGTCGCACATTACTTGAGGGAATGACATGGCAGGAGTTGATCCCCACCGGAAGCGAACCATCGGACTCGTCCTGGTCGCCGCGACGCTGGCGGCCGGCATCGGCTTGCCGGCGTATGCCCTCGTCCCGGTCGACGTCACGGGGCCCGCTTCCTTGGACGCGGGCACGGCGATCCCGATCACCGACCAGATGTGCATCAGCCATGCGCCGGCCCAATGGGATTACCACGCGAATAACACGAAATTGTTGGGCACGCGGATCTTGAGGAACAACATCGAGTGGTTCGAGTGCGCCAGGTATTACGGCAAGACCGCCGGCCTCTACAACTTCAAGCACTACGACGACTTGTTCGGGAACCTCACGAGCCGGGGCATCGAGTCGCTCGGCTGCTTCGTCTACGGCTGGGGCTGGTGGCCCAACAACAAGGCTTTGCCGAGGGAAGATTGGCCTTATTATTACAATTTCACGAAGGCCTTCGTCTCCAAGTACGCTGGCACGCTGAAGTACTACGAGATCTGGAACGAGCCGAACATCGGCTTCTGGACGGGATCGGACGACGATTTCTTCGAGTTCTCGCAGGAACTCGCGTCCATCGTGCGGATGAACGACCCCTCGGCGGTCATCATCTCCCCGGGCATCGTCGGCCCCGAGGTCGAGTACCTGGACAAGATGGTCGCCTATTACGGGTTGCAGAACTTCAGCGACACCTACGACATCATCGCCTACCACGCGTACTCGGGGAAGAATGCCGAGATCCTCGTCCAGAAGATGGCCGACGTGAAGGAGTGGATGGCCGACCACCACATGAGCGGCAAGCCCGTGTGGATCACGGAGATCGGCATGTCCACGGCGGTCGCGACCAACGAGCAGATCGGCACGGCACTCGTCGCCGAGAACGAACGCTACCAGGCGACCCAGGTGCTGAAGGTGTACGCCGAGTCCATCCCGGCCAACATCAGCGGCGTCTTCTGGTACTGCCAGAACGACTGGTGCGACGTGAACGACACGGAAGGCGAGGGACGGTTCGGCTTGATGGGATGCACGAATAAAACGTCATATACCTACGGGCTCAAGCCATCAGGCTACGCGTACTGGCGTTTGAACCAGCTCATCCAGAACGGCACTTGTTTCCCGAACGGGGTGTCCATCAAGGCGCCCGCAGGTGGCAAGGTGTGGGCAGCCTACTTCTTCACCGCCCGCAACACCACCGTCCTCGTGCTCTGGTCCCAGAACACCGCAACGGCCGCCACCGTGTCCTTAATTCCCCCGGCGACTGGTGATGGATCTCCCGTCTCCCTCCAAGTAACGAGCTACGACTATTGCGCGAACGGTTCTCGACTCACGGCCGGGGTGGAACGGTATTCACTCGACGTGGGGTTCACGCCCGTGCTGCTCGAGCTGAACTACACGAACCCGGCCGATCCAGGGAAACCGCTGGCCGTGCTGCTCGAGATCGCGCATGTCCCGGGGATGGTGGTGCTGCTCGTCGGCGTGCCAGCCGCGCTCGTGGCCGGGCTCTT
>JAFGBX010000093.1 GCA_016932935.1 Promethearchaeota archaeon | reverse complement strand
CCAGGAATGCGCCCCGGCTGGTTGGCGTGGCTTCCAGTGCTGGTGTCCACATTTGTCCAACTTGTTTGCGAATTGTCACGACTGTCTCGAGAAATGGCACGTGGGGCGCAGCCGACGGTGATTATGGCAATGATTTGTGCCTTTTCGGTGGCGCCGTCTACGTTTGCGGAGCTACCTCCCTCCCCGATTCGTCATCCGACGTGGTGCTCGCTAAGTGGGACACATCTTGCACGGTACAGTGGGCCGCCACATGGGGTGAGGCCGGTGTCAGTGAAGTCATCGCCTCAATGTGCCGGTATGGAGGCTCGTTTTTCTTGTGCGGTTGCAAGTCGGCAGGCGGCCCTGCAGGCTGGGATGGCTTGCTCGTTGAAGCCTCTGTAGCTGGAGAATTCGTTTCGAGCAAGTATTATGGATCCCCGACTTACTGCGCGTTTAACGGGATCGCGGGGGATGCATATGGTGCGTACACGACCGGGACGTTGGACGTCGCGGGGAGTGGTAACGAATACGATGCCATCTTTGTTGATTGGACACTAGAATCGTCCATCACGCACCCCGCTGATGTCTCCTATACATATCAGTCGACTGGCAACAGCATCTCCTGGACGGTCGGCGACGCGAGCACGGGGACGGCGAATTACAGCATTTACCGTGAAGGCACGTCGTGCTTTAACGGCACCTGGACGAGCGGGGTTCCGATCGTATTCAACATAGATGGACTCGCGGTCGGCTCATACAGATATAGGATCGTCGCCAGGGACGGTCTTGGAGGGACTGACGAGGACGTGGTGCTCGTCACGGTTCAGAATGCAGCGCCCCCTCCTGCCGTGAACGGGTACGTTGTCGGGTTGGTATTCATCGCGATGGCGGCCTCTCTTGCGTTACTGGCTGTGAAAAAAAGGCCGGAATCGCAATGACCTGCCGGTTGATCGATCGTTTTCACTCTTTCTTTCCATATTCATTTCTTCTCTATTCCCTCCCAGCTAGCGCATTTACGTCCGTTCTCGAAGGTCTAAAAGGATCCGCGAGGACGTGCGCCTATCGCTTCAAGATGTCCGAGACGATGTCCTTCGCCGAGGACACGACGGACCGGGGGTTGAGCAGCGGCGAGTCCTTGCTCAAGTTCACGAGCGTCGAGATGAGCTTGTCGAACTTGCCGTTCATGCCCTCGATCGCCGTGCTCGTGCGCTGGGAGAGCGAGTCGATCGACGTTCCCATGTGCTCGATCGTGTCGTGCGTCTTGGCAAGCGTTTCGGTCATGTTGTCCATCGACGCGGCAAGCCTCTCGGAGAGGCGGTTCAAGGTCTCGACGGTCTTCTCCAGCGTCTCGACGAGCCTGTCCATCTTGAGCAGATCTGGCATCTGGCCATCACTTGGAGGTCAGTTGCGCACGAATCGTTTTAAACTTTCGGAGCCTTTGCTACACCATCGTTAACGCGGGCGGGACTCGTGCCGCGTTGATCATCGTCTTCCATTCAAGGATGAATTCAATGGGCAAGGACGAAAGGAACATCATCGTTTCCCACAGCCACTGGGATCGGGAATGGTATCTACCGTTCTCGCTCATGCGCTTCCGCCTGGTCGCTATGATGGACAAGCTCGTGGATTTGCTCGAGACGGACAAGGAATTCTCTTCGTTCATGCTCGACGGCCAGACTTGCATGCTCGAGGACTACATCGAGGTCCGGCCGGGGATGAGGGAGCGCCTCGGCGCGCTGGTCAAGGCCGGTCGGATCCTTATCGGGCCTTACTACGTGCTGGACGACGCCTGGCTACAGACCGGGGAGGGCTACGTCCGCAACCTGCTCGCAGGCCACGCCATCTCACGCGAGTGGGGGGTCAGGCCGATGAAGGTCGGGTACATCCCCGACCAGTACAACCACTTCGAGCAGCTGCCACAAGTACTCGCCGGATTCGGCATCAACGCCATGGCGTTCGGTCGCAGCATGGGGAACCAGCAAGAAGAGCACGGCCTCGGCTTCGAGTTCGAGTGGAGGGCGCCCGACGGGTCGTCGGTGCTAGCGCTGCACCTGGTCGGGGGGTACGGTATGGGATCCGGTATGCCGGACGATCCGGAGTTGGCCGTGGACATGCTGGTGTTCGGCCGCGGGCAGATCAAGCGGATCCAGAAGGCCACGCGGTGGTCGCTCATGTTCTCGGGGGACGACCACCGGTTGCCGGAACGCGTGCTCCCTGCAGCGATCAAGGCGTGGAACGCCATCGACGAGATCACCGAGGACGAGGGCACGCTCCAGCAAGGGACGCTGGAGGAGTTCGCCCGCCGCGTGCTCGATGAGAAGCCAAGCCTGCCCTCCTACGAGGGCGAGATCCGCGGCGCGCGGTACCAGCGCGCGTTCCAGGGCGTGTACTCGTCTTGCATGCCACTCAAGCGGCTGAACGCCCTCGCCCACGACGTGCTCGAGCGCTACGCGGAGCCCCTGGCGGCGATCTCGGCCAGCATCGCCGGCTCGGACTACAGTGGGTTCATAGCTGTGGCCTGGCGGGAACTCTTAAAGAACCAGGCGCACGACAGCGCATGGGCAGCTTCGTGGAACCAGGTGATGAAGGAGATGGAGACCCGGTTCGACGTGGCCGTCCAGAACGCTGAGGAGGCGCGGAACTGGGCACTGCTCGACATCACGTCCCGGATCCTGGTGCAGAGGGTCTCCGGTTCCCAGGTGGAGATCGCCTTGTTCAACCCGCTCGAGTATGCCCGCGTGGAACCCGTCGAGATCGTCATCCCCGCGAACTTCGACTTGGAGGGCGGCTATGTCGTGATGGATGCATCGGGGCAGCCATTGAGGTCGAAATTCGAGCCCGTGCCCACGGGCAACGACGAGATCTTCCTGGTCCGGAAATTCGTCGGATCCCAAGGAACCAGGCCCAAGCGGTTCTACAAGCTGCAAGTGGAAGCGGTGGCGGTGCCGGCGCTCGGGTACACGACCCTCGTCGTCTCACCATCGATCCGGAAGTCGACAGCGGCCCAGAGTGAGTTTAAAACGTTGAAAACGCTCAAGGCCGATTCCAACAGCCTCGAGAACGAAGTGATCCTGGTGGCGGTCAACCCGGATGGTACCTTCGACCTTTTGGATAAGAGGACCGGCAACACGTACCACGGCCTCAACTCGTTCGAGGACGTCTCGGACGTCGGCGACGGCTACGAGTTCCAGCCGATCGAAGGCGATATGCCGATCTCCTCGGTAGGGGGCACGGCAAAGAGCGAGATCGTGGAGAACACGGGCTTCTCCGCCACGGTCAAGGTTTCCATCGAGATGGCCGTCCCGGCCTGCGCGGAAGGCCGTGCCAAGCGGTCGAGCCGGACGGTACCCCTCCCCATGGAAGCACTCGTCAAGATCAATGCCGGCAACGACCCGAGAGTCGCCGTTTGCGTCCACGTCGAGAACACGGCCCGTGATCATAAACTTACTTGCCTCTTCCCGACCGGGATAGTTACAAGCCAGGTGGACGTCGACGGCCACTTCTGCATTACGGCACGCCCCGTGAAGCTTCCCCGTGGCGACGGATGGGCCGTCAAGCCCACCGCCCAAGCCGTGCAGCACCGGTTCGTGAGCGTCGCTGGCGTGAACGGCAAGGAAGGGTTGCTAGTCGCGAACAAGGGCATGCCCGAATACGAGGCCATCGAGCAACGAGACGGCACCGTGCGGCTCGGCTTGACGCTTTTCAGGTCGACGCGTGGTTGGGGGCTGCACATCAACAAGGCGTCCCCGGTCAAAGTGCAACTCACGGAAGTGCTCGGCCCGGTCGGCGCGGAATATTGCCTGGTTCCCCACGACGGTAATCTTTTCCCTAGCGCGTTTCGCGATGCGATGCGCTTCCGCTACCCGATACACGCAGAATATCGCGGTGCACACAACAAGTATCAAGGGTACTTCCCGAACATCCCCGCCCCGTCCCCGTTCTTGCTCATGTCCGGCTCGTTCGTCGAGCTAGAGCCCCCGGAGCTCGTGCTGTCGTGCGTGAAGCAAGCAGACCGGTCGAACGGCATCTTGGTTCGGCTGTTCAACGCGTCGAAGGCGAGCGACGTCCGCGGCACGCTTAGGTTGGGGTTGAGGTTCACCCGCGCCGAGCTCGTGGACCTGGAGGAGAACGTGATCGCCAGCGTCCCGGTGAAGACGGACGACGTCGCCTGCTCGATCGCCCTGGACGTGCCGAGGGCGAAGATCATCACCTTCAAGTTCACCCAGGGGTGAGTGCGGCGTTCACGCTTTTCCTGCCCGCCCTTCATATATCTGCCGTGCGAGGTCTAGGTCCAGTTCCGAGTTCACGTTCACGATCGAAGCAAGGCCTGGATCTACCCGCTTGAGCTGCTCTATCGGCAGGTGAACAACCACCTTCAAGCCCTTGACGAGCTCGACGAGCTGGTACTGCCTTGCGACGAGCATCTCCTCGATCCGCGAGATCGCTGGAGCCACCTTGTATATCGCGAGGGTAGGTTCGATGAACCCGTTCCCCCAGCGGGGAACCACCGCGTCCGGATCGCCGGGTAAATGGTCGGCCAGCATCCACGCCACGGCAGGGGTCACGAACGGCATGTCCACGGAGATGACGAGGGCGAACGGCTCCCTCACGGCGAAAAACGTGGAATACAGCCCGAAGATCGCCGCGTCGTCCCGCCGGTTCCCAGGAAAGCTGGCCAGATCCAGGACGAAGCTCGCCGTCTCGGGCAGCTGGATGCCCCCGCTGACGAGCGCCCTTGCCTGATCGTCGTTCCGGACGCTGAGGTATGTCCGTGTAAAAGCAGGCGCGAGGCCGCCGAGGAGGAGGTTCCCGATGTTCTGCCCGCCCAGGTCGACGAGGGCCTTCTGGCCCCCTCGGAAGCGCCGGGACGCCCCGCCGGCGAGGATGACGAGCCCCAGCGAGGCCGGGAGCTTGGTTGCGGGTATATCACTTCACTTCCTTGGCGAAGTCGAGGGGTGCCGTGGGCGCCTCGAGGGAGAACTCCCCCTCGAGGATGCGGGTTTTGAGCTCCGTGGCGAGCTTGATCGCGCCGTGGCGGTCGGACTGCCTGAGGACGACCGGCACCCCCCGCCCGTCGATCATCACTTCCTTCATATCGATGTCGAACGCCTGCGGGGCGGCCGTGCACGTGATCGCGCACAGCCCGCAGTTGTAGCACCGGGCCCTGTCGATGCCCCTCCTCTTGTGGAACGCGCGGGTCGGGCAATACAGTTCCCCCGGGCATTCGTGGCAGTCGTCGCATTTCGTCGGGTCGAACTTGACCTCGAAGTTGCCGCCCCACACGTCCCCGTATGTTATGTCCGCGACCTTCTCTCGACCGACCACGTTCAAGACTGCGAGCTGGATTTCATTGTCGGACTTGATAAGGTTGTTGAAGACCCTCTCGTTCAAGACGGGGATCGGCGCGGCCAAGGAGCAGATGGGCTCGACGCCGTAGGATGTTTTGAACCCGCCCATGTACTCGGGCTTCATGCCCTTGAAGTCGGCGATGGCCATCATGTTCGGCTTGAGGTAGTAGTTGCGGGTGCCCGGGCCGACCAGGTAGCCCTTCCCTCCGTTCACGAGCAACGGCGACCCGACGCCGAGCGTGAGGTACTCCGGGTCGTTCTGGAAGATGTTCATCGCCCCGCAGCCGGAGAACGTGAGCTCGGCGGAGTGCGGCCGCATGGGGAGTGCGGAGAAGATCGTGTTCACCGGCTCGGCGGTCGGGTTGACCATCGCGTTGTAGTTCTTGAACCCTTGCCTCGTGCCGAGCATGCGTGCGTACTGCATGTCCTCGAGGGTGATGTCCATCTCGATCTCCGCCCCGAGGTTCGAGCGCGTAACCACGTGAATGCTCTTTCCTTCGACGAGCTCCCGGAACATCACGCCACCGGAATAGTGGTCGTCGTCCTTGCTCAAGGCCGTGCCGTAGAGCAAGACGTCCACGACGCCGAGGAACTCGTTCGGGCACGGGCCCGGGAAGCCGGGGATCCCGTTCATCGACAGCTCGACGAACTTGCGGTGCACCTTGGGTGGCGACACGCGGAACGTGAAGACGCCGAGGATCCCGGACATGAGCCCCTTCGTCGCGGTCGTGACCACGTCGACGTCGTCGAAGGCGACCGGATTGCTCGCAACGGCGTCCACGAGCTCTTGCGCCGTCATGACCACGGCCGTGCCCTTCTTGATCTTCTCCTTGATCTCGGCGAGGGTTCTCGTCTTGCCCATGGTGGATCACGGCGACACGGGTGCGCGCCGATGTAGATAACCGGCTGGCATAATTGAAGTTATGCCGCCGGCCCCCGCCCGTTAATTATTAGTAGGGAGCACCACGTGATCTTGCGATACGTCGCATGGACAGCATCTTGGCCACGCCGGCCGGCGAGCCATTTCCTTACAAGCAGTACTTCATGGAAAAGAAGGAGGCCGGCCGCGTGTTCGTCGGCATCTTCGCGCACGAGATGGTGCCCGTGGAGCTGGTTCGGGCAGCCGGCGCCACGATCGTCCCGCTGGTGTTCGTCGGGCCCGAGGAGTATTCGGCCACGGGCGGGTCGTTCATGTCGCACAGCACGTGCACGTTCGCGAGGAACATCGTCGGCGCGTTCGTGCACGAGGACATGCGCTTCTACAAGCAAGTCGAGTACCTCGTGCGGTCGAACTACTGCAACGGCGACTTCTGCGGCATGGAATACCTGGGCCGCGAGTTCCGGCTGCCCACGATCGACCTCTCCGTCCCCGTCAAGACGCTGGGGCACTCGGTCGCGTACTTCACCTCCCAGGTCGAGGCATTCGCACAACGCCTTGGATCCTTGCTCGGCGCGCGTATCGAGGAAGACGAAACCAAGCGCCAGGTCAAGGTGCACAACGCGGCGCGGGCAGCGATCCGCCGGTTGCTCGATGTCGGCATCTACGGTTCGGAGCTCCTGCAGCGGTACCAGGAAGCAGCGGTGCTCGAGCCGGCAGAGCTCGTCGAGCGGCTCGACGCGATCTACTTCAAGAACGAGGCGTTCTTGTCGGAAGGCGATAAGCGCGACACCAAACATCCCGGCATCATGCTCAGCGGCGACCCGATCTTCGTCAACGACTTCTTCGCGTCCTGGCTCGAGGAGTTCGGCGCGAGCGTCGTCTACTACGACACGTGGATCGGGGCTCGCCTCGGCGAGACCGACGTCGACGAGGCGGATCCCGACGTGTACAACGCGCTGGCACGGGCGTACCTGCTGGGACACGGCTTGGAGCGCGCGGTCCCCGCGGCGATGGATTCCAGGCTGAGGAAGGCCATGACACTGGTCAAGGAACGCAACATCACGGGCATCATCAACCATACCTTGAAGTTCTGCGACTTCCAAGCCATCGGCAGGGGCGAGTTCAAGGACCAGCTCGGGAAGCTCGTCCCCGTGCTCGACGTGGAACGCGACTATTCGCAGTCCGGTTTCGGAGGCATGAAGACCCGCGTCGAGGCGTTCATCGAGCTCGTCTCGGGAGGGGGGAGGTGACCGTGTTCTCGTTCCCGCAGGTGCGGCCGGGGAGGTTCAGCCTGTTCAACTCGGTGGAGACCATCAAGCTGGCCCATGCCTTCTTCTCGGGGAAGGAGTTCATCGGCATGTACAAGCAGAAGGATCCGGGCAAGAAGGTCGTGTCGGTCACCTTCCCGTTCTCCGAGATCATCTTTGCGATGGGTGCGATACCGGTGAACTTGGTCAGGTGCGAGGATTACACGTACAAGGAGACGCACTTGCTCATGCGGCGCATCACGGAGATCACGAAGATCTTCGGATGGGGTGCCATCGATAACCTCCTCAAGCTGGCCTACTTCACCCGCGCGGGCGCCGACGTCGTCGACATCCTGTGTGACAATATGATCGGCGCGCTCAACGAGCGCTACACCCAGCTGCCACGGTACGCCGAGGAGCGGGGCTTCCCCGTCGACTCGTGCTTCGCCTCGCGCATGCTCTATGCTGCGAACCTGCGGCAGGGCCGGGTCGCCGACGCGAGCTTCGACATCCCCTACCGGTGCCCGTTCTTCGCCAAGTATTACGACTCGCTCACGCCCTTCATGCGGAACAACTTCCTCCTCGACATCCCCATGACGAGCGGGGCGGACGCGGAGGCGGCGATGGAGGCCGACTTGCAGGAGCTCGTCGCCATGCTCGAGCGGCTCACCGGTAACTCCTACTCGGATGCCCGGCTCGCCGAGGCGATCGAGGCGACGAACGAGGTCAAGGCCATCTACAAGGAGATCCTCTACGGCATTTGCAAGGGCGACGTTCTGCCGTACAACCCGTTCACGTTCGCCGAGGTGCAGGCATTGATGCTGTTCAGCTTGACCGACTGCAACTCCAACCTCAAGGCGTACAGGGCGAACTTCAAGCGCCTGTTCGCCGAGATGACCGGGAAGATCGCCCGGGGCGAGGGCTTCGACGCGTCCCGGTGCTCGAAGATCCTCTACACGCCCATGTTCGGGGGCTTCGAGCAAGAGAACGTCAAGGCGGTCTCCAAGCTCGGCGGGCGGGTCATCCTTGCTGATTGGGAGATCTTCGGGATCCTCGAGCCGATCAGCACGACCGGGGATGTGTTGCACAACTTCGCCCTCCACATGCTCCGGATGAACCAGTTCCTCGGGTTCGACAACGAGACCTACGCGAACACGATGATCCGCGTCGCGAAGGATCTCGGGGTCGACGGCGTGCTGTTCCAGGGCGTGTTCGGGTGCAAGAACCTGGGCCCCGTCCTCAAGATCTTCAAGGAGAAGGCTCGCCAGAACGGCATCCCGGTCGTGGAGACCAGCTTCAACAACATCGGCGAGAACGTCGAGCAGAACAAGACCCGGATCGAGGCGTTCATGGAAATGATCCAGGCGTGAGTTGGTGGTTCCGACCGGCAGGCCCGCCACGCGTGCCCGGCGCGCCCGCGGGGTGGCTCGAGGCGGCTCGGGCCGGCTCGAGGATCAATCTTTTTTCCCGCCCTCGACTCTCCCAACGCGGTAGATGACGAAAAACGCTTTTCATGAGTGGAACTTAGGCACCACGATGATGCTACCAGCTATCTCCGATACCAGGTTCCTTCCTTCCTTGCCGCGGTGAAGAACATGGAGCAGAAGCAAATAAGGTGCTACATGAAGGAGAAGGGCCTCCCGTGCATCAAGGAGACGAGCCCGAGCCCTGGCGACGTCGACTGCCCCCGGTGCTTGTGGAACATGCGGTCGAGCAGCCCCGCCTCACTCGCCGCCATGGAGAAGCTCTTCGCGCGGTACGCGGCGGGACGATCATGACGCGGGTTCGGAAGCGTTATTATACCGATCCGACAATATTGATTCGACGAGTACCTTTTGGCGTGGGTGCATCGATTCCATGGCGCAGCAGAGAGAAGACGTAGGCGCGAAACTCATCCATACATCCCCGGACATCTTGCTCCGGAACCCGCCCCGGGCGCTGTTCGCCAGCGGTACCGAGGGGCACGTCGACCTGTTCGGGGAGCTGTCCGTCGTCGCGCTCAAGAGCCCGACCGAGATGATCGTGCAAGATCCGCTGGAGGACCGGCAGGCCGCCGGGATCATCGACAAGGACACGGACGACCAGATAGCCGACATCAAATTCATAGTCGGCCAGATGGACACCGAGGACCCGCAAGCTATGAAGAAGCGGGTCGTGCAGATGTTCCGATTCATCGAGCGGAACAAGTTGTTCCTGCACGGGATGCTCGAATTGGAGGCAAATGCCTTCGGGTCGTCCATCTTCGTCGACGTGGAACCCGAGATCATCAACAAGCTAGAGGCGGTGCACAAGCATTTCCGCGACGGGAAGACCGTGCCCATCGAAGGCAGGTCAGAGGACGGGAAGTCCCTCGTGACCATCAGATTCATCGGGCGCTATGGATCCCTCGGGAAACTCTGGCCCCGGCAGGAAGATATCTCTGGAAAGAATTTCGTCGTGGAGACTAGCGACACGAAGGGCCACGTCGCGGGCATCGTCGTGGAGAACAACGGCATCGCCGAGTTCATCATCCTCTCCGACACGCTTTCATTGGATTCCGTTAAAGTGGACTGGATCGTCATGAAGCAGTTGCTGGAAGAATTCAAGACCAAGACGAAGTTCCCGATATGTTGGTTTAAATGGTCGCTGGGCTTGAGAGCGCTCGCCAACCACGTCTCCTTCCAGGCCATCAAGGACGACAAGGACGTCGGCCGCGTCATCGAGGAGTATAACAAGCGCATCAGCAAGGTCATCATGGACTACTACAAGGACGCGGGCGTCGTTGGCACGGAACCCCAGGTCGACCTCACCCGCCTCGGGGAGAAGGAGAAGCAAGCCGTCGTGGAGGACCTGCAGGGCGCGATTGAGACGCTCAACAAGTGGTACCGGGAGACCGAGAACAAATAGGCATTGCACCTGGAGAACCACCCCGGCACATCATTCGATCATCCTCTTCCCTTCCTTTTACCAACATAATCGCCCGGTCCTGGTGTATGGCATGTCGGACAAGACCATGCCGGACGCGAGCAGCGTCTCCCAGGTTCCCCCGCCGCCGCCCGACGCGAGGAACGCGTGGTGTGGCGGTCGATCTTGTTGCTGCCGGACAATCGACCTTTAAGTTTCGTGGATAGCTGTCTATGACTATGCAGCATCGCGCGCCCGGCGCCCGCGACCAGTGGTACGAGGGCTTGTTCTACAAGACCGTCATCGCCCCGTTCTTGCAAGAGGTCAGGGGCATCATCCGCGACATGGTCGCTCCTGGCTCCGCGGTGCTCGACGCGGGGTGCGGGACGGGGGACTTGGCCATCATGCTTGCAAGCAAATGCAATCGGGTGGTCGGGGTGGAACGCTCAGCGCGTATGATAGAGGTTGCAAGAAATTCCAGCGCCTCGCCCGGCCAAGATGGAAGCCCATTGCACCAAGCACAAGTGCCACGGCAAGTGGAATTTGTCCATCGCGATATCGTTGATTACTTAAATCATGCCAACGAACGATTCGATCACGTCGTGTTCTCGTTCTCGTTGCACGAGATGGAACCTGCCACGCGTGCGGGGCTGGTATCCAAGGCCGGTGCCATTGCACGGGACGTCATCATCGCGGATTTCAACATGCCAGGGTGGGACAACGCGTGGGGCGTGGTGAACACGGTCACCGAGGCCTTGAGCAACCTGACCCATTTCTCTCGGTACATCGACTTCATCAATCGAGGGGGCATCCCGGCGCTCGTGAGGCAAGCGGGGATGCGGGTCGTGGAACAACGCGCCGATTCAAGCAAGCGCCTCTCCATCACGCGCGCCGTTTTTTAACCGGGTGCCTGGCTCCCGCGTGGATGCCCACATCACGCCAAGCAATGCCGTGCCGCGATGTCAGGCGCCCATCACATGTCGACGATTGGGCGATAGATCGCCTATCTGGCGATGACACCTCGATCGCGTTCTCTTTCAAGGACGAGGATGGAATAATTCATTCGGGGAGCATCGATACGGCTACACACGTCGCTACCGTCGATGGTACGCAGTGTGGTACGATGTGGGCGTACCAGGGTATCGTGGACGGGGGATGGGCGATCGATAATCTTATGACCCCGACTGTTATTGGTGATGGCGTAATTACGTATTATATCAAAAAAACAGTCGGGAGCCAATCTTTCGGCATGTATGTTGTCGTGAATCTATCTACTGGTATGATCTATATCCCAAATCATCAAGAAGGCCCTTTCATTCCCACAGTGTAGAACCTAGTCCATCATGTCCTTGTACGAGCGTCATCCGCTGGGGCGTGTAGGTTCTGCGAGGAACCCTCACGGTTTAAATCTCAGAGAGCACAATTTGATACAAGATACCACGACGGTGAAGTGAACGAAGATGGGTATCGCCCTCACGGTGGCGATCTTCGTGGATAGGTCGGATTTCCAACCGATCTGGTCGCAATTGGTCGAGGTCGCGTCGGTCTTGTGCGATATAGGCGTTCTTGATGAAAGTGAGAGGGCTCGGTTGTTATTGAGATTTTCATCCGAGAGATATGACCTGAGCGGATATCTTGTCTTCGGAGATCGGAACGAAGTTATCTTTCCATACCGGGTTAAACGGCTTCCATGGATATATGGAATTTCCGAGGAAGCTGCAGAGCCCTCGGATCTTCACGAGATGACGATTCGAGCCGTTGATGAGCCTCTTACTGATGATGATAATCAAACACTCTTCACTATCGCTTCGCAACAAAGTTTATCCCCCGTGGATCTTGATAAAGCCTATACTAAATTAGATTTAATTCGAAGGGATCCCTTAATAGTCGAATTACTCTCAAAAATGTCTCGGGTATTAGGTAATGAGGTCCGTATCGGTATATTTGTTCATACTTGACTTAAATAAAGGCATTCACGGCGCCATTGACCACCACAACGTTCCGGGTGCACGGCATGTCGGACAACAAGATCGACCAAAAGCTCATGTGGGAGATCGCCGAGGGGTCTCCCCTGGCCCAGGAGCAGCTGGACGCCATCGCCAGGAAGCACCACGCGTTCCTCGCGTCGGGCGGCGGCGGGGGAACCTGGGAGACGCTGCTCGCGTCCGGCATGGTCTTCGCGATCTACCGCGGGCCCGCCGGGAACGAGGCCGAGCTGCGCTACAAGAAGGTCGAGGGGCTATCGCTGCGCGGGCTCTCGCTCCCGTACTCCGAGTGGATCGGCTCCTTGTGCCGCGGGCAGGATCTGGACGGGGCCGACCTCACCGGCAGCGTGCTCACGGACGCTGACTTCACGGGGACGTCGTTCCACGGCGCCAGGCTCGCCCGCGCCGACTTCTCCAGGTCGAGGCTCGTCAACTGCGACCTCCGCGGCGCCGACCTCTCCGGCGCCGACCTGGAGGGCGCGGACCTGCGCGGGGCGGACCTG
>JAFGBX010000092.1 GCA_016932935.1 Promethearchaeota archaeon | reverse complement strand
GGTGCTGTCGAGCGAGATCATGGTGTCGAGCTTGCTCTGCAGCGCGATCGCGGGCGCGGTCGGCATCGGCATATCGTACTTGTTCCAGCCGATCGCGGCCACGTTCTCGCCCTTTGGCGCGCCAGGTCTGGGACAGGCCGCGTCTAATCCGTTCTTGTTCCCAGAGACCGCACCGATATACGCCGCCATCATGATCGTCTTGTCCTTGCTGTTCGTGCTTGGAACCTACCTCAAGCCGATGAAGCTCGCCTTCCAGCGGGACATGATCGACTCGCTCAAGGATAAGGTTAAGGCACACAACGAGGAGCGGAAGCTCGCCGGCGGGATCGCCGCCATGTACCTCATCGGCGCCATCCCTCTCGTGCTCTACCTCTTGCTATCCGTGCTGCCGCCCGATCAGCCGTTCACGCTAGTGCTTGGCTCGTTCAGACAAATTATCTGCGCCCTCTCGATCGCCGCGCCGTTCTTCCTGGCGATGGCGACGATCAAGCTCCTCGGCGAGAAGAAGTCGGGCGCCTTCGGTACCCTCTGCACCTTGTTCCTGCCGAAATCCAAGGCCCCGCTGAGACACGTCGCCACGCGTAACATCGCATCGAAGTCGGCGACGATAACACGGCTCAGCATAATCGTGCTGTTCACCATCGCGTTTGGCTTCTGCGTGAAGACCACTTTCACCAGCTTGTTGGACTTCCGGCAAGAAAGGATGCGTATCTTGGTCGGTAACGAGGTTCTGGGCGGGAATTCCGGGACGATCGGCGAGCTGAACGCCACACGAGTCCAGCTCGCGTCGATGGCGAACGTGACACGAAGTGGCTACGCCGTCTCGACGTTTTGCTTCATAACAAACCAGCAAGATCCCTATTTCGGCTACCAGTACTTCTATTGCGACTTGATGGACGTCTCGGAGTACCTGGACGCCGTGTCGGTGAAGGACGACAAGTACTTGTACCAGACGACGTGGCCAGCGCTCGCCGACCGGATCCAGGACAACCCGGACTCGGCGATCCTCCCATCCACGTTGACCTCCCACGTCCAAGGGGAGCTCATCACGGTGGAGATCCCGTATTTCAACGGCATTGAATACACGTCGTTCGAGAAGAACTACACGGTCGCCGGGTACTACAAGGTGTTCCCGGGCATGAGCGCGGAAACCCAGAGCTACTACCTCCACGTCATCTTGAACGAGGATCCATGGCACGCGCTCGAGAACGAGACGGGTAGCCTGACCATGATCACGTGCATCGAGACCCCGTTCTCGGAGCAGCGGGACATCGACCTCGCGGCAGCCGCGATGAACTTCTCCGCATACCTCACCATGACGAACATCTCTGACGCGTCCAGCGCCATCGGCATGCTGCCGTTGCTCGAGATGCCGATATTCTACAACCTACTCGATGTCGACAGCTGGCTCGCGCTCGGGATATCCTTGTTCGGCGTCGTGGCCATCAGCTTCACCCGGATAACCAAGGAGCGCAAGGAGATAGGCCTCTTCCGCATTCGCGGCTTCGATACGAAGATGCTGTACACGACCCAGCTCGCCGAGAAATTCATGCCGATCTTGATCGGGGCACTCGTCGGCATCCTCGCCGGGATCCTGGCGGGTTGGATGGCGACGACAACCATCGCCTTGAACTTCCAGCCGTTCAACCCGGTGCTGCACTACACGATCGGCTTGACCGTCACGGGCGAGAACATCTTGCTCCTAGCAGCGTTACCCATCGCTCTATACCTAACAGTCATCTTGATCGCGATAAAGAACGAGATCCGGCAGGATCTCGGCAGCATCATGGACGAGGAAGACTAGAATGACCCATACAGAATGGAGGATAGACGAATGACGGTCAACGACGAACGGAAGCTAAGGATAGAGGACGAGGCCGGAAAGCGATACATGCTCGACCCCTCCGCCTGCATCAACATCTTCAACTTGTACAAGGTTTACAAGCGGGACAAGATCGAGGTCGTCGCCTTGCGGGGCCTCACCCTGCACGTGAAGCGCGGGGAGATCTTGATGGTCGTCGGCCCGTCGGGTTGCGGGAAGACCACGCTGCTCAACCTGATCGGGGGGCTCGACAAACCGACGGCGGGGAAGATTTTCATTGACAACGAGGACATCACGGATCTCAACTACGACGCGCTGACGGTCTACCGGAGGAAAAAGATCGGCTTCGTCTTCCAGTTCATGAACCTCGTGAGGTCGCTCAACGCGTACGAGAACGTGGAGCTGCCGCTCATATCGCTGGGTGCTCCGGCCGTCGAGCGGAAGAGAAGGGTGGACGAGCTACTCGACGTCGTGGGCCTGCGGGAGAGGAGGCTCCACTACCCCACGGAACTCAGCGGCGGGGAGCAGCAGCGGATCGCCATCGCCACGGCGCTCGCGAACAGCCCGTCCATCATCCTCGCCGACGAGCCCACGGGCGAGCTCGACTCGACCAACGCGCACGAGGTCATGTCGGTGTTCAAGGCCCTCATCAGCAAGTACCCGGACATCACGGTGATCATCGTGACGCACGACCTCTCGCTGAAGAGGTACGCCGACCGGCTGGTTCGCATGCGTGATGGCTTCATCGACGAGGCACTGCAATTGCAGTACGCGAAGGAGGAAGGAACCACCCTTGTCGGGGAGGACGCTGGGCGGCAGCAATCTGCGGGGAGGGCCGGCGACCTAGAGGACGTGCTCCCGCAATACCCCTCGATATCCGACATCAAGTACTGCCCGAAGTGCAACGATCCCCGGATACAGGTGAGCATCCTCAAGGCCGTCAACGTCGACAAGCCACATCCATTGTTCCAGATCCGCGATGCCGTCATCATCTGCAACGAATGCCACAACGTGGAGAAGGTGAAGGTGAAGATCTTTCACCAGTAATGGGGAAGCACCTTTTTCCTTTGATTTCATGGCGTTCTATAAAGATTATGGGCTTCAACAAGAACAACCCCATCGCCGCCCCGACGATCGCGAACTGTCACAAGATCGCCCGTTCTCTCGGTAGTTATTTATTCCTTGGGCCTCTTTCGATCACGTGAAGTTGCCATATTGGCACAAGCTCTGACAGCTCGGCAATCAAGGGCCGAGATAGAGCCCACGTCCAATTCACCATTTTTCGGAGATAGTAATATGCGCAAACCCACTTCAACGCTCATTATCATGGTGATAGGGCTGTCTATGATCGTCATGGCCGCCCACATCGCCATCCAACGAGCTGCAGCCTCCACGGCCGCACCCGCTCCTGGCACGTCCTACACGTGGAGCGTCCGGTCGTCCAACGGCGACGTCTACTGGTACAACAACACCTGGTCGTTCGAGGGCGTAAAGACCTTGAAAAGCGGAGGGACAATCACGTTCGCCCTCACTGCGCAGGCCCAAGACGACAACGCCTACACGCCGTTCACCGGCCCCGTGTGGTACGGGAACTTCAGCATCTACCACCCGGCTGGGGACCTGCAGGTGCTGAACTGGTCCAAGCCCGGCTGCTCGACGACCGAGATCGGCATGAACCTGGCCCTCAGCGCGCTGTCCTGGTGCGGCGGCCTCGTCGCGCCCGCGGACTGGGTCGCGAACAAGGACATCATCCTCTCCCAGCCCGCGGACGATTCCTCCTACCAAGTGCTCGGCAACCAGGCCTTCGTCCACTACGAGTACAGCGGGCAGGTCACCGACCTGGTCTACGACATGCCGACGGGTCTGCTGGTTTACGCGAACACGACCATGTTCGGCTTCTGGCTCGATGTCGCGCTCGGGGGATATTCGCCCTCCGCGGCTATCCCGGGGGCGGAACCGATCCTGACCGTGCTCGTCTCTGGTCTCGTGGTCGCGATCGTCGCCGCGAGGATGAACAAAAGCGGAAAACGAGTAGCATGAACCAGGCTTCCCGGCACGCGGGCTTCAACAAGAAGTCCTCGATTGCCTTCTTTTTCGTCGCGTTCGTGATCTTGCTGCTCGTCAACTTCGCAGTCTTGTATCTCCCGCAAGGGGACGACCTCGAAGGCCCGTGCACGTCGGAATACCCCACGCGCATGACGGTCTCCAACATGTCCATCTTCGTGAACTACAAGAACACCACGATCGAGCACAAGGCGAACGTCACGTGCACCCGGGACAACGTGCGTGCCGTCACGGTCTTCGACGTGATGGACGAGAACTTTCGCATCGTCTATGACGTTTATCCGAACGGGTATTTCATAACAAAGATCAACGACGCCGGCACGCAAGCATGGACGTTCACCATCGACGGTGCAGCGCCCGGGATAGCGTGCAACAAGCAGCCCGTGTGCAACGGATCCGTCATCCGATGGAACGAGGTGTGACCGCCACATGGAAAACCCAACTCCCACGTCAAATACAACCAAGCATCCTTCCGACGCGCTCAGGATCGCGACGATAGGCATGTACGCGGCATCGTGCATCGGCGCGGGGTACATGTTCACGATAATACCGAACGTCGAGATCTTCTCGATGCTCGTATTCCTTGGCGGGCTATTGTTCGGGAGGGTGGTCGGGCTGTTGAACGGGTTCATCGCCGCGTTGATATACTTCTTGTTCAACATCTTCGGCGCCTCGCCACCCATGCTTCTGGGAGTCCAGCTCGCCGCCTACACCTTGCTCGGCCTCATGGGGGGCGTTATGCGGCCTACACGCCTGCGCCGGTCGATATCCCCGGCCTCCCAAGCCGTGTTCGCGATCATCGGGGCGGCGTTCTCCTTCGCCTACACGTTCGTCGCGGACGTCTCCTTCGCGCTGTCCCTGGGGATGAACTTCGTCGCTTGGTTCCTCCAGGGCCTGGTCTTCACGATCATCAGCATCGTGTGCAACGTCTTGACGTTCGGGTTCCTGCTGCCCTTGCTGGTCGTGTCCCTGGACAAGCACTTGCAGCGGATGTTCCCGCTCGCTTCCGCTGGCGTGTGAAGCGCAGCTCGTGCCCTCACGCCTTGATGATACGTTCCGCAGCCTTCCGGAGGCGGTTCATAATGGCACGGCCAAGCCCGGCCTCGGTCGTGCACTCGGCGACGATGAGATCGACGCGGAGCTCGTCCATCTCCCGAAAGGCACTGAAGAGATTCTGGGCTATCTGCTCCTGGTTCGTACCCATTCGGCATGATAATGCGCCGTCGACATGGATGTCGGCAGTGCACGATAAGATGGCCGTCCTCCGGCCCTCCTTGATCGCTGACGACGCGAGCTCGGGGATCCTTCTTAACACTCTCTCGCGCTCGCCTTCCACGAGGATGATGACCGCCTCGGGCGCGTAATGCCTGGCACCCATACCCGGCGACTCGATGGGCCCATCGTGAACTTTCCCTATCGATGCCACGTGGACGTCGACTTGTCCGACTGTCGCTTCGATGCGCTCGAGGGAAACCCCCCCGGGGCGGAGTAACGTGGGTTTTCCCCTTGACATGTCGACGATGGTGGATTCCACGCCGATGTCCGCGTCGCCGCCGTCGATCACCGCGTCGATGCGGTTGTCCAAGTCCGCGAGCACGTGGCTCGCCTTCGTCGGGCTCGGCCGCTCGAACAGGTTGGCCGACGGCGCGGCGATGGGCACGCCGGATCGCTCGATCAACGCGCGGGCGACGGGATGGCTCGGCATCCGCACTGCGACCGTGCCGAGGCCCGAGGTGACGACGTCAGGGACGCGGGGGGACTTCTTGAACACGAGCGTGAGCGGGCCTGGCCAGAAGGCCCCCATGAGCGCCCGCGCGGTGGCGCCGACCGCGCCTGGTGCCACGAGGCCGGCCACCATCTCGACGCTCGACACGTGCACGATGAGCGGGTCGTCGGCGGGCCGCTCCTTCGCGGCGAAGATCTTCGCCACTGCCGCGGCGTCAAACGTGTTCGCGCCGAGGCCATAGACGGTCTCCGTCGGGAACGCGACGATGCCGCCGCCCTTGATGATGGCGGCAGCTTGCGCGACCTGGGCGGCGACGTCCTTGCCTGGATCGATCGTGAAAACGAGGGTCCTCGTCTGCGTGCACCATGACGGTCAAGCATCCGACGTGCAAAAAACGTTAGCATACCCAGCGGACAACATCCTATCAAATCGAGCCGGGTTCGAGCTTGAACGAAAGCTCGACTCGAGACCGGGGCTGCACTCGCTGGCCCCGTGAGGTTCAAGAAAGGAAGCGTCCCATCGCCCTTCTTTCTGCCCTTTCAGTTGCCAGGGGGGAGGCGCTCCGCGGCGATGATCGCCGAGCCCAGGGCGCCCGTGATCTGGGGATCCTTTGGGAGGTGGATCTTGGAGCTCAACTCCTTCTCGAGGGCGCGTACCATGCCCTGGTTCTTTGCCACGCCACCGCAGAACACGACGTCGGGGATGACGCCCATCCGCCGCACCATGCCGTTCACGCGCGACGCGATGGCGCGGTGGAGCCCGTGGATGATGTTGGGCTTGGACTCGCCGGATGCGATGAGGCTGATGACCTCGGACTCGGCGAACACGGTGCACGTCGACGAGATCGTGACCTCCTTGGTCGACTTGGCATCGAGGTCACCGAGGTAGTCGAGTTCCACGTCGAGCGTCTTCGCCATGACCTCCAGGAACCGCCCCGTGCCGGCGGCGCACTTGTCGTTCATCTGGAAGTCGAGCACCTTGCCGCCCTTGCCGAGGAGGATGACCTTCGTGTCCTGGCCCCCCATGTCGATGACGGTCTTGGCGTTCGGGATGAAGTAGTTGACCCCCTTCGCGTGCGCCGTGATCTCCGTGACGGGCGCCTGGCCGTAGATGTCCTTGATCGAGTGGCGGCCGTAGCCGGTGCCAAGGATCGAGCTCACGTCCTTCATGACCAATCCTTGTTTCTGCAACATCTCGTCGACGAGCTCCTTCGCGCGTTCCTTGAAGGAATGGCGGCTGCGCTCGATCACGTAGTCAAGGATGGTGCCGTCCTTGAGAAGCACGACCTTGGTCGCGAGCGAGCCGATGTCGATGCCAACCGTTACGACCGTCATGGGCGCGTTCCTCGTGAAGCAAGGTAGAGAAGCACGGGGCGATAATAAACCCGGCCTGGCGCAAAGCCGTGTCGACCGCCCCCGGTTGCCATCCGACCCTCTGGAATCGCAGTATGCCTTTTTATGGGCTGGCGCCCCAGCGTGACACAGTCATGCCAGCTCAAGCGATCCGCGGGTATTCATTGTCCTTGTACCACTTCAACATCCAGTACGTGGCTGGCGACGTGAAGGCCTATCACGTCCTCGCCACGAAAAGTTTCCGCCCGTTCCTCGATTTCTACATGGAATACCCCCAGTTCAAGGCATCGTGCGAGATCCAGGGCCATTTCATCGCGTTCCTGGGCCGGTATTACCGTGACGACCTGGCCAACCTCGTCGAGCTCGTGATGAAACGAAAGCAGATCGAGCTCGTGTCCGTGCACTACTCCGACCAGATCTTCCTCGCGTACCCGCGTCGCGACATGGAGGAGTCCATCCGCGTCAACGACGAGACCCTCGCCCGCTACGGGCTGCGGCGCGGCGGCACGTTCTTCGCGCAAGAGAACTTCTTCGGCCCCGGCATGATCCCTCTCATGAAGGAGCACGGCTACAAGGTCGCGCTGCTCAACCGCCACTACTTGCGGCACTACCAAGGCGAGCTGCCCGGCGTGCCGTTCTACGAGCGGGACGGTGTGTACTTCTTGCCGGGCGGGGGCTTCACCGCGCGGGACAAGCAGCGGCTCGGGGCCGGTTACGAGCACGTGCCGGAGGTCGGGTACGACTACTGGGGGGACGGCGAGCTCGCGTTCACGAAGGGGAGCAATTATTTGCCCGGCCACGGGCCGAGCGAAACCAAGCGCCTCAGGCGGCTCGCCCTCTACGTCAACCGCCACAAGAGCGGGGTCAAGACCGAGTTCTGCACGGCGTACGTTGACAAGCTCCTGGAGCTCGGGGTGAAGCCGGAGCCACTGCCGCTCGTGCTGGACGGGTCCTGGAACTACCCCTCTTACGGGGGAGTGTACCTCTGGATGGGGCGGTACCGGCTCCCGTGGGAGCGGGACGGCCACGTGCGCACGCACACGTTCGTCACCCGAGCCCGCATCCTGGCCGCGGAGGCCCTCCTCTCGCACGTGAAGTCTGTTCCCTGGGACGTCGCGAAGGCGCTCAGGATGGCGTGGCGGCACCTGCTGCTCGCCGAGGTCTCGGACTCGACGGGGCAGACGCCCGTCCCGATCGAGGTGGACTACTCGTTCATGGAGTCGGGAAGGGCGCGCGACGCCGCCGGCTCCGTGATAGACTGGGCCAAGGGCCAGCTGGGCGTCGCCCCGGGCGCGAGGGTGCTGGTCGACTGCAAGGCGAAGGACTACCAGGTTCTGGACGATGCCGGCTTCCGCGACCTCGTGTGGGCGGAAGTGGGGAAGGCATCGAGCCTCGCCGACCTCGAGCGGGACGTGGGCGCCTTGAACGCGTCCGCGTGGAACGTCAAGCGGGGCCGCCTGTCGGTGGCCAAGCCCCC
>JAFGBX010000091.1 GCA_016932935.1 Promethearchaeota archaeon | reverse complement strand
CGTATTTATCCGTTTTGCATCCCGTTCTATACGGGCAAACCGTTCGAGAGATCTCGACCCGTCAAACAAGTCATAAGACACTTAGTCGAATTTGCCCTTATTAAGAGATAGGTCTCGGGGTGTTCCTCGAATTTTTTCATGACGGCCCCGGTCGGGACTTCCAGTTCCTTCTGGGCTATTAAGCGCGGGCAGGTTCTTCTAGAACAGAGACACATGAACGCGGGAAAATGGAAGAAAACGACGAGGCATTACAAGCACCGTTTCGTGGTGAACGAGCACCTCGATGTCGTGTGGGATCCCAAGCAAGAGCGGGTGCAAGTGCTCGTGGACGGGCAACCCGTGCTACATTGCGCGTTCCTGGTCGGGAACATTTCCATTTCCGACGATGAGGTATCGTGCATCGATGATCTCGCCGCACGAAAGGATGTAAAAAGGATAAAAGGTAGCTTTGTCCGCAATCTCCTATCGATCAAGGAGGAGGTGCTCGCGCACGCCAGCAACATCCAGGCATGGGCCGAACACGATTATAACACCCGCATCCTCCATAGCAACATCGCTTTCCCGTTGCTCAAGGCTCTCGCGATTGCAGGGGACGTAAAGGCGGGTCGCATCTTTGAGGCCGAGATCGTCGAGCGCCTACGAGACGGAACACCCGCAACCCAGAAAATCATCGTTGAATCGTGCGAGGATCACATAACCACGTCGTTACTCCGGGACTTGATCGAGGGGTGCCATGATGACAAAAAGGTGGCGCTCTTAAACAGGATCGGCTCTTTTCTCGGCATGAAGGGGGAATACAGCCGAGCGATCCAAGCGACTCGGATGGCAATCGCGATCAAGGCCGATGACAACTCCACGTGGCTCCAGCTCGCCCACCTGTTACAATGGAACAACGACGTGACGGGGGCCATTGACGCGTACAAAAAAGCTCTCGAAATCAAGCCCGACGACGCGCCCGCTTGGCTCGAGCTTAGTAGCTTCTTCCGGCGACTCGGGGACGAAGATAGCACCATCGACGCTCTCATGCATTCATTATCTACCATGGACGTGCAGAGTCTCGCCGATCCAATTCCCAGGCGATTTCTCAAGAACTACGCCGAAGCGTGCCACTTTACCATGGCGGTCGACAATATCCTCGCCAGCAATTCTAAAATTGCCATCGCGTGGGTTCTCAAGGGTGACTTGCTCGCCTCGAATGGCAACGTGGATGCTGCTAAGCAAGCTTTCTTGACAGCTATCGAATGCAATCCCCAATGCGCGGTGGCCTGGTACAGGCTCGGCCGGTTGCATGTTCGAGCGAATGACGTGAAGGCAGCCGTGGTTGCCTACCGCCAGGCCTTGAGGTTCCAGCCCGGGGTCGCGATCGTATGGATAACCCTCGGCCGCCAGCTACAGGGAATTGGAGACCGGGCTGGGGCTATCGAGGCTTTCAACAAGGCATTATCAATCCAACCCACGCGCGAGCAAGCGTGGTTCAAGCTTGGACGTTTGCTGGAAGATGCAGGCGATACGAAGCCCGCCATCGCAGCATATTTCAAGGCAGCGGCGTTGGCTCCATATCGAGACTCCACGTGGAAAAGAATCTGGGCTTTGCTCTTCGACGGCAGGATCTCGTCTTGCATCGTCGAAGCAGGTGTATTATCGCGGGTGTTCGAGCCCGGGGTCGTGTCGGTCGCCATCGATGCGTGTCATAAAGCCATGTCCTCCCATTTCCGGCGCGGCTCGGAATCGCTCGAACTCGGTCGCCTCCTCCTGGCGCTGGGAGACAAGAAGGGTGCCATCGATGCATTCCGAGTGGTCACCGAAATCGACAAGAAAAACGAACCGGCCTGGATCGAACTCGGGCGCCTTCTCGATGCCTCGGGGGACGTGAGGGGTGCAATCAAAGCCTACGAGAAGGCATTATCGATCCAACCAGGCGATCCGGTGGCATGGCAGCGCCTTGGCAAAGCGCGGCTGCGTAATAATGATCACAAAGGGGCAGATGGCGCGTTTCGTAAAGCCAAAGCAAACAGCCCGGGCAACAACGAAGCAAGGAGCGATCATAGGGCGTAATTATCAACAGCAAGGGACATCCCTGCCGCGATCGACGCGATCCGCAAATCCATTATGGCCGGCCCATTCGACAGCAAAAAAATCTTCAATATCGGATGCGGGTTGTTATTATCGGGTGATGCTGTCCGCGCCGCCGACGCGTTCCGACGGCTCACGAACCGTGACCCGGATGAAGCGACGGCCTGGAACTTCCTCGCTCGCTCCAGAGCGCACTCGCTAGTCGCGATAAAGATCCAGTCATAAAACGACTAATAACTATCCAAATGTTCTCCCTTCTCGGGTGGGCAGGCAACCAACGAACGCTCAAGTTTATTTCTGCTGAGTACCCACGAGGATAATCGAGCGATCCGAGGCCAGCACGATGGAGGAAAAACCCGTCAGCGGCAAGAAGTCGTCGTGGGAGGCGGCCATCAAGGAACAGCTCCGCAAGCACCCCGACCCGGCGGACTTCCAGGCCGACGTCATCCGCATCATGCTCGAGATGCTCCCCGCCCCGGCGGACAGCGTCCCGCGCGCCATCGACAAGCACCACGCGGGCGGCCGCTCCGGGTTCCTCGTGGCGGTCTTCGGCGACGCGGCCCGGGTAAAGGTCATCGAGGCCTTGCTCCAGCACCCTGACGACTGGTTCAACCTCCACGAGCTCGCCACGATCTCGGGGACGGGCAAGGCCAGTGCCAAGCGCATCGTCGACGAACTCCTGGCATCCAAGCTCGGCATCGTGGAGGAGAAGGCGCGCGAGGGGAAGGAGGTCGAGCGCCTTGTCAAGCTCTCGGGGGCGTCGCTCGCCCGGGAACTGCGCTTCTTCTACTCGAAGCTGCGCGGCATGCTCTGATCAGAAGAACTCCGAGAGGGACGTCTGCTTCCTCGTGCCGTTGAACACAGTGCCCTCGACGCGCTCGGCGAGGATCTGCATCTTCTGCTGCGTG
>JAFGBX010000090.1 GCA_016932935.1 Promethearchaeota archaeon | reverse complement strand
TCGTGGGGGTCGTCGACAACCTGCCCGGCGTCCCCACCGTCCAGAAGCGCCCCGACTCCGCGAGCGGCGCGGCCATCCTGCTCAACCAGGCTGACTTCAAGAGGTGCTTCCAGCTCCCAGCGGGCGATTATTTCACCTCCCGCATCTTCATCGCGCTGCGCGACGATTACCGGACGCGATCCGCCTCATCGACGTTCGAAGGACAGCTCGACGACGTGTACGACAGCAAATACAACTTCCGGTCGCTCAATTCCTTCAGGCAAGGGCAGTTCGCGCAGGAGATTTTCGCGATCGTCGAGTTGCTCTTCACGATCATCCTCACGTTCGCGGTTATCATCAGCCTCTTCGGGCTCACGGCCGGGGCCTACTCGACGATCCTCGAGCGGACCAGGGAGGTCGGCATCATCGAGACCCTCGGGCTGCGCAAGTTCAGCGTTTCGGGCATGTTCATTCTCGAGAGCGAGATCATAATGGTCTCCGCTGCTGTCAACGGCTCGATCATCGGCGTTATCTTAGTCGGTTTGTTCTATTGGCAGATTGCCGCGTTCTCGACGTTCCCCGTGATGAGCGTGTTCTCTATTCCGTACTTGACCATCGCCATCGAGTTGATCATCGCAGGGGTGGTATGCCTCCTCTCGATGCTGGCACTGGTGAAGAACGTCCAGCGCATGGATCTCATAGAGATATTCAGGAAGACGATGTGAGGTGGCAGCGACATTGAAAAATAAACTACGTGCTTGCGTGGTCTTCGCGCTCTGCTTGCTGTCGAGCGTCACGCTATCCTCGAACCCCCAAGGAGAAAGCCGCCGCGCCCTGATGGCCGGTGGGCCGGCCTCGTCCGTGGTCTCGGGCACCGACCTCTACGCGGAGCAGATCCAGTTCTACCTGGCCGGGCAGACATGCCTGGTCCGCCAGTCCGCGATAACGGACGACCCGTACATCATCGACCGGGTGCCCCTCGAAGACATCGCCTTCAAGAACGCCTCCTTGATCGTGATCGCCTCCAACGGGATCTACCCGACGCGGTACATCGACGTCCACGTGCCGTTCAACGAGCTCGTCACCTTCCAAATGGCGGTGAACGGCATCGCCGTCTTCCTCTCCTACAACACGACGGTCTCCCAGTCCACGGTGAACTCGAGGTCACAGAAGGCGATCAAGATCCTGCAGGAGGCCTTCGGGGTCGAGCTCTTCGAGCAGGCGGACGCTAGCTCGCGCACCTTCACGCTGTACGGGATCGCGCCGGACTGGGGTGGCACCATGCACGCCCTCACGTCCCAGCTGCCCAAGGACGGGTATTTCAAGCACTTCGACGTGGCCCGTCTCGGCAGCGCGTCCTACACGGCCAGCAAGCACCTGTCCGGCGGCTTCGCGTCTATCAACAGGTACGGCGGCTCCCTCGACGGCTTCTCGATCGGCGGGATCTCGGACGTGCTCGAGCTGCTCGACTTCAACGCGAGCGGCATCACTGACTTCCTCGGGCTCAACTTCACGGGGGAGGCTCCCCAAGTGCTTGGATCCCGCACGAACCTCGTGTTCGTCCAGTACGAGGGGGCAGAAGGTGCGATCACGTATGCCAGCCAGACGTTCACGTTCAACGCGAAGACTGCGCTAGGGATGCAGCCGAGCGCGCAGCTCAAGCCCAGCTCGAGCGTGTGGAACTCGATGTTCGACCTCAACCCTGTCGGCATCCTCGGCACCATGATCGACGTGAACGTGGTTACGGGGAACGTTACGAGCTGGAACCTCGGGCCCGACCGCCTAACCATCGACGGCACGATCCTCGACACGGTCTACATGGCAGCGGGGCTGGGCGGCTCGCTCGGGATCGACATCGTCGCTGTCCTCGAGGCGCTGGAATTCGTCATCCAGAACGTGTTCTTCATCACGGCCTGGGAGAAGGCGGGCGCGCTGTCGAAACTCTACACGAACGTGAACCTCACCCGCTCCGGTTACGAGGAGTTGCTCGTCGAGGCCGGGCTGAGCCCCGACCTCCTCGACTTCCTCCTCGACGAGATCGCGCTCGACACGTCCCCGCTCGCCCTGGTCGGCTTCAGGGGCCTGCCCTACGTGCCGACGGGCCTGCTCAAGGCAATCCCGAACATCGTCGTCTCTTACAAGAACCCGTCTTCGAGCCAGCCAGCCCTCGTCGCCCAGCTCGACACCGACCTGTCGATCAAGCCGTTCACGGAGACGATCAACTTGCGGCTGAACGTGACGAACGTCGGCAGCCAGCGCGCGTGGGGGACGAGGGTCGGCCACGGCACGACGAGTATTGCGGAGTTAACCGATAATATAATCCCATACACAGATGAAATTGACTTCGAGGTTCGAGGTTTCTTTATTCCCGCACTAGCGAGCACAAATCCCCTATCAATTTTCTACGGTCTGGAAAACCTGCTGATTGTGTGGAACACGATCGATCCAGCAGTGCGCTTGCTCCTTCCTCTTTTCCCGTTTTTTATCGACGACGATAACGATGACGGTTATCTCGACATGCATGAGGTCGGACTCCTAAGCCCTACCGATCCGTACAATTACATCGACGCCGGCCAATCACGCATCATCGATCTATCCGACGCGAGCTTGACGGGGCTCTACACCGCTTTCACGGGCGAGGACTCGAACTTCACGGCAGGGTCGATCGTCACGGGCACCCAAGTGCCGCCAGCCACGTCGAACAACGTGACCAACGCGCTCGAGCTGGACGGTGAGTACTGGCAGATAGACACCGCCGGCTCCGGCGTCAACCGCGCCATTAAGGTCGACTTCACCTTCGCGAACGACACGAGCAACGTCACGAGTGACGAGATCGCTGCACTCGAGTTCCGCTATCTCGGTTACAACAACGTGAGCATCTGGTCTGGCGGCAACGCGTCGTTCGTGATATGGAACTACAACACGAGCACGTGGGTGCCCATCAACAACCTCACCCGCAGCCCCGTGTCCATCAACCAGACGAGCCTCTTGTATAGCAGCGACATCTTCAGGATCTACGATGGCGATAACGACACGGCCAACAACACGATCGAGCTGGCAGACTACATGTCTGGGCCGAACAACACCGTCGCCGTGCAGCTGCACCTCGGCAACAACGCATCGACGAGGCTGTCCATCGACAATTTCGACATGGACTACTTGCAGCGCAATTTGACCCTGCTGCTCGTGCCGGGGCAGTCTTTCGCGTACACCGACGAGACCGGCATCACGACCCGGCAGGCCACGTCGAACTCGCTTTATGTCGGCTCGCAGAACGCCAGTGCCCTCGTCGTGAAGCAATGGATCGCCGGGAACACGTATTCGTGCACGCCGGGAAGCCCAGCGAGGGCGATCGTGTCCATCGAGAACAAGGGCAACCGTTCCGCCACCAGCGTCGACGTCTCCACGCCACTACCCGGCATCATCACCGACCTGGGTGGCACGTTCTCGATCAACGGCGACTACTTGAACCATTCCGTCGGCACAATCGCCGCGGGGGCCAGCGTTTCCTTGTTCTACAACTTCACCGTGCCGAACTCGGAGAGGATCCCCGGCTTGACCGTGTCCTACGATAACCAGACGAGCATCGTCGCTGGGAAAGACTTCACCATCCGTGGGAACGACTGGTGCATCGAGGCCTACGTCGACTACAGGTACGAATTCTCCCGGCCGCACCTCATCGAGATCAACGCGACCATGAGCCATGTAACCCCCTCGTCCATCCCCGACATTGCCCAGACGTTCGATGTCAACTATTCCGTGGCGACGGCCCATGCGTCCTCGTTGGGCGGGCCCCTCGCGACCAGCCTCCCCGTGACAGGCTACTTCTCGATTTCCGGCGCGAACCCCGTTAACATCGCGCTAGACGGGCAAGGGCGCGGCTCGGCCACCAAAACCTATACGAAGAACTCGTACAAGGGGTACCTCGTGCCCTCCCCCAACTTCGACACCGAGCTGATGGCGTGGTTGCTCCGCTACGTGCCTCCCGCGTCCCTGGCGATCGGCGAGATGGAGATCGCCATCGAGAAGCGAGTGGTGCACGGCGGCGCGTTCCAGCCGGCCAGCTTCCGCGTGATCCGGGGCTCGTTGTTGACCGTCGTCGTGACCGTCAACAACACGGGCACCTTGAACGTCGGCGCCTACGAGAAGATCGTGCTCGCGCTGCGGCAAGGCTTCACGGTCGACGATAACTACGGGTACCCCCAAGAGGCGTTCACGGTGCTGTCGGGCGACGTGTCCGCGTCGAACGTCTCGCTCGCCCCCGGCGAGTACGTCTCGTTCAACTACACACTGCGTGCCGAGAAGGTGGGCAGCTTCGCGATGGGGAGCACGGTGAAGGGCTATTACTTCCTGACGGAAAGGCAAGCCGCGAGCGGCGTGTTCTCGGTCACAATCGACGAGAAACCGGAGCTCGTCGCGACGTATCTCGGCGTGAGCATCGGCGTGACGGTCCTGATCGTCTACGCATCGGTCAGCACGAAGAAGAGGCAAGACAGGGCGCTCGAGGAGTTCAAGCGCCGCGACCGGATCCTATACGACGAGCTCACGGGCGCGAAGAGGACGTACGACGAATACCTCGACTGAACGCACGACAAGGTGAAGCCACACGATACACCAATCGCACACTGGTTCGGGAAAGCGGAACGTCGGCGAGTGGTTCCGCAACAACTGGAACGACTTCGTCTACTCGTTCAAGGACTTGAAGACCCAGAAGGTTAAGACGTTCTTCGCGATCGGCGGGATCATGATCTCCATTTTCGTCATGCAGGTCGTCGGGGTCGTCACGGACTCGCTGTCGTACAGCTACCTGGACGCGTCGGCGACGAGCGCGGGGGCGGCCGACTTCGTGATCACACGCAACCTCGAGGGAATCAGCGGCGGCAGCATCTTCGGGTCGGGCATGTTCATGAACCAGACAGACGTGCAGTCCCAGCTCGACGGCATCGACGAGATCGAGAGCGTGTACCCGCGGCTCCTGCTCCTCCCGGTGGCCGACGTGGTGAACCCGCGCCCTGGCGACAAGGTCAACCGGACGGTGCTTCTCTACGGCCTCGACGTCCCAGGCGAGGACGCGGACGGGCTCGGGCGCTTCAAGATATCGGGCAGCGAGTCCTACTTCACGAGCAGCATCCCCGCCGGCTCTTGCATCGTCTCCGAGTTCATCAACGAGACGCTGCACGTGGGCGTGGGGGATCAAGTCACCATCCGGTACGCCACGTTCCCCGCGGTGAACTTGACGGTCATGGCCGTCGTCGAGCAACAGCAGAAGTTCTCGATGATCGAGATCGACACGGTCGTGACCGACCTGGCCTGGCTGCAGGAGACCTACCAGCTCGAGGGCAAGGTGAACTACTTCGAGTGCCTGATCAAGAACCGGGAGTACGTCTACGACACGAGGAACGTCGACGGCACCATCCAGCGCATGCTCGAGATCGCGGGCAAGATCCAGGTCACGCTCGGCGATGAATACTCCGTCCAGATGCTCAAGCTCTCGGAGCTGGAGAATTCGGAGATGATGAACGTGGCTATGAGCGTCGCGTTCATCTTCATCTCGGTCATTTCAGCGTTGATCTCAGCCATCCTCATCAACTCCATCCTGTCGACCGCCGTCGAGGATCGCATCCGCGAGTTCGGCATTTTCCGCGTCGTCGGCGGGCGCCGGGTCTTCCCGTTCAAGCTGGTGATCTATCAAGGTTTCTTCCTGTCCGTCATCGGCTCGGCCGTGGGTATCTTAGCCGGGACATGGTTCGCCCAGTTCGCCCTGCCCGTCATATACGACTGGCTCGGCATGTGGACGAACCCGATCAGCCTCGTCGTGCAGCCCACGACCATCGCGACGTCGTTCGGGCTGGGGGTCGGCATCACCCTGCTCGTGACCGCGATCCCCGCGTACAAGGCGGCGACGACCAAGATCGTCCACGCGATCAACCCGTACAGGCACCAGGAGACGGGCTGGGTGGTCAAGAAGGAGGGCCGGATCAACACGCCGCTCATCTCCGCGGGCCTAGCGGCCGTGGCGGCAGGGTCGCTTGTGTTCTACCTGATCCCGCAGCTCGCGCTCACGGGCGACATCATGGTGATCATGATCGCGTTCATCGGCGTCCAGCTCGCCTTCCTGCTCGGCCTCACCCTCGTCTCGCTCGGCATCGTGCCCGTCCTCGAGCGGCTCATCCTCGCCGTGTTCAGGATATTCAACAAGAAGACGACGCCCCTCGTGCGCACGTCGCTCTACCGATACCGGCGGCGGAACACGAGCACGGTGCTTATGTTCTCTATGACGTTCGCGTTCATCCTGTTCATCAGCACGACCATGGAGCTACAGAAGGTGTCCCAGACCTACCTGATCAAGGTGGGCTACGGATCGCCGCTCGTCGTGTACTCGACGAGCACGGGCAACCAGATAGACCAGGACCTTATGGCGGACGTGAGCCACCTGGATAACGTGAAGATGGTGTCCGGGGCGTACACCGACGCGATCGACATCTCCGCGCTGCGGTTGCAGCTCTCGCAGACCGGGGCCGGCGACATCGGCGGCGGCGACTTCGACTTCGGGAGCCTGTTCGACAGCGACAGGTACTACGTCGAGATCGGGGACCTGATCAACTACTACGACTTCACGGCGGCGTTCATCGGCATCGACGAGAACTACACGAAGATCATGCCAGGGAACCTCATGGAGGTGAACGGCGGGCCAGCGACCGTGAACCGGCTCTTCGAGGGCGGGCGCAACAACATCATCATCGCCCGCAGCGTCGCGGACTACGCGCAGCTCGCGGTGGGCGATAACGTCCGGCTCTCGTTCTACGATCCCGAGGCCAGCTACGCGCTGGCCAAGCTCGTGAACGCGACCATCATCGGCATCTCCGACGGCATGCCCGGCTTCTGGCAGTTCCGGCAGGCCAAGATCGCTAGCTTCTACGGCGGGGTCATGTGCTCGAGGCAGAACTACATCGCCTGGATGGACATGACCGCCAACGCGACGAACATGCCCTTGAGCAAGATCTTCGTCGACACGATCAGCACGTCGACGCACGACCTCGACGTGCTCCGCAACAACATCGACCGGACGTTCTCCGACACGGTGAAGGCCGACGGGAGCCCCTACCAGTTCGCCGTGGAGCACGCCCAGTCCCAGATTGACATGATCCTCGATAGCCTGGACACGGTCTCGCTGCTGTTCCAGACGATCCTCTTCTTCGCCATCTTGATCGCGCTGTTCGGGCTCATGTCGTCCGTGTACAGCACGGTCATCGAGCGGAAGCGGGAGATCGGCGTGCTGAAGTCTCTCGGCCTCCACAACGACCAGACACGAAACATGTTCATCATGGAGAGCGTGATCATCTTGCTGGCGTCGTCGATCGGCGGGGCGATGATAGGCATCCTGTCGTCGTACATCAACACGTACCAGAACACCGCGCTGACCGAGGTGCCGCTCGCGGCCATCCTCGACCCGGCAAACCTCCCCTGGCAGACCATGCTGACGTCGTTCGCCGTGTCGCTGGCGATATGCCTCATCGGGATGATCATCTTGCTGCGCCGGGTCGCTAAAATGGAGATCATGGAGATATTTAGGGAAACACTATAAAGGAACCAGCCCCTCCGATCCTCCTTCTTTTTACACCAACCCGCCGTGGCGGGCCGCGATCCCCGCGCGGGTGGCTTATGCCCCGCTCCGTGAATCGTTAAATAAAGCCGGCCCGCATATAACATGTCAGCAGAAGCGATGCGGTGGACGTGGACACATGAGTTCCGAGACAGTCGAGGACACGGTTCTCGTGCTTGACGTGTCCCGTTCGATGGCACGGCGGGACGTCGCGCCGAGCCGGCTGCTCGCGTCCAAGCAAGCATTGCTGGAGTTCTCACGCAAGAAGCTGGCAGCGAGCACGCAGCACAAGATCGGCCTCGTCACTTTCGGCGAGAAGGGCGCCAAGTTGCTCTTCTTGACGAACGACCTGGCCAAGGTCGAAGCCGGCATCGAGGGCACCACGATCGAGGGGAACGTCTCGTACGCGGGCTCCGCCATCGCCATGGGCATCCAGATGCACGTCGACATGCTGCGCCAGATATCCGGGAAGGTGTCCCGGATGCTCGTCTTCTCGGACGGGCGCTTGTCCAGGAACACGGCCATGGACCCGCTGCAGATGGCCAAGCTCGCGCACGGGCTCGGGATCCATGTCGACGTCGTGTGCGTTGGAGAGGGGAGTCCCGAGGACACCCTGGGCCAGGTCGCGTCGATCACGGGCGGGGCGTTCAAGAACGCGGCCGACGCGGCCGATCTCCCCGCGATCGTCGATGGACTCGTGAAGATCCTGCCAGAATCGACACGGGAGTACTTAAAGAGCAAGAAGCCCATGCTCGCCGACCTGGCGGGGGAGCTGGTCTCCGAAGCCGAGCTCACCCCCGCGCAGAAGGAGCTCTTCGGGAAGATGACCGAGGCGGAGCGGCACAAGTGCCTCATCTGCTTCAAGAGCGACTGCATGGTCTGCAAGCAGCCGTTCGCGGCCTGCGGCCGCCACTGCCCGAACTGCATGTACCCGCTGCACGGGCATTGCGCGGCGCAGTGGGCCATGTCGGACAAGAAGTCCGGGGGCTCCAACGTGTTCCGCTGCCCCCACTGCTTCTACCTGATCAAGGTGCCCGCGTCGCAGGCGCTGGCCGTGGAGGACGCCGCGGGCGGGAGGCCGCTGCGGGTGGCCCCCCCGAAGGCGGCTCGGCCTGGGGCGGAGGCACCGGCGGAGGCACCGGTCGAGGCGCCCGCCGCGCCCCAGCCCCGCGGCATCGACCTGGCGGCCAGGGTCACCCCACAGGAGATCGGGCCCGACATACTCGCCACCGCCGTGTGCCCAGCGTGCGGCGAGCCGTTCGAGGATGAACCGTTCCTGTACGAGTGCCCGAACCTCGACTGCAACGCCCTTTTTCACCCTAAATGCTTCGAGAAGCTGGCGGCGGGAAGGGGGAACCTGACGTGCAAGCGGTGCGGCCAGGTGCTGCGGAAGGTCGACTGAGGGCAACTCGCAGGTCCCCATGCCCTCGCTCGCTCATTCCACCGTCTTCTTGAAGTAGAACGCGACGACCGTGAGCAACAAGAATATGCCCGACAGGATGCAGAGGGACGTGATGGGCCACGGCTGGAGGGCGAAGTCGAAGCCCTTGTACGCGTAGGTCGTGAAGCCGTCGACGCCCTGGTACATTGGCATCCAGCGGTTGATCCCGTCGTCCGTGATGAAGATGAGCGCGAGCAAGAAGACGATGAACACGAGCAAAAAGAACTGGTTGGCTTGCAGCCTGGTCTTGGAGATGACCGAGATGAACATGCCTATCATGACCCCGGTGAACGCCTCCATGAACAGGATCAGGAACGACACGTGGAAGTTCCCGAGGACGGGCAAGTCGAACCCGAAGATGGCCACGAGCAAGAGGAGCTGGACCTGCACGGCGTGGATGGCGGAGAGGGCACCGGTCTTGGCGAGGATGACCTCGAGCTTGCCGGCGGGCGTGAGGAGCGTGCGGCGCAGCGGTTCGTCCCCGACGATGCATTGCGAGGCGAGCAGGATGCCGGAGCCGAAGATCAAGAGGGCGAAGATGAACGGCCCGCCGTCGAACAGCGGCGAGTCGCTCACCCTGCCAACATCGTGGGGTAGCGGGAATATCTCGTCCCGGAGCAGGTTGTGGACGAGCTTGAAGGCCGCGATCGCGAGCTCGAGGTTCGCCACGAGCATCGCCGCGGTGCCCGTCTCCGTCGCGTCGTCGACGAGCGTGACCTCCGCGGGGATGTGGTTCGTGATGTTGTATTCGAAACCGTACGGGATGATCAAGAAGCCGATGATCCCGCCACTGGCGAGCAGGTCGAGCCCCTCGTTCCGGTCGGCCAGCTGGACGAGCTCGAAGCCGGCGCCGGTCTGGTTGAAGAACGTCCCGTCCGGGTAGTCCTCGAACCACCTGGTGATCTCCCCCATGAGGAGCGTCATGTTATCGACAGCGCCGAGCGCGCCGGAGCCGTAGGCGTTGATGAAGTGGAACATTCGCGAGAAGTTGACCGACAGGTCCTCCTCGACCGCACCGGCGATGGGCGGCGTGCCCGGCCAGTCGTCCGTCGTGTCGAAGTCGAGCACGCCGAACCGCGTCACGCCGCCGTCCTGGAACACGTTGATGCTCGTCATGTCGCTCCCGCCAAGGTCGGTGAACTTGAACGGGATCATGACCGCGATCGGCAAGAGGAAGATGATCGCCAGGCTCTGCTTGTCCTTGAGCAGGGACTCGATCTCGTTCCGGAGGAGCGCCCAGATGCGCGACAGCGAGTTCCGCAGCGCCAGGGCGGGTGACTTCCTGCTGGGGTGCTTCATGGCCACTTGCTCCGTGGGGGGCTGGCGCGGCTGCTGGAACCGGGCGGCCGGGCCGGGGGCCGCGGGGAGCCGGATCGAACCGAGATCCGGGGCGGGTCGATTGACATCAACTGCACGCCGGGTAAAAAAACTTCCGGCGGGGGACTCGCGGCCCGGCTCGTGGCCAGAGCCCGATCGTGGGGTGTGCAAGGAGGCGCGGTGGTCGGGCTTGGCCCGCACGGGATCGGCGCGTGTGGGACGGCCGCCGAGCCGCGCCTCGATCCGCTAGGCAATTGCCCTCGCGTCCTTCCGCGAGGGATTTAACGCGTCAGATTCAAATAGGAGGAGGCGGTACTATTACCTTAAGATACGACAACTGCATATTCCTTAACGCGAGGGACGTGCACGCTGTCATATCTGGGATAAACCTATCCGGTCTCGGGTGTTCATCATGTCCGACACAAAAGAAAAGAAAGAAGTGAAGGATAGTAACGAGTTGTTGAACATCTTCCTGATCATCATCGGAGGATTGTTCATCTTCCAAGGCGTCATCTACTACGTGGAGGCGTACTTCCCAGGCACGTTCGGCTTCATGCCACCTGAGGTTATGGCTATCGTTTATGGAACGGGCGAGGGAACCGAGGCATTCCAGTCCTTGATGGGTGATTCGGCGCTGGTGAGGCTCGTGATGGGAGCTTGGGCGTTCATCGCGGGCATAGGAATGTTCCAGGAGCAGGAGTGGGCTTGGGGCCAAGCCCTGGTCGTCATGAGCATGATCCTCGTCACGACGGGCGGCGCGGTCATCACGGCGTTCATCAACTTCACCAGCATCAGCTGGGTCTCCTGGGCGTGGTACATCCAGCTCGTCTCGGTCGTGTTCTCCGCGCTGGGCATCCTCTGGCTCCTGGGCACGAAGGAGCGCTACCACTGAACACGGTTCCGAACCCTATCTATCTTCATCCTTTTTTATCGTTACATCGATCCGGCCGCTCGAAAGTGTTAGAGCCAGCCCAGGGGCGCCGCCGACTTCACCCGCATCGCCGAGCGGGTCAGGCAGCTCATCGCTGCAGCCGGCGACCACGACGAGGGGATCGACGACGGGATCGACGACGCTGTCCAGTTCTTGTCCGGGCTCGCGAAATACTGCAAGCGGACGGGAACCCAAGTCCGGCTAATGATCGCTTGATCCCCAGAGCTTCAATTCCCGGTGCAGTTCTGATTATGCTTACGTGCTATCAGAACGCCATCCTCTTGATGAGCTGGGCGGCGGCGACCGTCGGTTGGATCCTCAACCTGTCCATCGCCATCGGCGTCCCCGTCTGCGTGGCGGTCGCGATCAAGAGGCCAAAGCGGGGGGCGCTCTCGTCCTCTTGCTGGCCATCGCCTGCTTGGCCTGCCAGGCCCTCACCTATTTCGAGGTGTACCCGGCATACCTGGGGCAATATTCAGCCTTCAATATGCTTCATACTCGCGTTAGGCATGGGCCTGCAGCCCGCCAAGGGCGTCCCGGATGGCCTTCTGCAGCCCCGCGTGCCCGGAGGCCACGGCGTGCTTTAGGCCCGTCTCGAGGCAGGCACGCGCCCGTTCCACGTCGCCCGCGCCGAGGTGCACTTTGCCCAGGTCGCGGTAGATGGTGGCAATCTCCGTGTCGGCCTTCAGCGGGGCGAGCATGCCGATCGCGTCGTTGAACAAGGCGATGGCTCTTGTAGTCTCGTTCGATCCGGCGAGTGTCTCAGCGATGTTCCACGCGGTCATGGCAGCGTCCCGGGCCTTTTTCAGCGCCTTCAAGGCATCCAGCGCGCGTTCCCAGCTCGCTATCGCCTCCGACTTCGAACCGCGCTTGTACTGCGCGGTGCCGATGTTCCCATGTACCACGGCGATGCTTTCCTTGTCGCCGATTCGCTCGTACAGGTCGATAGCACCTTCATATTGCTGGACAGCGGATGCCAGGTCGTTGAATGCCATGGACGTGCTGGCCAGGTCGTCGAGCAAGATAGCTTGCCCCTCCACGTCCCCGTCGTCCCCGGCCGCGTCGACCGCCCTTCGCAGGTACCCCGTCGCCTCAAGGGGGTTGGTCGACCGGTGGAGGTGCCCGATGGCGGCGAGGATGCTGGCCGCTTGCCTCTTGTCACCTTCCCGCGCCTTGATCTCGTAGGAAGCGAGGAGCCGTGCGATGAACCCGCCGGTGTTTTCCCTCGCCTTCTCGATCGCTTGGTGCAAATCATTGATCTGGTCGATCTCACGTGCCAGCTGCAGGCGTTCTGCGATGGGCAGCGCGTTCTCAAGGTGCTGCAGCGCCTCGTCGTACCGCCCCGAGAGCCCGCAGGCCCTGGCCATGAGGATCAGCAAGCTTGAGGTCTCCTTCTGGTTGCCGGTAGCCTCGGCCCTGTCGAGCGCCTTCTGGAGGTAGGCGACGCTCTTGTAATGTTCGCCGCTCTCCATGAACGCGAGCCCCAGCGCCGTCAAGACGAGGTTCTGGGTCTCGATGCTCGGCGTGCCGCGTGCCCTTCCCCACGCGTCCTTCAGGCGCGCGAAGCCCTCCTCGAAATCGTGGTTTTCTACCAGGATCGCGCCTACCCTGGCGATGGCTTCGGCGACGCTAGCCTCGTCCCCCCGTCGCTCGTAGATGCCGCGCAAGCGCTCGTAGAACCGGATCGCGTGCCCCTTCGACTCCTTGCCCAGCCGCGAGAACGTTTTCCCCGCGTCGAATAGGATGCCGGCCGCGGTCAACGGGTCGCCGCTCTGCTCGGCCATGTCGGCCGCGCTGGAGAACCCATCGGCTGCTTCCTGTTCCTTTCCCGTGCTTGCATCGATGGCAGCCAGGCACGCCACCACGGCGGCGACCATGCTGGTGATGCCAAGACGACCGAAAGCATCCATCGCTGCCACGTGCAGTTCACGTGCATCGTCCATGTTCCCTTGCTTGACCTGTATGTCCCCGAGGAACGAATCGATCCTCGCGATCCCCTCGATGTCCCCGATGCGATCGTAGGCAGACCTGGCTCTTTCATAGCACGCGGTCGCCTCGGCTAGCCGTGATGCCGCCGCGTGCAACCCCGCCATGTCTGTGAGCGTGGCGGCGATGCCGGGCAGGTCAAGCAGGTGTTCCCGGACGCCGAGGGCCTTCTGGAACGTGGCGAGGGCGCTGGCCAGATCCCCCGACTCGGCCGTCGCCTTTGCCAGGTCGCCGAGGGCGTTCGATATCTGGTACAAGTCTCCGATCTCCTCGTAAACCGCCAACGCTGCCTTGTACAAGCTGGTGGCCTCCAGGACGTCGCCACGGGCGCGATGGACGTTCCCGATGGAGAGCATCGCATTTCCCATGCCATACTTGAACCCGTGCTTCTCGAACGAGGCCATTCCCCTTCGCAGGTGATCCAAGGCCTTGTCGTGGTCCCGGGAGGCCTCGTAGATCATCCCCATCGCCACGAGCTGCCCGGCAGCAGCCCGCTCGTCGCCGATCTTGACGAGGATGTCGTGGGCACGGCGGAGCCTTTCCACGACAGCTTCGACCGGTGCCCTCC
>JAFGBX010000089.1 GCA_016932935.1 Promethearchaeota archaeon | reverse complement strand
GTCGACACGCTCGTCCTCGTCACCGACTCGGAGGAGTGGGGCGAGGGCTGGCTCGGCCACTGGAAGCACTACAAGCAGGCGCACCCGGCGGCGCGGGCGTTCCTCGTCAGGGTCGACCTCTACCCGACCCGCCCGTTCAACGGCGACGATTGCGAGAAGTACGGCATCACGCAGATCTACGGCTTCAGCGAGCTGGCCTTCAAGGTCATGCTCCAGTAGGCCGGCACGCCGGCACGTCGAAAACCACGACCTTTTTTTTCCAACCACGACCAACGATGCAAGGATGGCCCAGCGGTCAGGCAGAATCCTGATAAGGTTCCCCACGCAGGTTCGATTCCTGCTCCTTGCACCAACCACATGTTGCATGAACTATATTGGTCAATCGACGGGTTCAGAGCTCGAGCGGCAGAGCACCGGTCCAGTAAACCGGCAGGTGTGGGTTCGAGCCCCACTGGGCCCCCTCCATACCAAACGAAAAGAACGCGCGGGACCGAGGCCAAACGGCGCGGCGCTGGTTTCGCAAACCAGTCACAATGGGTTCGACTCCCATCGGCTCCACCAATTCCAGCATTTCAAGCCCTATTTGCACGAAGATTACCCCCGGGGACGTGGTCTAGCGGCACACATGATCCCGGCTTCGGAAGCCGGTGCACGGCGGTTCGAATCCGCCCGTTCCCACCAAAAGCATGGAACCGTAGCTTAACCGGGAAAGTGGGATTGCCCACCCCGTCAGCCCCCGACCGAAGCTCGGGTGTTCGGCGATCGAGGCGCCGCGGTTCCACCACTTCCGGGGCCGTATTCTAGCGGTCGAAGATCCGGGCTTTGGGAGCCCGTCGTCGTTGGTTCGAATCCAACCGGCCTCGTCAATCCTCGAAATTGGTGGCGGTGTTATCTAGCGGATGATGATGGATGGCCGCGAACCGTCCGGCGGGAGTTCGAATCTCTCCACCGCCATTGCATGGCCCCGTCGTCCAGCGGACAGGATACGGGTCTCCGAGGCCCGGAACGGCTGTTCAACTCGCCTCGTGGCCATTCCTTCGAGAAAAAGTACTGGATGAGGAAGGAGCTCCAACAACCCCTCGTATCCGAGACTTGCACAAGGGAACCGTGCCAGTCCACCAAGTTGTAGCATTATTAAAGGAGATGACCTTGAAGGAACGAGCTTATATTCACGAATTTCTACTATCAATCTATGCAGGGCGTGAAGACCGACGTCATCGACGTGATCAAAAAGATGCCGAAGGATGCGAGTCTCGAGAAAATATTGGATGAGATCGGCAAGCTCGCGACCCGCGATAAGGATTCAAGTCAAGTCGAAACACAAAATACCAACGGGGTCGATCGAGAGACAGTCTTGCGGCGGGACTATCCGGGCAAGTATGTCGCGCTGGTCGATGACGCGGTCATAGAATCGGATGCATCGCTTAGAAAATTGCACGAGAAACTCGCGAAGCGGCGGATTCAAGGGCAAGAATGCCTCATCAGGTTCATCGAGAGCGGTGCGTTTATCTATGCGATTGGTTTTTGAGGAAAAAGCCTTCCCATCTAGCTTGAGCGACCATCTCGGCTTGTTCTCCCAATATCAAGCCAAAATACGGTTTCGAAAATTGATGGGGTGGGACAACTTCCTATACTCGTTCATTATCGATACGGGGGCATCGATTTCCTATGCACCGGACTTTTTACTCGAGGTAATGAACATCACCCCAAACTTGGAAATGATCGTGGAGGGAATTACCAATAAGGAGGAATGCAAGGTCATTACCAAGGTTGCCCAAGTCGGTTTCGTGATAATAGACGATGAGAACTATACCTCCCGAGAAATAAAAGCGTGGTTTGCCTTCCATCCTTATAATGGCCCCTTCTTGTTGGGAATGAAGGATGTCTTGGAGCGTATTGGCATCGAAAAGAAACAAGGTAAGCGGCAGATGATCTTGGATCTGCCGTGAGAACAAGTTATCTGGGGCACCATTTCCATCGCGTGTAATAGGAAGCCCCGACACCTAACCTACGGGACGACGGAGGCAATCCCGCACGTTGAATCCATCACCCTCTGGTGATCATCGGTACCACGTGAGTCGCGGGCGTTTCATCTAACGGAAAGGATGCCAGACCTCGGATCTGGAACGTGGGGGTTCAAATCCTCCAGCGCCCTCCACAACGATGTGCAACACAACTTGCGGGCATTTCATCTAATGGATAGGATACCAGGCCTCTAACCTGGCTAGTGGCGGTTCGAATCCGCTAATGCCCGTTACCCCGCATAGAAAAAAGTGAACATCATGAAAGCAGGATTCAAGTTTCGCAAGTATCCCTTGCTCACCGATGGCGAGATTGACATGGTCGTTGAACGGGAGGCTCGCGGCAATCGCCTGCGCGGCTTGGTGCCCGCGTATCACTTCAAGATCATGCTGCACGGGAAACCCGAGAAAATCGGCCGCGTCGACCTGCGCATCGGTTTCAGGGACGGACTCGTGCTCTTCGGCGGCCACGTCGGGTATGGCATCGACGAGGCATTCCGCGGCCACGGCTACGCGGCCAAGGCATGCAAGCTCCTCACGCAAGTCGCCATCGATCACCACCTGGACGTGGTCTGGATAACGTGCAATCCCGAGAATGCCGCGTCGCGCCGCACTTGCGAGAAAATCGGCTGCGAGCTCGTGGAGATCATCGATTTACCACGTGACAACGACATGTACAAGCGCGGCGACCGGCGCAAGTGCCGGTACCGTTGGATCGTGTTCGGGGGCGATCGGGGCAGGCCCATCACGTGATGTCGCCTTCCGCGGTCCTTTTTTTCCAACTCATGGGTGCGTCGTCTAACGGACAGGATACCGGTCTCCTGAGCCGGCAGGTGGGCGTTCGAGTCGTCCCGCACCCGTTTTCTTTTCGCTCTGCTTGGAATTCAGAAGAGTCCTTTGATCGACGGCTTTTTCTCCTCCATCACGACGGTAATAAACTTGCTGCGGGCGCATCGAAACGAAAAGCAGGATGGGAGAGCATCATTCCGCCAGGCTCATAACCTGGAGCACGACGGTGAGAGTCCGTCTCCTGCTACCAAACCCTCCCCCTCGATCACCCCCAACGAACACGCACCCGGCTGGCCCAGCCGCTACGGCACTGCCACGACAAGGCAGCACTCGATGGTTCAAATCCATCGCCGGGTACCACCACTTCCCCGCTAGCCCAGCAGCTCACGGCGATCCCTCCACGCGGGATAGATCGGGGGTGCGACTCCCTCGCGGGGAATCACCGCCCGGTTGGTCTAGTCGAAAGACGGTCGCTCTATGAGCGATAGATCCGGGGTTCAATTCCTGGATCGGGTATCCATGTTCTCCCGATTCGTTGATCAAACAACTTGGGGTGGCCGATCGGTTCAAGCGCATGGCCGTAGACCATGTCTAGGGCGGTTCGACCCCGCCCCCCAAGACCATCCTGTTATTAACTAGGAAGGTAGTGAATCCTCTTTAAATAACGAGCCGGGGGAGGTAATGACGATGAACATCGAAGTGAAGCCGCTCCAACCGGGGCAAGAAGGCATCGTCTGCGGCATCCACAACGAGGCCTTCCGCCACTGGATCGATGAGTTTGGCGTTTTATATGGTTACCACGGCGTCAGCACGGCAGATGTCGAGCGGTGGGCCGGGCGTGGAGAACACGTCTGGCTCGCGCGCGTCGATGGAGAGCCCGTGGGATACACCTGCTGCCAGGTTGAAACCGGCGACGACGGCGTGGCCCAGCTCCTCTTCGTCGAGACGAGGGAGGGGCTCGGCCAGAGTAAGATCGCGGTGCTGCCTGGCTACCAGCGGCGTGGCGTCGCCTCCGCGATCGTGAAGCACGCGATGGCATTCCATGCGCGCGACGGGGCGAAACGGGCGCTCGCCATCGCGTACAACGACAACCATGGTGCGACGGGGCTGGCCGGATCCCTCGGGTTCAGGAAGGATGCCTTCTTCCCCTTTGCATCCCTCGGGTTCGACAAGGAAGCGTTCTACGCGGTTCTCTGGGAGCTCGACTTGCGCCGCCCGATACGTTCGGTTCCGGTCGTCCCGGGCCTCGTCGTGAGGGCGCTGGAGGAAAAGGATCTCGACGCGATCGTGTCGATCACCCTGGAGAGCCGGCCGGACCTGCGGGCGGTCATGACCGCCGGAGACATCAAGGCCTTCTACATGCGGCCCGAGCCGTGGGCGGAAGTTTCCCTGGTCGCCGAATACCAGGGCAAGGTCGTCGGGCTCATGGATTTCACGAGGGAAGGGCTCGTGGGGATCGCGGGCGTGCTGCCCCGGTTCCGGAAGTGCGGCATCGGGTCGGCCCTCTTCCACCAGCTCCTCGTGACGATGCAAGCGAGTGGCAAGGAGAAGGCCCTCGGCGACTCGGGAAGCATCTATATGGACGCGATACGCATGTACGAGCGGTTCGGCTTCGACACGTCCCGGAAGTTGTGGATCTGGACGAAGCCCATCTGAATCTCGTCATCCAGGTTCTTATTTCTACAACATTTTCTCGATCGGGTTCGTAGCTCTAACGGGAGAGCGTCGCACTGGCGGTGCGAAGGCTTGGGGTTCGAATCCCCACGGATCCATCCAAAAGGGAACGATCAGCGATGCTGGTGTGGCGGAGTGGCCCAACGCGCCAGGTCCAAGCCCTGGTACCCGGAGCGGGTGAACGCTCGTTCGAACCGAGCCACCAGCACCATACAAGAACCAATACCATCTACATGCCGGGATGGCGGAGCGGTGATCGCGGCGGTTTTAGAAACCGCTTCCCGCAGGGGAGACGCTGGTTCGAGTCCAGCTCCCGGCACCACCCGCGCGGGCGTCGCGTAGAGGTCGATCGCGCCAGGTCGAGAGCCTGGTGCTCAGTGCTTCGCGGGTTCGAATCCCGCCGCTCGTACCAGCCACGTGGAGGTCTTCTAGCCCGGTCATGAAGCCAGGTTGCTAACCCGGTGCCAGCAATGGTTCGAGGGTTCGAACCCCTCCCTCCACGCCAGGTCCAAAACCGCGGGGAGGTATCCTAACCTGGTAGGGAGCTAGTCTGGAACGTGCTCGTCGCAGGAGCTAGCCTTGAGAGTTCCGGGGCAAACCTCGAAAGCTAGTGGCTCAACTGCCGTGAGGGATCGAAGCCCTCCCTCCCCGTCCAATCCATCCCTGCGACCGGGGGAGGCGTCTCTCAAGCGTATTCGACCACGTGCAAGCCTGGAACGCGCTTGAAGTGCTCCGGGTTGCCCGTGACGATGGTCTTCCCGTGCTGCAGCACGATGGCGGCGATGAACGTGTCAAGAACTGCGAGAGGATACGGGTGTCGAGGCACACGGCCTTCATTTGCCGTCCCCCCTGGCCCTGTCCGCGGCGTCGTTCGCTTCCCTCGCTTCATCGATCGCGTGCTCGATCAGGTCACCCTCCTCGCCCGCGAGCAAGCCATAATAGGGCGCCAGATCCTGTAGGCTGTATATTAGCCGTAAGATGACGTCGTTGAAGGACTCGTTCTCCCGCTTCAGCTCGGCGAGCTTGAGGTACGTTTCCTCCTGGATCATTATCTTTTTCGATGCCATCCGCTTTCATGTTCTATATTTAACTACATACACAATAAGTCATCATCATCGTTATACGTCGCCGGGTAGATCCCTTGTCATCACCCGATCACGAGGCCCGAACGATGTCGTACATCCCGAGATACGTCATGAAGCGCATGGTCGCCGAGGACGCGTTGAAGCAAGTGCCCGGCGGCGTCGAGCTTTCCATCGTCAACCAGGTCGCCACTTTGCCCGTCGACGCGATCCCCGGCAACCCGGCCACGTTCTTCACCGTGAAGCTGAACGGCAAGCAGCTACCGCCGGCCGACATGGAGCGGATCGTCATAACGGTCGACGACACGGCATACCCGCTGCCCAAGATACAAGAGGCGACCGAGATCCCGACGGGCGCGGCGTTGAAGTTCTTCTTCCCGCTCGAAGGCGTCAAGATGGGTGAAGAGCTGAAGATCGAGCTCCACGTGCCCGAGATCAACGCGGACATTGAGCTCGTGCGCAAGATATGCTAGCGAGGTTCCCTTGTCGGTCTTTCTTGCTTGTCAGCCTTCCCGCGTTCCTGGATCTCCATGTGGAAGATCTGCGGTCTCACGAGCACCTTCACGGCCCTTCCCAACTTCTCCTCGAGGAGCACCTGGAAGTACGTCGCCCAGTACTCGCTGTACTTCGCGTCGTTCATGTCGTGGACGAAGAGGGCCCGGAACCGGCCGGGCTCGACCTCCTCGACTTTCACGTCCTTGAAGTAGTTTCCGCTCATCCAGATCTTCTTGATGGCCAAGAGCACGTCACGCGTGGCGAGCTCGGTGATGTTCTTGAAGCCATAGAACCATTCGATGACCTCGATGGCGTTGTTATCCACGAGCGCCTTCCGTGGTAGGGTCGCGATGTAGCTCAGGAAGGTGGTCTTGCCGACCGCGACCATGTTCAGCTCGCTGCGCAGCAGGTGCCAGATGGTCGCGGCATCGACGTTGCCCTTGTCCGTGGCCGGGGACATGCTCTCCCTCACGGAGAGCAGTTCCACTGCCTCTTCCACGACGCGAGCATAGTTCCCGAACTTCGATGACAAGGAATTGAGCCGCTCCTCGGTTTCCGCGGAGATGGTCGTGTGCAAGTGGTACCGCCGGGATGATCTATCGCCTTTCGCGCCGTGTCCATTCCGTGCATCCCGTTCGCGTTCCTCGGGGTCGCGTCGCTTGCGTTGGGGGGGCATGGCCGTCACTGTGCGTGGTATGGGCGATCCGTCGGGAAGGGGGTGATCGTGTGATCGCCGATATTGTGAACAATTATGTTCACGTCCAAAAGATATATTAACATTTGTGTTCATAATCTACGCGGGGTGTACGCCGGCCTCGGGAAAGCCCGGCGTTCGGTTATACGCACTCCCTACGAACGGTTCCGTGGTCATGAACATGGAGGAGAAGCATCGGCATCGCCACGGTGGCAGCAAGGTCGCCTTCTTCCTGCTCATCGTGGTGGGGGTACTGACCATTTTCTCCGGGGCTCCTTCCGAAAAGGTCGAGGGGGATCCCGGCGAGAGCGCCATCGACCTGGCCGAAACGTACCATGTCTCGCTGTACCGGGTCAAGGCGAGCATCGAGGGCATCGACGTTCGGTTCCAGGTCAACATAACGTATAACGTCACGAGCGGGATGAAGTACGGCGGGTTCAAGCGCTTCACCGCGCCGAAGAACGGCTTCGGCAAGATCTCGGTTGCGACGATCGACGTGCGGGAAGACACGGGCTCGGAGCTCGACTCCTCGTACAGGGAGTTCTCGGGATCGGACGGGAGGACGTACATGGAAATCTCCTTCTTCCATCCCGGGTTCACCGGCGTCAAGACCGTCTCCATGAACTTCCTGGCGACGGGCTGGCTCGTCGAGGACCTGGCGGCCAACCGCCTGGAGCTGCTCAACATCGGCACGTTCATGGTCAGCGTCTTGCACTCCGACTACATCATTGCCTTCCCCGGCGGGTTCAAGCCGGACGGGGTCACGTGCTCCGAGGGAGGCACGGGGGCCCTGTACATGGAGGCCGGCCGGTGGGTGTACCTGTACTCGATGGACGGCACTACGACCGACCTCGTCTTCACCTACACGCCGAAGTCGACCAACTTCGCCCCGCTATTCCTGCTGCTCATCGCGCTACCCGCGGTGGCGGGCACGCTCGTCGTGCGGAAGGCCGTGAAGGAGAAGAACGCCAAGGCCGGATCCATGGCGGAGATCCACGCCCTGCCGGAAGACCTTTCCCTTGTAGAACTCGTGGGCCTCAAGAGCGCCGCGGAAAACCCGCGAGCCGACAAGAGGGTGCTCGTGCTCCAACTGGTGAAGGCCGCCTTGGTCGACCTGTTCTCGAAGCAAGCCATCGACGTGGCCGGGGACGGGTTCGTGCGCAACGAAGGCGGGGAGCGGGAGGCGTGGCTCTCGGATCCCTTCACGGCGGGCGTCTACCAGCACGTCTGCAGCCAGACGGCCGAGGATCTCGCCCTCCTGGGGGAGGCGCCGACCGCGAGCCTTGCGAGCATGTTCGAGCGGGCGGGCAGCTCGTTCCAGAAGCACCTGGAAAGCCTTGCCACCTCGTTGGTCGGGAAGGGGCTGCTCGTCGACATGGGTGGCGTCGCGAGGGCGTGTGCCTGGACGATCTTCCTCGTCGTTTCCGCGGGAATCGCCAGCATCGTCTCGGGTCTCGCAGTCGGGCTCACCGGGGGTGGCTATTCCGGGGTTGCCGCTACGGTCTTCATCTCGTGCATCCTCTACTCTGCCATCGTCGGCTACCGCGCCACGCTGTTCAAGAAGTACCAGCTGAGTGCTCACGGGTGGGAGATCGTGTCATCGCTGCCGGATCGGATCCAGTCGATCCAGGCGGCCGTTGAACGCGCCACTTCAGCCGGCAGCAAGGACGGGGGGCTGCCCCACGCGCTGCGCGAGAACCTGCCACTGCTCCTGCTCGCGTCGATCAAGGACGGGAGCAGCAGCCAATTCACCTACTGGCTTGACATGGTCGTTGACTCGGCGGGCATGGCGCCGTCGATGATCGCCCCGATCTCCTTGTTCGTCACGAACCTCGGATCGATCACCGAGCCGGTTCTGTTCCCGGCGCCGGTCTCGAGCTCCGATGGCGGGCTCGGTG
>JAFGBX010000088.1 GCA_016932935.1 Promethearchaeota archaeon | reverse complement strand
GCGGCATCCTGATCAACCAGGCCGTGCACGACGTCGACATCTTCCAGTGGATCGTCGGCCCGATCAAGTGCCTCTCGGCGCACGTGGCGACGGTCGCCAGGGAGCACGGGCTCATCGAGGTCGAGGACACGGTCTCCGCGAGCTTCACGACGCAGGCCGGGGCGGTCGGCACCCTCGTCGTCTCGACCGCGAACAAGAAGGCCCCCGGCGACACGATCACGGTGCACGGGGAGAACGGCTACGTCTCCGCGACCGGCTCCTACGGGAACGCCGTCCTCGCCGACACGCGCTACAAGGACGAGGAGGACTGGGAGGTGCCGTTCATGGTCGGCCCCCGGTACAACCTGCTCGACGACTTCCTCGATTCGATGGCCGAGGACAGGGATCCCATGACGCCGGGCGAGGAGGGGCGCAAATCGGTGGAGGTGATCCGCGCCATCCTCAACTCCGCGCAGCAAGAGCGGACGGTCTACTTCCCGGTCAAGGACACGATCACCTACCCGACCATCCACAACCTCAGCCGCGACGCCCCGATGAACCCCGAGGACATGATGTGAAAGCACGTGCTCGGGGCAGCTCTTCTAGCTCCACCGGCTCGAGAAGAAAGTGGGGGAAAAGCGCCGGGTACTGATGCGCACTCTTGGTTCACCGTGGCCCTTGGAACCACTCATGCGGACGCCGCCTGGTGCAGCTCGTGTTGCTGGTGGAGTTGCTGGTCCAGATCCCGTCTGGTTTCCCCCTTGCGCGCCTCGTCTTGCGGGCTTGCTCTTGGCTTGGCGCTCCAGGACGAGAACTTGGTCGCCGCCCAGAGCCAGAAAATGCCGGCGAGCGTGAAGACGAACGATGGCAACACCAAGAAGAACGTTCCGGGCACGAGAGCGATCGTGAACATCCAGGCGAAGCCCACGACGAACCACGCTATCGTGATGAGGTACAAGTTCGCGACGATGAATTTCCGAAATGCCATGACATCACCTCTGGTCTATCGATTCAATCTGGATTGGGGGGCGGTCGCCCTTCGTCGCGGTGGCGTGCCCCTGGGCTAGTCCCAGGAAAAAACGCTCGTATATACTTTTGCACCGGGACGCGACGCCCACTCGACATACAAGGGCCTCGTCCGACGAGGACGCCGATGTGCTGGGTAATCTGGATCATTTTATCTCCTTATGAGACAAAATGACCAGATGAACAACACGAGGGCATTCATATGACTGGCAACACGAAGTACTTCGACCACCACGTCCACACGGGGCACTCGCGCTGCGTCAAGGTGCCGTACACGCTCGAGGCGGCCGTCGACCGCGCCCTCGCCCGGGGGTTCGTCGAGGGCTTCGGCTCGACCAACCACGTGCACTTCAACTCCCCGGACCAGTCCCACCTCCCGGTCACGCGCCGTGAGATAGACGAGATAAACGCGAAGCGCGGCAAACCGTTCATCCTCCTCGGCGCCGAGGTCGACGTCGACCACCCGTCGGGACGGTTCACGCTCACGAAGCAATCGCTCGATCTCCTCGATTACGTCATCGCGGGGCCTCACAACCAGCCGCACCGGACGCTGGCCATGGAAGACATGGGGAACGAGGAGTACGGCGAGTACTTCGAGGCGCTCGAGGCGATCATCGTCAACTCGCTGTCCAAGAACCCGGTCGACGTCTGGGTGCACCCGTTCCTGCAGGAGATCGAGATCGGCGGGGAATACTTCGCGGATTACCTTTTCCCGATCCTTGACAAGGTACTGCCCGTCTTGAGGGACAAGGGCATCGCCATGGAGATCAGCTCGACGTTCCCCAGGGACAAGAACGATTCCGTCAAGGTGTTCGGGCCGGGCCCCCGCGTCGAGGGCTGGCTCCAGGTGGCGCGCATGACGTCGAGGGTCTACAAGGCGGCCCTCGACTTCGGGGGGGTCAAGTTCTCGTTCGCGTCGGACGCGCACGCGGTCGAGAACGTCGGCGACATCGGCGCCCCGATCGCGATAGCGAGGTGGCTCGGCATTCCTGGCAGCCGCATCGTCCACATCGCCGATCTCCAGGGCAAGCATCGCTGAGCCATTCCTCACGTGTAGGGGAGCGTGGCAAGCAATACAATGACGATCACGATAGCGGCGACGATCAAGGACACGAAAAGTATCCTTTCAAGCAGTTCCGTGAGGCGGATGCGCGGGACGAGCGCATCGTTCGGGCAAGACTCGCCACAAGCGAAACAGCTGATGCACTTGGAGCTGTCGAGCACGATCTTGTTGCCCTTCTTCGACAAGGCCTGGGCGGGGCAATGCTTCACGCAGGTCAAGCACCCCTTGCACCGCCGCCGGTTCACCCGGATGACGACCTGCGTCGCCCACATCATGAAACCGCCCGCACTGGCCTCGCCCTGCTCCCCGCTGCGGAGCGTCGAAAGAGGCGGCAAGGATGCCCTCTGGACAAGGGGCTTCCAATCGTCGCCAACGACGCGGAGCTGGTCGATGGTGGACGGCCAGCCGTTCCGCTTGCCCAGCGACTGGATCGCTTCTAGATCGGCCGGATCCCCGCCCATGAGCGTGTACGCGACCGTGTCCACCGCGACGGGCGAGAACGAGCCGATCAAGACCTTGAACGCCCGCGCCGTGCCTCCCGCCGGCCCTTTCTTGCCCTCCATCCCCACGATGCCGTCCATCACGTGAAGCACGGGCTTGGTCTCCGATCCCGGTGCCGAGGCGAGGGCCGCCTGGTGGATGTCGCCGAGCATCTGCTGGAAGTCGACCTTGTTCTTATGGATCGCGTGCATGCGGTTCTTGTGCGCGTTGAGGCCGAAGAAGTTCTTGATGGCACCCGTGAACACGTAGCCCGCGTGGGTCTTCATCTTGGGCAAGTTGATCACGATGTCGGCCTTGGCCACGGGCTCGGGGATGCTCACGAAACTGTCGGCCAAAAACGAGACGTGCGAGACGGGCGTCCACCCGTGCTCGAAGAAGTTGACGACGGGGTTGCCGAGCCGCTCGGCGACGGCGGCAATCCCCATGCCCTTCAACGTGATGGACGTGAGCGCCTTGTTGAAGTTGGAGTCTCCCACGAGCACCTTCTTGCACCCGTTATCTCGTAGCAGCTTGCCCAGCTCCTCGACGACGATGTTGTTCGTGCACGCGAGCGGCTTCACGGTCAAGCCGTTGACCTTCAAGAACACGGTCTTCCCCTCCAGCGACTGCTTCATGAACGTGGGATCGAGCAGCTCGAGCAGCCGCTGGAGCCCCTGCTTCACGGCTGCCGGGGTGTAATCCTCCACCTTCACGACCGCGACGGTTTCTGGCTTCTCTATACGGATGGGCCGGTCGTCGACGGGGATGGTGACGGCTTGTTCTTGCTTGGCACCACCGTCGGTTACTGGGGGGTCGGCTTCGATCATTGGGGTTCACCTGCGTCTGCTCGGTTCCGGCATCCCGGGGGCTAGCACCGGCACGTGCGTTGCTTGGGGGCGATAAGGAAGCCTTGGCTTTTTTAGTCGCCGGTTCGAGCGCATACCCATTCCCAGTCCGCAGAAAACACGGCATGCCCATGGCACCCGCTTGAGGAGCGTTCTTTTTGTCGGTCACGTCGACGTGGTCGCCATGGTGCGCGTCACGCGTCATATAGTCGCGCGTATATCGGCGCAACGTTTTAATGGCGACGAGGAGCATATGTGACCTAGATCACCTTCAACGGTAATCGATGCGTATGGTTGCGACCAGGCGGAAGCGTTTGCTGGTACCCACGGATCGGCACAAGGGCTTCTACCAGCCCCAAGTCGACCACATCTTGCTCATCTTGTCCCACCCGGTCAGGGCGGCGACGATGGAGTTCTTGAGCCACGCGCGACTCATGGGGGAGGCACTCCAGCCGTTCTCGAACATCCAGCACGCGATCGACTCGAAGAAGAACCGCCTCTCCACGTCCGACCTCGATTACCACCTCAAGGAACTCAAGAAGGCACTGCTCATCGAGCAACTGGTCAACGGCAACAAGACAGCGGGGTACTTGCTCACGGAGAAGGGCATCGCCCTCGTGGAGAAGTACCTGGAGATGAAAAACATCCAGGTGTTCCAACAAAGGATCCTGGAGCCGAACGTGCTCGAGATGCACGTCCACGGGGATCGCATCATGGCGTTGACCCGCCCGTTGAAGCAAGAACCGCACGTGACGTGCATCGACCTCCCGCCGTTCCGCGAGGAGTCCGCCGCCGACCGGTACCTGGTCGACCGCGCCCGCGAGGCCGTCGAGGGGAGGCCGCAACCCGGCCCCCCGAGGAGGAGGCCGCAGCAGCCCAGGCGCGACGGGAAGGATCGGGCCCGCCCCCCCGGGAAGGGCAAGGACGGCCACCCGAGCCTCGACGCGTTTCGGTGAGCCGGCCCGCAGCGCTTGAAATAGCGCCCGCGCGAACTCCTAGACATGAACGGGAACGAGCCTCGAAACGGCAAATCCCAGAAGCGAGCGGCAATCGCGGTCGCCATCTGCCTCGCCGCGAGCTTCGGGGTGACCTTGGCGTGCTGGGGGGCGGCGACGCAGCTGTCGGACCAGTACGCGAGCGGTTTTTCCATCAATCTCAGGACCATGTCGACGTTCGACGGGTACACCTACCAGATGTACGAGATCGTGCCGGACAACGTGAAAGTGGAACCAGCAGGCACCGTGCCTTTCATCCTCTGTATTCACGGGCTTGGAAGCAGCAAGGAATTGATCTTGACACAAGCCCTTACTATCGCGGTGAACGGCTACGTCGTGTTCGTCCCCGACACCCGCGGCCAGAACTCCCACACGGGCCCATTCAGCTTCGGCGTCGACGACGTCAAGGACTTGCAAGACTTGATCACCTGGGTCAAATCCTCCACGCACCTTCCCATGGTGAACAAGTCGGCGGTTGGCGTGTTCGGCCACTCCATGGGTGCCTTGCTCGCCCTGTTGCTGGGGGCGAAAGATGCACGGGTCAGTTGCACGGTCGAGGCCTCGGGGCCGTCGAACATGAGCCGCGTGCTCGATACCGAGTGGTTCCGCTTGAGCTTGATCGGCAGCCCGGTGGACATCACGAACCAGACAGAGATCGACATCCGCACGCCGTTGATGCAATGCAACTCTACGAATCCCCGGAACCTCATGATCATCCACGGCTGGAACGACACGTCCGTGCCCATCTTCCACGCCCTGGATCTCAACGCCACGGTGGATCCGTATGGAAACCGGACTGATTACAGGTTCCTTTCCTACCATTCCGGCCATGACCTCTCGGATCCTTCCCCCTTGAACGCCTCGCGCACTTGTTTCGAGGCTGCGCTCGCCAACGCGACGCTCTGGTACGACGAGCACCTGCGGCACGACACGAGCCGCACCTACGACCAGGTACTCCTGTTCGAGCGGGATGCGATCGGTACCTCGATGAATGACATGTACGAGGCCATGTACATTGCCTTGCTCGTGACCACCGTGTTTGCGTTCTTCACGATCGTGCTCACGCTGCAGCTTGTATGGCAAAAGGCGACCGAACGCACTTCCAAAGCGAATAAGGCTGCGGAAAAAGCCGCCATCACGCCCACGCCACGAGCCCAGCTCGCTGCACCAAGGGCGTTGACCCGCCAACTGGCCTACATCGGCGTGTACATCGCGAGCTTCGTGATCGTCGGTTTCGTGTCCCTCGCGTCGCCCGTCTCGCTCGTGCTGAAGACCATCATCTTCCCCATCTTGCCGCTCATCCCGGTGGCGATCATCAAGGCGAGGGGCGAGCGGTCGTCGCCCTGGTATGGCGATCTCGGCATGACCGGCAGGCAGACCATCGTGTCGGTCGGGGCGGCGTTCGCCTCGTTCGGGGCATACGTGGGGCTCTACAACTTGCTCACCACGAAGGTGTACTCCCGGATGACCCTCGTCCCGTACGTGTTCCAGGGCGCCACGGGCATCGCGCTGCCCGTCCTGTTCTGGTACATCCTCCCCGGGATTGCGGCACTGCTGCTCATCGACGCGACCTACTTCCAGGAGCTGTACGCCCAGCTCGTGTCACTCGTGAGGCCCGCGAAACTCAAGGCCTTTTTGGGCAACTGGTTCGTCAAGGCGTTGCTCGTGGCCTTCCTGGTCGGAGGAATCCACACCTGCGGGACGGTCTTGTTCAACATCGGGCTGCCCGACTACGATCTTCGGACGATCGGCAGTCTGCAGTTCATGTTCAAGGAGCTGCTCACGATCCTGAGCCTGGGGATCATTGCCGGCTTCGTCTTGATGGCGTTGCTCACGACGAAGTTCACGAGGAACCTGCCAGGCGCGGCGGTCGTGCTCGGCTTGATCTTGTCCCTCATTTACGTCACCGTGGTGCCACGGATCTTCTAAGCTTTCTTCAATTCCCTCCTTTCAACAAAAAGAAGGTATAGGAACGGGGGCTCAGAGATCGAGCACATTACACTTGTTTCCCGCATTTCTGGCAGAACTTCGAGTCGCCGTCGACCGCGGCGCCGCATCCCGAGCAGAAGCTCGGCCGGCCGGAGGGCGAGCCGCCGGCGGGCGGGGCGGTGCTGGCCTGCGCGCTCCTGCTCGCCGTGGCCATCGACCCCGCCTTGACGTTCACGACGTTGAGGATGCTCGCGACCGCGCCGAGCACGCTCAGCGCAAGTCCCGCGATGGCCGCGAGGAGGTAGACCACGGCGAAGGGTATGCCCGCGAGCGCGAGCGGGAACTCGGGACTGGTCTCCTCGTGGGTGATGATGTGGTCGAGCTCCCCTACCATGTTGGCGGTGGGGTTGAT
>JAFGBX010000087.1 GCA_016932935.1 Promethearchaeota archaeon | reverse complement strand
GGGAACGGCTACATGGTCATTTCGCCATTCGAGAAGGCCAAGGCACTGTTCGAGCTGGATGCCACGAACGCCGCCCTGTTCTACTCCGCCATGGTCGTGGGGCTCGTATCCGGCCTGCTCTTGATCAAGGCGAGGCGAGCGCATTCCCGCCTCTCCCGCCAGGAGGAGGCGATGCAGCCCGAGATGGCGGCCAGGAAACGCGAGGTCACGACGACCCTCAAGACGACCAAGCCCTTGCGGCTCCTCAGCCTGGCGCTCCTCCTCGTGATCCTCGCGGCGACCATCATATTCGTGACGTACATTGTCCTGATCGGGACGGGCGACAATTACTATAACAGCCAGGCCTATTATGCCGTCAGGAACTCCTACATCACTATATCACTAACGTTCGTGTCCCTCCCTATACTCGCCATCTTGTACAATCACATGTCGCCGAGGTCGGCCATGCTGTACATCAAGATCCAGCGGTTCTTCTTCCGTTTGCAGAAGAAGCGAAAAGAACACCGGATCGTCGTCCTCGATATGGCCGACTACGGGAAGAAGCACTCGATCGGCCTGGTCATGTCCCGGTCAGTGTTCCCCTTGCTGGTCTCGCTGACGCTCGGCCTCACGGTCTTCGGCGCGCTCGCCACGGACTCCGGCGGCCTGACCGGTGTCACGGGCGAGGTCAACCTCGTCTGGCTGAGCGAGTTCGAGCTCTATGCGGGCCTCACGTTCATCGGCTCCTACTTGCTCATGATGCTCATCAGCCCCGGCGGTTGGCTGCTCGACGACAGTGGCGTCGTCTACTTCGAGCAGCCGAAGGACGTGATACATCCGGGCGATATCTCCAAGATCTCGGACTGGCTCACCGGGTGGTTGAAGGGGTTCTTCGGGCTCACGGCGATCTTCAACTACTACAACCTGTTCGCGGGCACAGATTTCGCCACGCTCGTGAATATGGAGGACCCCCTCATGGGGTTCATACTCGTCGTGTTTATATTCATCATCATGCTCGTGCTCTCCCCCATCCTCTATGGCCTCATCGTCCTGTTCGCGAGCAACGCGTCCATGATCGACGACCTCGAGTTCAACCGCAAACGGCTGTACACGGCGCTCCAGAAGGCCGGCGTCGACATCACCCCGAAGCGCCTGAAGGACTTCTTCGAGAGTTGACGTGGATCCAATTACTGCCTTCCTTTTCCCTTTCCATTCCCTTCCCTTTTCCCCGCCGCAGGCGGCAGCGACGCGCGATTGCAAGCACCGCAGCGTGGCGACGCGATGGGGGGATCCGGACTGCGATGGAGGAGGTCACTTGACGATGTTCTTGTCCCGCAGCGCCATGAGCTCGCCGATCTCCACCTGGGCGGCATCCTCGTTTGCGATTGGGAACCGGTCGTGCAGCGGGGCCAGCTTTGTGAAGAACTTGGCCACGAGGTACGCGGGCTTCACCATGAACTTGGACGGCCCCGAGAGCTCGACGCCCTTGTGGTATTCCTCGATCGTGTTCCGATCCCAGCCGCCCGCGAGCGAGTAGAATACCTGGTAGACGATCGAGTTGCCCATGAAGAGCAGGAAGACCAGGATGACCAGGAAGCCCCACGCCGTGATGGCCTCGATGATCGGCGGCATGGCGAGCCAGACCAGGAACGAGAACCCGGCCATCCCCGCCTGCGAGATGAGGGGTGCTGCGGCGATCTGCCACAAGGCGGGCTTGAACTTGGGCGTGATGCGCTTGAGCATGTAGACCCACTTGACCAGGCTGAAGATGATGGTCGGTATCCAGCCCATGAGTATGAGCGACAGCCAGCCGAGCTGGAAGTAGACCAGGAACAGCCACGAGAAGAAGAAGTTCACGAAGGGGCCGACGACGTTGAAGACCATGATCGCGTTGCGCCGCGTGGCGATCACGAGCATCTGGTTCGGTAAGAACCAGATCTTGTTCGTGATGTTCATGATGATGCTGACCGGGAGCACGACGAGCGCTGGCAAGTAGTTCTGGATGTTCGCGGTCGGGAACATCTTGATCGCCTGGTCGAGCACGGTCGGCAACAGGATGATGACGGGGATCAGGTTCACCGTGACGTTCATGAGGTCGTACTTGAGGATCTTGTTCATGTAGTTGTGCGTGAGCTCGATCTTGCCGTTGTTGTAGGCCTGCGAGACCGTGGCGGTCGCCTTGTTGCTGCCGCCCGGTGCCGCCAGCCCGGCGACGGTGCCCGCGAAGCTGATGAGCCCCTTCCAGCTCGCGTAGGAAGTCACCCATTGCGTGATCCAGACGGTCGTGATCATGCCCATGAAGCCGAGGAGCGTGTCGACGATCTGGATGGGGCCGATGAAGGAGATGATCTCTTTGACCTCCTGGCGGTTGAACTCGGGGCGGAAGAAGTCACTGAACCGGTGTTTCACCTTGAGCTTGTCGAGCACGCGCTTGCTGAACAGCCGCGCCCCGAAGATCATACCGTAGATGTCGGCGACGTAGATCGACGTGAGGAAGCCGATCGTGATGCCCATAACCTCGCCGATGGCAGGGTTCGCGCCGCCGATGAACTTGCCGAGGAACACGCAGAGGATGGTCGCGAGCGGGGCGAACACGGCATCCCGCACGCTCGTCACGAGGCCGTGCATGTCGTAGCGCTGGTAGCACTGGAACAAGCTCTCGAAGATCTGCAGCATGCCAGGGAATTGCACGAACGAGTAGAAGATGATGAAATAGGCCATGTGCGCGAGCGTCGTGTTGGCGAGGAAGTAGAAGCAATAGAGGCCGACGACGGTCACCTGGACCAAGCCGGTCCACATCTGCCAGAACACGAAGAACTGGATCTGGTGGACGGCCTTCTCCGGATGGATCTCCGCGTGCTCCGCCACGAAGCGCTGCATCTTGTCGCTGAAGTAGCCCTGCGACCCGGCGAGCCCGATGTCCATGACCCCGAAGAAGAAGCCCAGCAAGCTCTTGGTCAGGTCCTGGTACCCGCTCACCTCGGGACCCGGCAGGAAGATCTCGGTCACCACGCCGAAGAGGAGGAGGCTGACCGGTAGCACGAGCAGCGCCAGGATGCGGTTGTAGAAGTCCCCGCCCAGGTACCTGTGGTAGCCGATGTCGCCCCAGAGCTCGAGTTTCCGCCTTTGCTCCTCCTTCTGCTTCCGCTTGATCTCGCTGATCTTGGCGAGCAGGAAGAACTGCTTCTTTCCAGCGGGTGGCGCGCTCGACTCGCCCATAATGATGTGGAGTTCACGCTCGCCGTATATATCCCCATGAGGCATCCGTGAGCGGCTATACATACAACAACCGGCCCCTCCAAGTTGTAAGAAGGCAGATTATCATGAAGGCCGTGGATATCTCAAGAGAAGCAAGAGCTAATGACCATGACAGAAACAACCCAGGGCGTCCCGAAGGACGCGTGGAAGAACCTCGTGAAGAGGCATTGGAAGATGTCGGCCGTCATCGTGGCGGGTGTCGTCGGCGCGGTCATAGGCGCGATCCTGGTGTTCCTCTGGCGGACGATCGGGCCCGAGGCGCTGGCGCGGTACCCATCGACGCTGGATCTCTGGGCGGTCGGGTACGTCGTGTCGCTGCTACTGGATCTCCTCCTCTGGGAGATCCTCCTCGTCGTGCTTCCCGTCATCGCAGCGGCGATCGCCGTCTACTTCCTCTGGTGGAACAAGATCCCCGAGGCGGAGCGTCAAGAGTATGCCAGCGCGACGAAGGACGGGAAGCCGCAGAAGAAGGTCAAGAAAGGCGGTGCTGGCGGCGTGCTCAACTTCCTGGTGGCCATCACCTGGCTGATCGTCGTCCACGCCGACGGGAAGTGGGACGCGGCGTTCGGTTCGTGGACGTTCACCTACCTCGTCACCTCGGTGCTCACGGCCTTCCTGTGGGATCTCGTCATCATCGGCATCCCCGCGACGATCGCCCTCATCTGGTGGATCGTGCGAGAGTTGAAGAAATAGGACTCCCCCGGCTTCGACGAGGCTGCTGCGCTTCCTTTATCTTTTTCTACCACCCGGCAGCATATCGAAGAGATCCAATACATCAGCGTCGGTTTGTAGGGGCTTTTTCCCGCTCCCTCCCGGCAAGAACTGTCTGCTTCTTTCCCGCGGGTGGCGCGCTCGACTCGCTCATGATGGTCGGGAGTACTCTCTCGCGGTAGTTTATCCTAACGAACGAGCGAACGCCGTTCGCGGCCATTCCAGCAGGAACGGGAAGCCTAGGCCACGGGCGCCGACGGACGTGCAGCGTGCCCGGTCATGCGCCCGGCCCATTCACGGCGCGTCCGCAAGCCCGGCACACGAGCCCGGCGCCGTCCTTGTAGAGCAAATTCCCGCACGCGTCGCAGTACAAGGGCAGCCCGTCCTTGCCGACCGCGATGCCCCTCCCGGCGGGCCGCTCCTCGCCATTTCGCCCGCCGCGACCGCCCGGCGCGTTTGGCGTGCGGGCCCGTCCCGGGGAGGCGGATGCTTGCCGCCTGTCCTGGTGCGAGGCGATCGCGGGTTTCGTGACGACCAGCCCCTTCTTCACCCGCGTCTGCAGCATCTTCCGGCAGTCGTCGCAGTACACGCCCGCGCTCGCGGCCTTCCCGCAGATCGTGCAGTAGCCCAACGTGATGTGCCTCCACCAGCGTCGATGGGTTTGTCGGGGGACGAACCACCCAATGGCCGCGCCATTTCAAGCGTTGTAGCAAGAAACGCGCGCCGGCGGGCCGGGCCGCGCCACCCGCGCTCTCATGCTGCCCGGCAGAACGCCTGCACGGCGGCCATGTACTTCTCGTACTGCTCCCGGCGCACGCTGTGCCCCGCGCCGGGGATGTACTCGACCCGCGCGTCGCCGAACAACGGCCTGATCTCCTTCGCCTTTTCCAACGACATGATGCCCTTCGATGGGATGATGAGCAGCGACGGGCACTTGACTTTCTGGAAGACGGGATGCCAGTCGACGAAGAGATCCACCTTCCCGAGGCGCCCGTCCAGCATGTTGCGGCCGAAGTCCTGTTGGGCCGCCACCCACGGCACGACCTCCTCGTCGACCCAGGCCGGGTTCCGCTTCCTGCAAGACCGCTCGATCTCGGCGGCGTCCCTCCTGCCGTTCTTGCGCCATTCCCGCATCATGAACGGCAGGACCAGCTTGACCAGGAACCGCAAGGATCCCCTCATGAAGTACGCGGGATCCTCGAGGAAGACGCGGGACACGAGCTCCGGGTGCTCGGCCGCGACGAGCGTGGCGACCTGGCCGCCCATCGAGTGCCCGCCCAGTATCGGCGGCGACCGCAAGTCGAGCGCGCGGATGAGCCCGGCGACGTCTTCCGCCATGAGCCCGAAGCTGAAGTCTGACCGATCGACTGCCGACTTGCCGTGCCCCCGGGCGTCGACCATGATCACGTCGAACTCGCCCTCCAAGGCCCTCGCGACCCGGGACCAGCATAGCCCGTTGTCAGTGATGCCGTGCAGCAGCACGACGGGTTGCTTGTCTCCACCCGTCCGGTGGATGCAGAGCCTGATGTCGTTCGTCTCGATAAACCGCTCCGGCCAGCTGCTCGTTTCATTCGCGACCATGATGCAGTAAATGCATCGCCCCCCGGGTTCTTGAAGACCATGGAGCGGCCGCGGAGGCGCGGCGCCCTCAGGGCCTCGCGGTGTCGGGGAACACGGGGGTCTTTTCCCAGTCGAGGAGCACGCGTCGGTTCCCGTCGCACGAGAGCGCTACCTCGCTGCCCGGCACGACGCGGCCGACCACCGACGCGCGCATCCCAACATCGACAGCCTTTCCTTGCACCTTATCGACGTCTTTCTGGTCAAGGGACACGATGAACCCCGTCGTGAGGTACGCGGTCGTGAACCAGAGCAAATCGTCGAGTGCCTTCACGCCGAACGCGGCGAGCAGCATGGCCGTGTCGAACTCGCAGCCCACCCGCGAGTAGTTCGCCATGAGGAACGCGGTGCCGAACAGGCCCGCGTCGCTGACGTCCTTGGAGGCGTTGATCAACTTCCCCGACCCGTGCTCCCGCGCCCGCCCGAGGTACCTGCTGCCGGACAAGTCGACCATGAGCTCGCGCCTTCGCAGCACGGCCTCGCTGGTCTTGAACGAGACGGTGTCCCAGTACGGCCCGTTGGGGCTCTTCCTCCCGTCCGGATCCCAGATCAGGAGCAAGTGGTCGCCGGGCTTTGCGTCTCCAGCGGAGACGAACGATCCCGCGTCGGGGTGCGCGCCGAGCACGGTGCACGCGATGGAATCGCCGCCCTCCTTGAGCGAGGTGTGCCCGCGGGTGATCGAGATGCCGAGCTGCTCGGCCGCCCTCTTGGCGCCCTTCACGAGCTCGTGGAGCGCGCCCTCCGTGCCCGCCTGCACGTCGATCGCCGCCGTCAAGGGCACGCCACCGCACGCATAGATGTCGTCGATACAAACGAGGATGGCACTGTACCCGGCAGAGTACGGGGCCCGATTGACGAACTCGGACGATATCATGTCGGTCGCGACGAGCACGAGCGTGCCACCCTCGATTTCGAACGCCGCTGCGTCCTCGCCGATGCCCTTGAACACATGACTGCTGTCGAACTCGTTGTCGGCGAGGATCTTCAACACGCCGTGGATCACGGCCTTCTTCTTGATGCCCTCGTGGCCCCG
>JAFGBX010000086.1 GCA_016932935.1 Promethearchaeota archaeon | reverse complement strand
TCGCTTCCGCTTCCTGCAGTCCAACTACTCGGCGGGTGCCAAGGCGGGCGTCGTGTTCTTCGACATGTCTCGCGTCGACACGATCATGCAAGTGAAGCAATGGGTGGACATGTTCCGGGCCCACGCGGCGCCGGGCATCCCGATCGTCCTCGGCGGAACCAAGATGGACCTGGTGGGTGCTGAGCAGTTCGAGAACGTGAGCAACCTCGCGCGGGAGACCGCCCAGAACCTCGGTATGGCGTGCTACGTGCCCACGTCATCGAAGACCGGCGACAACGTGGACGTGATCTTCCAGTACATCATCGATTCGCTCGTCGTGCAGTGCCAGGACGCGCTGGAAGGCGTATCGATCCCCATCCCACAAGTCCTTTCGGGGACGGCCCGCCGCTCGGGCAAGACTCGACCTCAAGTTTGAGGCCACGGGCATTGCTCTTCGATTCCGACCCGTTTGAGTAACGGGAGAGGTGCAGCGCAGAACGGTTGGTGAGCACTCCATCCTCAAGGATAGAGATACCATCGAAACAAGGAGGAAAAAAGAATAAGTGTTACTCGCCCCTCGGGCGGTTCCCTAATAAAAACGCTTTCTGGCAAGAAAGCGATGCGGTCGCTTGCTTGGCGGTTATGGCCCCCATTAAATCGCACGAGAAGGAAGCAGTGGCGCTTTTCCCCGGCTGTACTTCCGAGCCACGTGAGTTCATAGCTCCTTCAATAGTGCCGCGATCTCGTTTATCTTGGCTTCGTGATGGATCCGCGCGTAGAAGTCATGGGCGCGTTCGAGGTACCCCCGCGCCTCGCCTCGATGCTGGCCGGACATGGCGAGCTTGCCCAGGTTCAAGCACGCGACCGCGGTTTCCCGCGCCATGCCGCCTTTTTCCGCCAGGGCGAGGGCATTGACGTAGTGCTCTCTTGCCGATTTCACGTCGTGCCGCAACAGGTGGTTGTCGCCGAGCAGGCACAGCACCTCGGGCTGGTCCTCGACGATGCCAAGGGATTCGATCTCCTTAAGTGCATCCTCCAGCAAGTGAAAGGCAGCGTCCGCGTTCCCCTGCAGCTGCATGTTTTCCCCGAGCCGAGCATTGATGAAGCACGTCAACCGCGGCATCTTCAACGCTGAGGCGACCTCCATGGCCGACGTGAATGATTCCTTGGCGTGATCGTGCTGTCCCATCAAGGTACGTGCTTCCCCGGCGAGCCTCATAAACCCGGCGAGCAGCTCGCGTGCCCCGACGTACCTGGCGATTGCAATGGCTTGATCGAAGTAGCCTAATGCCTCCGCGTGGCGGCCGACGTTCATCGTCAACCTGCCCAAATCCGCCAGGTACTCGGACTTGTTGTTCGCCTCGTCGATCTCCTCCGCGATTTGCAAGGCTTCCTTGTAATTTTGAAGTGCTTTATCGTAATCTCCCCGCATCTCGTATATCCGGCCGATCCTTTCGGAGAATATTGCCCTTCCACTTAGATCATCCAGTTCGTTAGCGATCCTGAGGGACTCCTCGTAATTCTTGAGCGCGGCGTCGTATTCACATCGCACCTCGTAGACCCGCGCGATATCTTGAAGGAAACAAGATCTTCCACTCATATCACCCAATTTCTCGGCGATCTGGAGCGATGCTTCGAATCTCTTCAGCGCCTCGTCGTACTTGCCCCACGACTCGTAGACCCGACCGATGCACTCTAGAAATGCGGATTTCCCATTCAGATCTTCCAGCTTCTCGGCGATCTGGAGTGCAGCCTCGTATCTCTGGAGGGCTTCGTCGAAATTGCTCCGCGCCTCGTAGACCCGGCCGATGCCCTGGAGAAAGGCCGACTTCAGGCTCAACTCCCCTAACTTCTCGGCGATCTGGAGCGCCGCCTCGTACCTCTGCAGCGCCTCGTCGTACTTGCTCCATAGCTCGTATATCCCACCAATGTCCCGGAGAAACGTGGACTTCCCGCTCAAATCGCCGAGATTTTCAGCGATCTGCAGCGCCGCCTCATATCTCTGCAGAGCCTCGTTGTATTGACTCTTGGCCTCGTATATGCGGCCGATGCTCTGTAGATATATCGATTTCCCGCTCAAGTCACCCAATTTCTCGGCGATCTGGAGCGCCGCCTCGTACCTCTGCAGCGCCTCGTCGTATTCGCTCCGTAGCTCGTGGATGCCACCGATGCTGTTGAGGAACAATGATTTGCCGCTCAAGTCGCCGATCCTTTCCGCTATCCGCAAGGCCTCCTGGTACTGCTCGAGAGCCTCGTCGTACTTGCTCCACGCCTCGTACACGCGCCCCAGCCCTTGGATGTACCCGGACTTCCCTTCCATATCCCCGATCTCCTCGGCGATGCGCGCGGCCTCCTCGAACCGCTGCTTTGCCTGCTCGAACTCGCTCCAGTTCTCGTATATGCTGCCGACGTTCGACAAGTACATCGCCTTCCCTTCCAAGTCGCCGATGTTCGCCGCAATCTGTAAGGCTTCCTGGTATTTCTCCATCGCCTCGTGGTACTGGCTCCTGGCCTCGAGCACCCCTCCAATGTAGTTCAACGTGGCGGCTAGATCCTCTTTCTCGTTCATTGCCCTCAGTTCCACCAACGCATCCGTGAACGTCGCCAGGGCCTGGTCGTATTCCCCCTTATCTTGATACGTTCGCCCCAGTCTGGTCTGTGACCTGATCCTCCTTTTTTCATCTCCCGCGAGCTTGGATGTGCGTATCGCTTCTTGGAAGTGCTTGATCGCGTCGTCCACGTTGCCTTTCAGGTCGTGGTAGCACCCCAGGTAGTAGTGGAAGACGGCGACGTTGCTGGGCCCGCTGCCGGGCGCGAGCGGCAGGCCCTTTTGCAGGCACCGGAAGGACGCCTCGGTCTCGCCGAGGTCCGAGTACAGCCTCACGGCGAACTCGTGCTTGCTCGCGTCGGTGACCCCGGGGAACGCCTTCGCGAGCCAGTCGCGGAGGTCGACCACCGCCCTGGCCTTGCCGGGTGCCGGGAGAGCGACCTTGCGAGGGGCCAGCGCGGGGAGCAGCACGTCGCGCGAGAAGGACAGCGTGTGCACGCGAAGGACCGCCACGGGGAACCGGTTGGACGAGCGCAACTCGTCCACGATCGGGATCGGCGGCGCGTCGGCGGCGGGGGCGGTTCCGGGGTCGTGGGCGATCCAGGTAAGGGATCGGATCCCCTCCAGCTCCCGCAGCAGTGGCGCGATGTCGAACGCGTCGCTGCCCGAGTACCCCATGACGACCAGGTGCCGACCGCGGGTGTAGTTCATCATGGCCGGCCGCTTGAACGGCTCGATCGCGAAGGTCTTCCCTTGCTCGCGGTCCTTCCCGAGGGCGGAGAGCGTCGCGACCAGCGTGTTGCGCGTGTTCTCGCCCGTGATCAGGTTCTTGCACGAGCCGTGCACCTTGATCACGGGGATCCTCGCCTTCTTGAGGAACCCCTTGCGGAGCACGGTATCGGCGTCCGCGAACCGGTTGAAGTCCACGCGCGTGATGATGGGAACCACCCGGTTCCCCTCGCGCCCCTTGCAGCGGTCCAGCAAGGCGCGCTCGACGAGGTAGTCGAAGTTCGTCGTGATGACGGGGTGCCCCATCCGCGCGAGTTCCGCCAGCACGCGGTGGATGTCGTTGGGCAGCGTGACGTCCTCGAAGAACTCCATGATCTTCAGCCCTGGGTCTCGCGTCTCCTTGAGGGATTCCATCACCTTCTCGAAGCGCAGCCCTGGCAAGCTCGCAAGGTTTGCGGCTTCCTCGGGCGGGGCGAAATGTTCCATGACACCTTGCATGAACTGGTGCGCGGACGGCAAGCTGCTGGGCGGATCCATGGAGATCCCCGCGCCCACGATGAACACGTAAGGTTGATCCGGGGAGAACATCTCTCGCGCGGCGTCTATATCTTGGGACATACCGGTTTTCCCTCCTTTTCTTGTTCCACGTGTCGATGACGAGGATACATCCCCGCCGGATTTTATAATCGTTCAACGCCGCCGCCCACGTCCATCGACGGCCACGCTTCCCCCC
>JAFGBX010000085.1 GCA_016932935.1 Promethearchaeota archaeon | reverse complement strand
GCCAACGAAGGCGATGCCATCGAGCGTGATGGCTTGCACGCTGGTTGACACGACGAGCTTGCCGCTGGCCACCTCGCCGTCGGCGAAGGTGAATATCTCGGCCTTGTCCGCGTCGTCCGCGGGGATCGATATCACCGTTTCGACGCCCTTGGCGGCCCCCTGTCCCGGCACGGGCTCCGCCCGGCCCGCCAGGCCGACGACGGCAGCCCCGACCTGGTCGCCGATGAGCTTGCAGTCGTCGAACGTGTGGACGGGGACGAAGCCAACGAGCGGAGTGTTCACCGGGTTCAAGTTCCCCGACGACCCTTGCAAGAACAGCGGTATCGCACCCGGATGCGCCGCCAGGATCCGCTCGTTCGCGTAGTGCACCCAATCAGCCGAGACGAGCAGGTTGTCGGCACCCATGACGACCGGGTGGCAGGAGAAGTTGTAGATGACCCCGAGCACCCCGCCGCCCCTTGCCCCCGAGGATCCCGGATCCCGCTCGACGACGAGCACCTCGCACGCGTCGTCGACGTGCTCCGACGTGGGGTCGTAGACGCGCCTGTTGAACGCGACCCCGCCGATCCTGCCCGAGGCGACCGAGAGGCGCGCGGGCTCCATCGCGGCGACCGCGGCGGCGATGGATCGCTCGATCGTCCCGTAGATGGCCTCGTGGCCGGCGAAGGGCTCGCCGAAGAGCGCGATGTTGCGCGGCCCCGAGTGCGTGTGCGTGGCGGACACCAGCACGTGCGCCGGCGGGATGCCGAGGTCGCGGTGGACGTGCTGCTTCACGGCCATGATGTGGTTCCGCTCCAGGCCGACGAGATCGCAAGCCACGACGACGATCGTGTCGTCCCCGGCCTTGATGGCGGCGCTTCGCACGTGCAAGGGGTCGTGCTCGCCCTTGGAGGTGTCGTTCCGGCCGCTGTAGCCGCCGAGGGGGACGCCCTCGGGGAGGGCGATGCGCGTCGCGTTCATGCCCGCGAGGAAGGTGGTTGTTTTCTTTCCCATGACCATCATTGCTCGACGGGGTCGGGCGGGTATATATGCTCGCACTTGAAAAATTGAATATCAGCGATGTGCACGGGACGCCCTGGTGGGACGCGACGCGGGGCACGGGAAGGGAGTCCCGCGGCGCGGCCACTGTCCTACAGCCGGGTGACGATGCCGACTTCCACGCGCTGCACGCCGGGCAGCTTGGAAAGGACGTCCTCCACGGGCTGCGTGCCGCCGGCCATGAACTCGGGCATCGAGACCTGGAGGTTGAGCGCCTTCAGGCCGAACGCGATGGGCTCCTCCTTGCACACGAGGAGCTGGCAGACCTTGTGGTTGCCCTCGAGGTCCTTGACGTCGGTCAAGAGGACGTTCGTGATCTGGTCCTTGAGATTGATCAGGTCGATGTCCACGTCTTCGGGGAGCACGCGGATGAGCGCGACGTTCGTGCCCTCGGCCTTTTCCTTCTTCTTCGCCGGCGTGGCGGCCCCCGGGGCTTCACTCCCGGGCGCGGAACCCGCTTGTGCGGTCGTTGCTGCTTTCTTGCCCATGATCATCACTGTACCGTCGTCCTAACACGTTCATGGTCCCTTGGTGGCGCATTTCACGCAAGTGTAGGGGTGTGCCATTTTCCTGCACGACTCACAGCGCCAGATCTCGTTGTCGCCGCAACCAGGGCACGGGAAATGCACGGCGTGCTCTGCCGGGTGTATCACGCAACCGCAGCCGGTGCATCGTTTTTGGGTCAAACCGATGGAAGACATCGTCGTTCACGTTCGTCTTGTGGGATCGGGCCGCGTTCGCGCCCGCGCGGCGGGACGGAGCACGGCGGTTTGATGCCAGGAGTGTGGGATCGATATTATGTTTTCTATCAAAACGCCCCCACCTCCGCTGCGGGTCGGGGATCAGAGCTTGATGATGTAGGAGAACACGAGCTTGTCGATCTTGAGCAGGATCACCGTCCCCCGCGCGTGCTTCGAGGCGATCGTCGGCGAGCCCGGGTCGAGCATGAGCGGCACCTCCTCCGTCTCGCGGATCCCGGGCGTGCACGTGTTCCCCGAGACGAGGATGTGCACCTTCTCCGCGCCGAGCGCCGGGATCTCGGGCCGCTGGTTGTGCACGGCGACCTTGAAGCCCTGGACGTCCAGCGTCCTCGAGGCGGGGAGGTCGCGCTTGAAGTCGCCGGGGTCGTCGAGCGCGCCGCGCACGGCGACGACGGGGGCGACCCGCTCCAGCTCCTCGAGCACGAATTCCTTCGTGATGTTGCCGGCGTGGATGATGAGATCGACCCCCGCGAAGGCCTCCTTCACCCGCGCGGGTAAGGACTGGCCCGGGGTGGCGATGCGCGTGTCCGAGATGATGCCGACCTTGTACATGGCGCTTGCACCCAGTTCGTGGTGGTTGTGGCAATCAGAAGACGACGAAGAGCGAGAGCAGCCAGAGCGCGGCGAGGGCGGCGAGGACGACGAGCACGTCCCGCCCCGAGGCGCGGCCGGCCAGGGCACGCCCGAGCCGCAGTGCCGCGCCGAACGCCCGCTTGATGGACTTGTTGAAGGCTATCGCGAGCACGATGCCCGCGACGACCATCGGGCCGTAGTAGAGCAGCAAGAACTCCCACAGCGCGCCCGCCGACAGGCCGCCGACGGCGTGGTACGTCCATATCGCGCCGGCCGAGATGAAGTTCCCGATCCCGTGCGCGAGCACGAGTGGCAGGAGCCGGTTCGCGTTCAAGGCGTACCCGCTGAACAACAACCCAACCAGGAAGGCCGTGGCGAACCAGACGAACGGGCCAAGGGGATAGACGAATAGATCGAACACCTGGACGTGCAGCAAGCCGAACAGCAGCGAGGTGAGGATCCACGACGTGTGGCGGGTGCCCTGCTCCTTGAAGCGCTGCAGGAAGTAGCCGCGGAACACGAACTCCTCCTTCACGCCCGTGATCAAGTTGTAGGCGAGGCCGACCGTCAGGAACGCCTCCGGCGTGAAGCCCGCGAAGAACGAGCCGACGTAGCTGTTGCTCACGTACCCGAGCATGCCCGGGATCGCGTAGGAGAGCACGTCGAGTGGCACGAGGGCGCAGAAGAGCAGCAGCAGCGCGTCCCGCGCGGTGGCCCTGCCGTTCCTGGGCTTGCGGATGCCGAACTGCACCGCCCTGGCGCGGAACCGCTCGCCCAGGCCGTTCGTCGCGCCGTCGATGAGCTTGTCGACGAGGAGTGGCTGCATGCAGAAGACCAAGACGATCTCGATGCCCGCCAAGGCGGCGTAGCGGACGGTGCTCCCGAGGACGTCGCCCGGATCGCTGATCTTTTGCAAGGAGAGGAGGTAGACGACGAGCGTGAACGAGATAAGCGTGATGGCCGCGCCCAGGACGACTTGGAAGTGCTTGGCCAGCGAGAGCCTCTGGGGTTCCCGTACCGACCCTTCACCGCCATCCTCGTTTTGCCGCTCCATATGGGTTCGGGCCTGCGTGAAACGATTGGGGGAGAGAGAAGCCAGGGTGCCGCCCGCCGTCCTAGAGCGTCAGCAGCTCAACGAGCGCGTCCCGGCCGTTGTCCCCAGCCCAGTCCAGCAGCTGGTCGTAGTATTTCCCGTATTCGTCGTTCGGGGGGGGATCCGTGAGCACTGCAAGCAGGAAGGTCTTCCCTTGGGCCTCGAGAGACCGGCACATGATGAGCCCGTTGCCGTAGGCGAGCTTGAGGGACTTGAACGACTTCATTTCGACCTCGGATTCGGCCCTGTGTGCCGATTCGGCGAGCAGCGTCGCCATCGCGCCCACCTTGGCCTCGGAGACCTGGGGGTTCCGGTTCGATGCTAGCACGAGGCCCTCGTCCGTCGCGAACACGGATGCTCGGAAATTGCCCCTCTTGTTGATCTCTTCCAGAATGTCCGATAACTTCCTGTGGGGATCCGTTTTTTTTTCCATCTCTTTTTTCCCTTCCTTGTCCATGTCGAATTGGGGTGACCTTGAGCGCTGCCCGGCTTTCAAGCCTTCTTCACGAGGTCGACCAGTCCCTTGTCCTTCAACTTCTGGAGGCTTGAATCGATGGCAGCCTTGTCCTTCTTGAGGATCCTAGCGACCTCGTCGACGCTGTTGTTGCCGTCGCACACCTTCAAGATGGAGAACTCTTCTGGCGTCACCATCCCGAGGTGGACGGCCATGTCCGGTATCTTCTTCACGATGACGGGGATGATGGTGCCCGCGGCAAACGTCGACGATTTCACGCCTTCCGTCCCCTCGTAGGCCTTGCTGCCAGTTACCTGGTAGGCCGGGTCGATGTAGACCGCCACGGTGTGCGGTGCCTGGCCCTCCGGCCCGTGCACGTGGTAGTGCGTGTAGAGGCCGAGCTGCAAGCCCCGGTTGATGTCGTCCTTCATTACCCGGAGGTTCACCATCGGGGCGTAGCCGAGCTGTTCGCAGATGTTGCAAGGCACCCAGATCTCGATGAATTGGAAGTATTTCCGGACCACCATCGTCGAATCACTGAAGTTATGCGTCCCTGGCTCGAACGCCTTGCGAGGCGTAACAGAGAACCACCCCGGCCGGGAACCTAGCTAGACGGACGTCGTTATCTTTTATATAAATTTTGCATCGCCGCCAAGAAATCGGGAAGCACCTTCCATAGCTTTTTTTGCGTCCCAGCTGAAACGGGCATGATGGTGGCATCTCCGAACGAGAAAGGAGCCGAGGTGGCGCGAACGAGGGGGCGGTTCAAGGGGGGGATCGACAGGATCATCGTGACGGCTGCGAAGTGCATCGTCAATCGGAGAGCCTGGCTGGCGACGGCGCTGGTTCTTTTCACGTCCGGGCTCGCGTGCACCATGCTTGGCAGATTCCAGCCAGACGAGTCGATCCCCTCCCGGATCGAGTTCCCTACCAAGCCGCGATACGCGAGCGAGATCAACGATTTCTTCAACCGCACCGCCACGGCGCAAGGCGAGGACGCGTGGAACAAGCTCGTCGAGGACTATTGGGTGCGCGGGTACGCCATCCGCCCCCGGCAGCCCGCCCCGCCCGCGGGTTATCCCGTGGCCATCTGGATGCATGGTTTCGGGGTCAACGCGGAGAGCCAGTTGAACTACGCCCGCCACCTCGCGAAGAACGGCTTCCTCGCCGTGGCCCTCAACCTCCCCGGTCACGGCGACTCGAGCGGGTTCTGGGACATGTGCATCCAAGAGCTCGTCGGCATCTACTCCGCCGTCGACTGGCTCCTGGACGAGTCGGAGTTCAAGGGCGCGGTCGACCCGAGCAAGGTCGCTGTCTCGGGGCACAGCCTCGGCGGCATCAACACGGCCCGCGCGGGCATCTTCGACAACTGGACGAACCCGCGGACGGGCAACACGGTCGGCACCGGCGGCCGCATCAGCGCGAGCTGCTCGATCTACTGCTGGGACGACCTCGAGTCGATGGCCGAGGCCCTCGTGCAGGAGCAGCTCGGCGTGCGGGACATCTGGAACCATCCCGTGGTCGTCGAGATGCTCGAGCAGTGGCGGTGGTTCTCCAACCACGCGCCGTCCACGATGGCCGAGGAGACGCGGCTCCGCTCGGTGTCCAACTTCATCAACTCGACCAACATCCGCAACTTCTGCCTGATCACCGGTTCCGACGACCAGTTCACGAGCGTGGACGCCCAGTGCCACATCATGGCCAACGCGACGATCGACGCGGCGGGCGTCCCGCAAGTGTCGATGGGCGCCGTGCGCGCGGCGATCGACGCCTCGCCCGGGGGCACGTGGGAGTTCGGGAACACGACCGCCGGTACCGGGCGGCGCCTGGTCATCCTGCAGGGCCAGGATCACATCGAAGAGGCGTTCTCCGCGGGTGCTGCGAACGGCCTGGTCACCTGGTTCAGGCAAACCATGGCGGTGGACTCGACCTTCGTCCCGGCCGAGCCCGTCTCGTGGTGCATCCCGCACTTCATGGTCATGGGTGGTGCCTTCCTCATGCTCGCCGGGACGGCGTGCGCGACGGTCTGGCTGTTCGCGCGCCTCGGCCGATCGAGGCTGAACCCGCGGCCCACATCCGGCACGGTCTGGAACCCGCAAGCCGCTCTCCCGAGCGTCTGGAGGCGAAAGTCGACGTGGTTGCAAGGCGCGTTCATGGCAGGGGTCGTCGGCGCGAGCGGGCTCGTCTCGTTCCAGTCCATCACGCACTACTGGATATTCGACCTGGTCATCCCGCGATTCCTCGCTGCGGCCCTGTTCGTGGCTGCCGGGACGGCGGTGCTTGTCGCGTTGGCCGCCCGGCGCGGGCGGCGTCGCCCCACCCCCGAGGAGGTGGGCTTCCACGGCACGCTGCGCGGGAACCTTGCGAGCCTGGCGCTCCCGTGCGTGGCCATCGGCGCCTGCGTGGCGGTTTTCGACGTGGTCGCGTGGCTACTGCAAGTGCCGATGCTCCTGCCGCGGCCGCTGGAAGCGTGGACGGCCATCGACTTCGCGACGCTCGTCGGCATCTTCTTCTTGCTCAACATGTTCATCGAGATGACCTTTCGTGGCATCTTGCTTCGCGAGCACATCGAGGGCGAGGGTCTTCTCGGGCGCCGGCGGAGGTGGAAGGCGATTCTCTCGTCGGGCCTGTTCAGCGGCATCTTTGTCGGTGCCGGGTTCGCCGCCAACATCCTGATAGGGTTCGGCGGCGTGTTCACGCAAAACCTGTTCATGATACCCCTGATATTCGCGGGATTGATAGGATTGTGCGTCGTGCTCGGCATTATCTCGACATACATGTTCCAATCCACGCGCAGCGTTTGCACGGCGGCCTTGTTCCTAGCTATCATTTTCGCCTTGGCAATGGGCGGCAAGTTCTTCTGGCCGTACGCGTGACTTTCGCTCCCCGATAATAAATGGCACATCGATGAGAACAACGTCACCTTGGCATTGGGCGGCAAGTTCCCATGGCCGCATGCCGGAGATACGCCCGGTGCCATGGCTTTTTATGCACCCGTGCGGAGGAAAAGACCGTAGTTGAACCATTTTTGTGGAGGCGAGGTATAACATGCCACTTTCAGCGAAAACCAGGTACGCGATTCTGGGGCTCGTCTTGTGCATCGGTTTGGGCGGTTTCGTCTTCAACCAGGTTGCCATCGAGGTGGAGATCCCCGGGATGGATATGAACGTGAAGGACGCTCGCTTGTTCGCAAACGATTACACGTCACGCTTCAAGCTCGAGAACGGCACGAAGGGCGTGAGCACGCAGTTCACGTTGTCGAGTAAGGTACTCAACCAGACGCACACGAACGTCTCGATCGACCTTGGCGGAAACACGAGCTCCTTCCTCGTCCACCCGAACGGCACGCTCTACCAGGGCGGCCAGCTTCGCGGGAACTACAGCATCTGGTGGATCTACATCCCCAACGTGCTCATGGGCTTCGGGGTCAAGGGCGGGGAGGAGTACGACGTCGTGGACCCGACGGGCTTCATCGGCTTGCCGGGCCAGGCCTACCTGCTGGTCGTCGACCGGAAGCAGACCTACTGGCCGTCCGACCCGGAGTTGATGGCCCTCTCCGGGGCACAAGCAAGCATCGAATGCAGCGTGTGGGACAAGGCGACCGACGAGCTCGTGTCTCGGGCGCTCATCGACATCACGTGCGGCATGATCGAGATATGGGAGGGCGCGCAACCGTCGTACATCCGAGTGACCCTCGTCGACACGGACTTTCCCATCTCACGAAACCGACAGATCGTTCTGGGAGTCGCGGTGGTCTTGAGCATCGTCGTGTTCGTCATCGCGTTGTACCTGGTGCGGGTTCCGAAAAAGGCCAAGTCCCTGGAGCCGAAACAACGGGAACAGATCCTCGCGCTGGTCGGCGCCGGTGCGGGGGCCATCTTGATCGAGATCACCGACATCTGGTTCTACTTGTTCCCCGGAGAAGCCGGCATGTTCCTCATCCACATCGCCTACACGGCCGCGGCAGGCGTCATGTGTGCCCGTTACAAGTTAGGCTACAAGTGGCTGATACCCTCGGCCCTCGAGATAGCCTTCGCCTTCTCGCTGAGCACCTTCACGGGCGATGCGTTCGTCCCGTCGATGACCGCGTTCATGGGCTCGACGATCACCTGGCTCTGCATGATCTGGGCGAGCGGCATCGTGAAGCACGTCAACGACGAGAGCCGCGGCATCAAGAAGATCCTGGCCGACATCGTGTGATCCCCATCGCCTCCCTTTAACTCTGGAGGGGCGGGGCCGCCCGCCGATGGCAAGCTGGAGGATCGGATCCGTGCACGTGGAACCGGCCGGCGATCCTGGCCCGTAGGTGCCGGTATATGGGCGGGTGCTTGCGCCGTGCCAAGCCCTCCCGCCGGCTCGTTCAGAAATTCCGTGCTCCGTCGCGGTTCAAGAAGCACGGATGTGATGCGGGATCCATGGTCGAGCATGCCAGCATCGCGGCGAACATGCACCCCTCCGACGGCAACGTCCGCCCCATCGGCACCGTGATCTCGTTCGCGAGCACCCCTGACGTCTACACGTTCCACTTCGTCATCTCGAGCTCTGTCGAAACCAGCAAGCAGGCCAAGGTCGGGATGTACGTTTGCACGGGAGAGGACGGGGGCTTCGTCATCGGGCAAGTGGTCAACCTCATCAAGATCAACGAGTACTTCCTCAACGCGAGCACGTTCAAGGAGTCCCGACCCCAGGTGAGTTTTTCTTCGATATTCCCCACCGACCAGTGGGAATACGTGCTCGCCGAAGTCAAGGTGATGGGGTATTACCCCGCTCTCGATGGCAAGCAAGGTTTCGGCGGTACCGTCGAGAAGTCCATCACCCCCGTCAGTCCCGGTAGCAGCGTGCAGGCGATGGGTCATTCGATGCTCGAGAAGTTTCTCGGCTTCAACCCCGTGAGCGGCTTGCACCTCGGCACCATGGAGGTGGACGGCTTGCCGGTCAAGGTCGACCTTGCCAAGCTCTTCCAGAAGCACCTCGCGGTACTCGCCATGTCCGGTGCGGGCAAGTCCTACCTGGTGAGCGTGCTCCTCGAGGAGCTGATCAAGGCCCGGGGGCCGATGCCGCCCGTCGTCATCGTCGACACGCACGGGGAGTACACGGCGATGTTCAACGCGTCGGGCGTGAAGAAGAGGTTCCCCGGTGCAAGGGTCGAGGTCGTCGGCGGCTCCTTCATCCAGGTCGGCACGCCCTTCCTTTCCGGCGGTTCCTTCTTCAACTACATGCCGAACATGAGCCCGGTTCAAGGTCGGGATCTCATGCGGGTCTTCAACGAGCTCCGGCAGGCCAGGAAGAAGTTCGACCTGCACGACCTCGTGTCGGCCCTGCAAGCGGACGACAAGCTCGGCAAGAAGACCAAGGACGCCCTGGAGGGCTGGCTATACCAGCTGGAGCAGTACGGCATGTTCTCCACGACCGAGCATCCCCGCGTCGACGAGATCATGAAGCCCGGAACCATCGTCGTGCTCGACCTAAGCGGCCTCACGAGCAGCAAGCAGAAGCAGATCATCGTCGATTACTTCGCCTCAAGGGCGTTTTACCTGCGGAAGAGCCGGAGCATACCCCCGTTCGTTTTGGTGATCGAGGAGGCCCACCAGTTCGTGCCGCAAGCCGCCGCGGAACTCGCCGTCGCCCGCCACACGATCGAGACCATCGCCCGCGAGGGCCGGAAGTTCTTCGCCTCCTTGTGCTTGATCTCCCAGCGCCCGGTCAACTTGAACACCACCGTGTTGTCCCAGTGCAACACGCAGATCATCCTGCGCGTCTCGAACCCGTATGACCTCGACCACATCAGGTCTTCCTCGGAGAAGATCACGTCGGAGGCACTCAAGATGATCTCCTCGCTGCCGGTCGGCAGCGCGCTGATCGTCGGGAGCGCCGTGAACACTCCCGCGTTTTTCAAGGTTCGGCCACGCGAGTTCCTGGTCGATGGCAAGGAGGGTGGGCTCATGGAGGAGATCGCGGCCTTTTCCCCTCCGAAATGAACGCGTATGAGCGCCCCACCAGCGAAGATTTTATAACACTTTATTTGCACCTGGTTCCCTGGTACCATGCCGCGGGTTCTTGGTGATGAAAACCTCCTACACGCTCAAGGAGAAGCTCGAGAAGCTCTGTGATGATGGCCGGTTTGGAGAGGTCATGGGGGAGATACGTCACTACCTCGGGACGCTCTCGAAGCACACGCGGTCGCCCCTCGTCATCGAGCTGCTCGACTTGTTCAAGATGGCCGTCGACAAGGACATCGAGAACATGGACCAGAACCTCGCGGCGCTCGAAGCCCTCTACAACACGCCCGGCCTGGACGTGCGAGTCGAGATCCTCGCCATCCTCTCGCGATTGGCGACGATCCCCGCCTTGAAGCAAGCCTTGTTCGACCGGTACTTCACCGAGGTGCAGAAGCGCTTCGGAACCATGTCCACGAGCGCCCGGTTGCTCGTCATCGAGATCCTCGCGAACGTGTCCAAGGGGATGCCGGCCCTCCAGAACTCCGCCATCAAGTTCCTGCTCGTCCACCTCGACGGGGTCGAGCCCGAGGTGCTGCTCGAGACCCTCGCGGTCTTCTTGAACGCCCTCGCCGACGAACCTGACATCGAGCCCATCTTCGACGCGCACGGCCAGCTCTTGCTCGACAGGTTCGCGTTCGAGGCCGACCCCGGCATCGAGAACGCCTTCATTGACCTGTTCATGTACCTACCTCGGTGCAAGGACACGATCGTCGAGACGAGCCTCCACTGGCTGCAATCCCGCGACTACCGCTTGAAGCAGAAGGCGTTGAGGGTCATCCCGGCGGTCCTCGAGAGCCGCGTGGAGATGGACTGCCTGGCCACACTGCTCGAGTGCTTGAAGGACAGCGACACCGAATTCCAGTCGAGCGCGGTCGACACGCTCGCCTCGATTATGGCACGAAACCCCGGGTACTACATCACGCGCGCCATCAAGTACTTCGCCAGGCGCGGCATGCGAGAGGACGAGATACCCGGCTTCGTCGAAATGGTGGTGGCGCTCGCGGGCAAGGATTTCGAGCCGGTGTTCTCCAAGGTGTTCGAATGCGTGAACGTGGCGGGAAACACATGCGATCCGGTTTCGATCGCCATCTTCAAGAGCCTCAACGAGGAGTACCCCCGCCAGCTGGACACGGCCATCTTCAAGGCGATCGACTCGTTCGGCTCCTTGCG
>JAFGBX010000084.1 GCA_016932935.1 Promethearchaeota archaeon | reverse complement strand
TTCATCCGGGAGGTCTGGTTCTGGTTCGCGGCCATGCAGAACACGATCTTGCGGGAATACCAGAAACGAGCTTGATGATGGCCGGCCATGAATCGCGCACCGCATAGGCGGTTCACGCGTCGAGCGACTCGTCGATCGTCCCGTCAGGCAGCATGTTGTCGGGATGGTAGGCCCCTTCTGCCTCTTTCTTGTACCTCACGCAATGGCGGAAACCACCTTCCTTCAAGCAGTAGTGGGAGACCCAGGAACGGTCGAGCAACCCGCGGTCGGTGTACCGCTTGATGGGGCAGACGTGATACCACTTGCACGGCACGGCGCGCGTCTAGTGCACGGCATTGAATATAACTCTCGCACCTCACAGCCGCGACCACGAATGAAAGAATGGAGATAAAGGGTTTTGGAAAGGCGATGCTGGCCAATTCAGGCTATATCGATCTTCTTCGTCTCCGGAAGGTTGAGAAGGTTCACGATGAGGACGGGCACGAGGAAGAGACTGTAGGCAAGGAGCAACGTCCCCAGCGATATTACCGTCGTGAGGTAAATGGCAATGCCCGACCCGACGACGACGCCCATCGCATAGGTGAACGACCGCCACCCGGATGATGTCCCGCGGATCTCGGTCGGGAATACCTCGAGGCAGTGTATCCGGTTCAATCCTGAAAAGCTCCAGTACGCGCCGAAGAAGGTGCCGCTAAAGATGCTCACGATGGCGAATTTATCGCCCGGAAAGACCCCCAGATCGGAGATGGAATAGAGCATGAACGTCATCACGATGACGATGACACCTAACACGGCGCTCACGCGCTTCCTGCCAATGCGGTCAGAGGCCGGCCCGACCAGTAGATACCCCGTTATCGCACACATCGACATGATGATGAACACGCTGTTCACGGTATCCTTGTTCCCGAAGATACCCATCAAGAACGACGTGTACGTCGATATCGATGCATATCCGAGGCCGAAATAAAAGCCCGCGAGCAAGAACGCGAGGAGCTTGTTACGGTGTTCGCTGTGCCAGACTTTCGATATCGTCTTGATGCTCCCCACGTGGACTTCCTTCGGTTTTGCTTGCTGCGCCGAGAATGCCGAGCTCTCCTTGATCCCCAGCCCGAGCAAGGCGATGGGGAGTGCAATGACGAGCAGCATCGGGAGCACCCGCCATTCCTCGGTCGAGGCTCCCGTGATGAGGAACTTCCTGAGGATCGGTGCCGTTATCGTGGATATCACCGACATTATCCAGATCCAGAGGACGATCCGGCCCCGCTTCTCCTTCTGTCCGTCCTCGCCGACGAGGATGATCCAAGCGTCCGTCGAAACGAACATGAAACTGAGGAAGAACGCAACTGTAAATTGCACTGCGTCTTGCGCGAACGCCATGAATATGCCGCTCGTGGCCATTCCGACGAATGAAATGAGGACAGTGGGTTTCCTGCCAAGGATGTCCGCGAGAACCTGGAGTCCGAAGACCGCAACGAGGCCGAGTGAGGCCACCATCAGTACCGTGTAGAACCCCGAGACGTCCATGCCAAAGTAGAACATCACGGGCTCTTGTATGTGGATGGGTATCGCGGTGAGGTACCCGTCGACGAACGCGTAGGCACAGATGTAGAACACGATGAAACGGATGTACCGCTTCGATGCTCCCGTCAGTAACGACGCGTTTTTGTTTACTTCAACGTTTTCTTCCATGGTGAAAACACATTCTTCTTTTTCTTCGTTTTTTTCTAAACACGGTTAGATAAGACAGATCACTCACGAAGGAGCCGTGAGATGACTCGGAAGGTTCCGGCCGGCAGCCGGCACGCGTTCCCTTGTAGCTGGCGGTCGTTGTCGCTGGCATCGATGCTCGTTCCGTTCTTGTCGGTGCGCGACGGGGTCGACGCGACTCCTTCAAGTCTGACCTCAAGGTCTCTCCCTTGGTCATGGTCGGTGCCTCGCAGAAGGAGTCGAGATCGTTGAAAAAATTGATGAAAAAATAGCAAGAGCGACGCGGGATCGCGTTGCTTGGGATGAATTCACGCACTTGGACGGCAATTGCGGGTGGTTTTCGGCCCTGGATGCGGCCTGTTCGTGGATCTTGGCCGCCTCGACCGAAGCCGCGGGATGCAGCCGGCCGTGTGCCCGTCCTTGCCCTCGGCGGGGGATTAGCCGTCCGTTTGACACTGAAAGGAAGGAGGGTTTTCCGAACACGAGCTCCTCCGTGACTTCAAGTTCGCATCGATCTCTTAAAAGGATGGCGGATCTCGCGTCGAGCAGGATCCAGGCGGGTTCCTGCCTGGGGCGTATGTAATCCATTTGCAAGTCGAAAAACTGGTCCTGGTAGTATTCGCGGCTAACCCTCTTGTAAAAGGGAAAGGCGATCGGGTTCAAGGCGATGATAATGTTGACGACGATGATGAAGTCGATCAAGTGCCCGATGGTGAACGGTAACACTTGTGCTTCATCTGGCAAGAAGAAGAACAAATTGAACTGTGGGACGAATGGTAGGAAAAAAGACTTCCCCGCGTCGATATAGCTCGCCAAAAAGGGCAGAACCGAGATCGTTTCCTTCACGCAGAATAAACAGACGAACAAGAGCACAGAGAAGAAGAAAGTGCAGAGCAAGGGAACGGATTTCCAAACCTTGATCATGCTCTTCTGGCTCGCGGGATCTCGTGCCCGCCTCTGGGGTTCGTGGCAAGCCGTCATGCCTCTTTCAACCTGCTTCAACATCTTCATACTCGGTGCGGTAACCTCGCAGCGTTCATCTCAAGTTCCTTGTCGATGTCGTTGGTGTCGATGCACACCCAGCGCAGGTTGTCGAACCTGGATGCCGAGTACAAGTAGAAAATCCCTCCGTGAGGCTCCCATTCCTTCGCAAACGCGACCGACCCGGCCGTCTTCACGTTCATGAACCCGGTGTCGAACATCCGCTCCGCCAACGGGAGGAGGTCTGATTGCGGGATGGCTACCGATGCCTCCTCTAGGAGGGGCCTGATGCCCGGCTGGCTCGCCACGTTCTCGATGGCCTCGTCGATACTCTCGACCGGCTGGACGACGCACATTGGCGCGAGCGGCGTGGTCACTTTCAAGCCGTCCAGCGGGCGTCCGTCGACAGTCACGAGCCACCGGATGCCGCGCGCAGGCGTGAACGTAGCGACGTCCTTCCCCTCGAATTCCAGCTTCTCGTAGCCCTCTTTGATGCGCAGCATCTCGATACCGGTGTGGCGTGAAAGCATGGTGCCGTATATCGCGGTGTAACTGTCGAGCGCCCTCGAGATCTGCTTCCCGAAGGCCTTAGCTTGGGCGGGCGTCCCCTCGACGAACACGTTCTTGACGCAGAAGCAAGCCATGCCGCTCCAGCAGGCGATGTCGAGCGCGACCAGGTCGGCCACCCGCTTCGTACGGTATTTTTTCGAGACGAATGCCATGCCCACGCGGTGCGGGTTCTCGAGGATCGTTGGTTCATGGTTCATGCGCGCGACGCGCGATTTTACGTCCGCAATGGTCTCGTTCGCGCCCCACACGTCGATCACGTCGGATCTCGAGAACACCTCGTCCTCGATGCGCGTGTCCCCTCCCTTCCAGTAGGTGAGGAATATCGTGGCCCTGAGCGCGGGATCCATGGCCTCCATCGAGTTCGCGTAGATGAAGGGGAATATCGGTTGCCCGGACGCGACCTTGACGAGCTGGGGGACGCCGGCCACGATGCCGTGCAGCATCACGATCGCGTCGAAGCCGACCACGTTCCCGAACATGACGCGCGTGAGCAGCCTGGGGTGCAGCTTCTTGACGCGCTCGGTTCCGATCGACTTCATGTATCCATCGTGGTATGGCTTGAGCTTGGGCATCGCCCTCTTCGGTGGGGGGTGCGGGAACGTCCACCCGAACGGGAAGAGCCCAAAGGCCTCGATCATCTCCTTCGAGAAGCCGGAGACGCGGGGGATGGCCTCGAGGGCCTGCTTCCTGTACGGGAACTCCGGGTCGAGCCACCGCTTGTTGAGCGCGATCACCTTCGCGAAGGCGCCCCTCTCCGCCGCGAAATATTCGTCAGCGCGCGCGGATAGGGCATCGCAGACTGCCCCCACTTCCTCCTGGCGGAGCTGGGGTAGCTCGTGTCCATCGAACGCTGCGTGTTGGGCGACCTTGATCGGGTTCTCGAAGTACACGGTGCTCACTCATTTGATCTCGACGTTTCCCAGGTGGCCAGCACAACCAATCTTGTCGGCCGTCTCCGTCCCGTCGATGTCCTTCATGGGAATCCGCTTGATGCCCACGAACTCTTTGACCGAGCCGTCCTGGTTCGTCGAGATCACGTTGATCTCGTCTGATTCTTGCATGACCGCCGTCGCCGCCCCGTTGTTACCATGCGGCGAGATGATGCGGATGATCCCCTTCCCGTCCCTCACGAGCTCGCCCGTCTGGAGGTCGAGGGCGATCACCTTCGTTTCAGGCTCGAGGTTCTCGGTAGAGTAGATGTAGTCCTTCCGGGCGCTGTCCCAGTGGCCGATGCAAGAGAACGCCTTTTCCGTGACGCCGTAGTTGTCCCAGATCCGCCGGTCGGCTTCCGACGTGGGGATGCCCAGCACGATGCACGCGTTCTCGACGAACGCGGCCCGGTCGATCGGTTTTGCCTGCATCGCGCCCTTAGAGCCGTCCCAACCGCCCCCGCCGGTGATGATGTAGACGTCCTTCGTGTTGGGGAGCGGCGCGCCGCTCCTGAGTACCTGGTCGATGAAGATGACCGACGCACCGAAGAGGACGGAGAGGTTTTCGGCGGCGGCCTTTGCGAGCGCCTCCTGGAGGTCTTTCGTGTTGATCTCCAGCGCGGGGCGCGGTTCCGCACTTGGGCCGAGCTTGATCATCTCGACGTTCTGCTTGGTCGTCTCGACCGCGGCTATCGTCGGCAGGATCGTCTGCATCTTCGCCTTGTTCCCGTCGCCCAGGTCGAACCGCATCGACATGCCCTCGAGCATCCCGATGCCGGGCGCGAAGGCTAGCGAGATGTCGAACATCTGCTTAGGTTTGCGATAACAGCTCGCGTATGCTTTGATGATGCTTTGTTCATCTTGTACCGTTCGCCACACGTAAGAAGGATCGCCGCTCGTGCTGCTTGACACGTGCCATACGCCGGGCAAGTTGTATTTCAGCTTGCCGAATAAACCCGCCGATCGCTTGTACATACGGTCTGAGATCGCGGGTAAGGCAGCCCAGTCCGCGGACTCGACGGTCCGCTCGATGTCCTTCGCGGTCGATATGCCGCATTTGCCGCATATCTTGCTGTAGATGTCGAAGCTCTCGAATTGTTGCTTGAGGCCTGCTATCAACTGAGTCATGAAGTCGCTCATCGTTTGCTTGCTCCAATTTCTTGATAAAAAGCATGTAACGACAATTCCGAGGGGAAAAACGAACCAGAACGAGGGTGGCATCCAACCAGAAGCGAGGGAAGGATCGAGTGGGAAGCTGAAAACACCAGGCGGGCATATCCCGCCGTCCCGGCGAGCGAGGGGATTCCCGAAAGGGACGCGCGAGCATTCCAGCGGGTAGTCTTCTTTCCGGGCTCCTCTTGCCGGGCATCCATTTCAACGCGTGCGGCTTCATGATCCACATGAGCTCTCAATAGGGCACGTGCATCCAATCGCGGCATGGCGCATCCCGCGACGATAGCGTTTCCCGCTTCGTACTTTGCAGTCCGCCTATCCAGGTGCAAGTCGTGGATCTGGTTCTGCAGTCGGCAATCCACCGCTCTTCGATAGCAATCATAGGGGATCCTGTTGATGGACAGTCCGATGTTGATGAAGACGATGATGTCGATGATGTGCCCCCACGTGAGCGGAACGGGTTGCTGCTCCAACGGCAAAAACGAGATGAGGTTGATGCGGGGGAGATCCGGGAAGAACAAGGAGCGACCTGAATCGATGTACGTCTCGAACGCGGGCAAGAGAGCCCCGATCTCGTTGATGAAGGTCGCGCAAACGAAAAACAGTACCCCCATGGAAAAGATGCCTAACAATGGAATCGCTTTGAACAGGGGTACCTTGCTAGTTCGTTTCATGCCACGCAGCTCGGGGATGCAATCGGAACTTTCGTTGCAATGGTTCTTGCATTACCGCAACGATTTTTAATCTTTCGCGAGGCGAGTTCATAGCAGCACCATGCATTTCATCCGAAGGAAGGATGGAAGGTAGATGGAAAGTGGTCACGATACCTTGGAGGATTAGGAAGCAGTGGAATGCGAGATGGATCTGGCCCCAATATTTCACCCCCCGGCACAAGCAAAGCATGGGTCGTGCCGGGGAATTCCAGGGCATTCTACCGAATGAACGCAACATCCACGCGTTGTTCCGGAAGGGATTCTCTCTGGAAGGGGCACCAACGAAAGCCACGCTGCAGATCTCGGTCGATAGCCGGTACAAGCTATACGTGAACGGAACCTACATCGGGCGAGGCATCGCCCGCTGCGAGAACTGCGCCTGGTACTTCGACGAGCACGACGTCACGGGCGTCTTGAAGCCCGGGGAGAACATCATCGCGGTGAAGGCGGTCTATTTCGGGGAGGATCTGGCGTGGTACCAGTGCCTGGACTCGGTCAAGGGCGGGAACCTGGCGGGCGCGGCGAAGGGCGGGCTGGTCTTCGAGCTGGATGTGGAATTGGCCGGCGGCAAGCACGTGGTCATAGCTTCCGACTGCACGACGAAGGCGATCAAGCTGGATGCCTATCGACAAGACGCGCCCAAGAAGAACGGTACCCTCGGGCGCGTGGACATCGTTGACTTGAATTTATTCCCCGATGGATGGACGGGCGCGGGATTCGACGACAGCACGTGGGCATCGCCGCTCGAGCTGAACGATCCGTTCGAGTTCGTGGTGCAGCGGAACATCCCCTTCTTGCGGGAGGTCGAGGTCAACCCGGTCTCGATCATGGCCTACGGGGAGGTCGAGGACGCCGGCGCGGATCTCTTGGGCGACGAGGACGCCGACGACATCCCGGACTTCTGCATCAAGAACAACATCGAGATCAACGAGCCGCTGGGGAAGGCCACGATCACGGGGATGGACGCGATCACCGCCCCCGCCCCCGGCAAGTCTTGCGATGTCACGTCGCCCGGCGAGGGCCGGGCGGTGTTCATGTTGCTTGACTTCGGGAAGAACGTCACTGGTTACATGCACCTCGTGGTGGAAGGGGAAAAGGGCGCGGTCATTGACATGATCCCGTCGGAGCAAGTGGCCGGGAACCAGGTGTATAACGGCGATTCATTCGCGGGCAAGAGGGGGATGAGCGTCACCTTGCGCGACGGGGTGCAAGAGTTCGAGCAGACCTTGTGGGACGGGTTCAAGGCCGTCATGGTCAAGATCCGGAACGTCAAGCACGCGATCAAGATCCACCGGCTGAACGCGGTCTTCACGAGCTACCCGTACGAGGCGAAGGGGTCGTTCGAGTGCTCGAGCGAGATGCTGAACGAGCTGTGGAAGGCCTGCGCTTACACGCTCGTGCTGTGCACGCACGACGGCTACGAGGACTGCCCGTGGCGCGAGCAGCGTTCCTACCCGGGCGACGTCTACGTGGAGAACCTGGTCAACTACGCAGCCTTCGGCGACTACCTCATGGGCAAGAAGTTCATCTACGACGGCGCGTTCGACCAGCTGCCGACGGGCATGACGTTCAGCTTCTTCTGCGGAGACGCGTATTTCGAGCAGCACATCATCCCGAACTACCAACTCTATTGGATATTCGTCGTCGACGCGCATTACCTGTACTCGGGTGACGACGGGCCGATCCGCGACCTCTACTCCAGCCTGCTCAAGGCGATCGAGTGGTGGGACAAGTACCTCGACCGGGACACGGGCCTCGTGAAGGACGTCCCCTTCTGGAAGTTCATCGATTGGAACGACCGCCTCGACGCAGACGCTGAGGTCAACGCGGTCGTCAACGCGCAGTACTACAAGGCGCTGCAGCTAGTCGCCAAGTACTCCAGGATGCTCGGGTGGGCGGAGAAGGCCTCCGAGCTCTCGCGGGTCGCCGAGCGGGTCAGGGCCGGGATAAACAAGCACCTATGGGACGAAGGAAGGGGTTGCTACCACGATGGCCTCAACGGCGGGGATTTGGACGACATCATCAGCCAACAAACGAACGCGCTGCTCATCGACTTCAACATCGCCCCACAAGACCGGTGGCCGCGTATGCTCGAGGTGGCCTTCGACGGGCCGGCCAAGGGGAAGTACGCCATCCCGTGGCCGAAAAGGGGCAAGGGCAGCAAGCCCCAGCCCGGCGAGGTCCTCCTCCCCCAGCCATTCTTCATGCATTTCGTGAACAGCGCTCTCGTCAAGGTCGGCCGCTTCGACCTCGTGTTTAAAATGTTCGAGGAGGGCTGGGGACGGATGCTCGCACATCCAGACTACGCCGGCACGATCTGGGAGACGTGGGAACAGCATGGATCTCGTACCCATGCCTGGTCGGCGACGCCCGCCTACGACCTGCTCACGCACGTGCTCGGCATCAAGCCGACCCAGCCAGGGTTCGCAAGCTTCACGATCCAGCCGGAGCTGCACGACCTCGCCTGGGCTCGAGGCACGTTTCCTTCGGCCAAGGGGGGTATTGGAGTGAGGGCCGAGACGGGGGGCAACACCCTGGCCTACACCATCGAGATCCCCGCGGCGCTCGGGAAGCGAGGCGCCTTCATCTCCCCGCGCCTCGGAGCGAGCCGGGTCAAGCGCCTGGAGGTCGGCGGGAAGGAGATGGACGTTGCAAGCCACCTTGACGGGCTCGGCCGGGTCGTGGTGGAGGGACTGCCCGCCGGAGAGACGGCTATCCGCATCGAGCTAGCGTGACGGTTTTCCTTTCCTCATGTTATGTGGTGTTATGCTTATTTCCCAGAGTGATGATGTCAACCCATGTCGCCCGATCCACCCCGCGAGTACCGCATCGCCGCCGACGCGATGATCGTCGACGACCCCGACGAGCCGCGCAAGGTCGTGCTCATCACGCGAAAGAACCCGCCCCACGAGGGCAAGCTCGCGCTGCCGGGGGGTTTTCTCGACCCGGACGAGACCGTGGAGCAGTGTTGCGTGCGAGAGGCCAAGGAGGAGACGTCGCTGGACGTGGAGATCGTGCGCATCGTGGGGGTCTACTCGGATCCGAAACGCGATCCCCGCGGTCGCACGGTGAGCGCCACCTACCTGTGCAAGCGCGTTGGCGGCGAGGTGAAGGGCAGGGACGATGCATCGAGCGCCGCGTGGTACGACGTGCAGGCCGTGCGGCACGCGACGCTCGCGTTCGACCACGGCAAGATGCTCGAGGACGCCGGCCTGTTCATGTGAGTTGCCGCAGCCATGAAACCCCGCCACATGCGCCTGCTCGCGTGCTGCTGCATGGGACTCGCCGTGCTGGCGGCCAGCGCCGCGCCACGGGTGGAGGTGGCACCGCGCGCCCCTCCCCTGGCCACCTCCACGCTGTGGGCGGGGCTGCTCACGCCGGAGGGCCTGCTCGGCATCAACGAGACCTTCTGGTCCCTCGGGATCAACGGATCGGGCCAGAGCATCGCCATCGTCGACACTGGCATCAGGGCAAGCCACGAAGCGTTCGCCGGGAAGCAGGTCGACTGGACGGACGTCACGGTCGAGAACTACTCCGCGCCGGTCGACTTGAACGGGACTGAAGCGGGGCACGGCACCATGTGCGCGTCGATCGCGGCCGGGAATTCCAGCACGTACAAGGGCATCGCGCCCGGCGCCGACATCGCGGCGGTCAAGATGTTCTACATCGACGGGGGCTCCATCACCGCGGAGAACGCCGATGCCCGGGCGGCGGTCGACCGGGTGATGGCCATCGCCCCGGGGCTGGGCATCAAGGTCGCGTCGCTGTCGTGGGGCGACGATAACGCGTCGGACGGGAACGACGAGCTGAGCCAGATCGTCGAGGGCCTCGTGGACGGAGGCATCGTGACCGTCGTCGCCGCTGGGAACGTGGTGGCCGGAGGAGAACCCGACCGGGTCGCCGCGCCGGGCTCGTCCGAGAAGGTGCTGACGGTCGGCTCCCTCGACCAGATCCAGTCCCGCGTGGCGTCGTTCAGCCTGCCAGGCCCGACCGCCGATGGGCGCGCCAAGCCCGACATCGTCGCCCCCGGCGTCGGGATCCTGGGGGCCAGCCACTTGTCCACCAGCGGCTATAGGACGAGCCAGGGGACGTCGTTCTCGACGCCCATCGTCGCCGGCATCGCGGCGCTGCTGGTCGAGCGCTACCCGTCCCTCGGCCACTACCAGCTGAAGCACCTGC
>JAFGBX010000083.1 GCA_016932935.1 Promethearchaeota archaeon | reverse complement strand
TGGTCATGGAGCCGGCGCAGCTGCCCCTCACGCGCACGGAAAAGACCGACTACGTGCTGCTCAAGAACATCGCGGCGAAGGAGATCGAGGCCCTGCGCGCCAAGGGCAAGTGGGACCGGGACAAGGGCCAGTGATCCCTTCTTCTTTCCATCCCTCGATCGAGCAGCCAGCCGCGTCCCCTTTTCTCCCGCGCCCACGAGCCGGGCAATCGCATGATCTAATCCCCGAAAGCATATTATGGCCGGTTCGCCCCGTTTTGATCGAGTAAGATGGCATCGGGAAAAACTTGCGGCTCCCCCGGCCAGCCCGCCTTCGAGGTGGCGGGCCCGCACGGTCTGTCACCCCGGGCGCGCTGGCTGCGGGACTACTATTTCAAGGGCAACGAGCGCGCGTGGAACAACGAGTTCTCTCCCTTCACGACGGGCACGCCTTGCGACCGGGTGTGGCACGAGGGCGATTACTACATCGTCCCCGAGATGTACGCGTACATGGGCGAGAAGGACAAGGGCCCCTTTCCCAAGTCGCTCGAGCTCATGGCGGAGCCGGTCCCCCTACCGGAGGGCTTCTGGCAGTGGTCGATCCCCGAGCGCCGCGCGTGGTTCTTCCGGGAGGTCATGGTCAACCGCATCCCGCAAGAGATCGTCTCGGACAACGACTTGATCGCGGGCGGCAGGTTCAACACGCAGCTGTCCAAGTGCCTCGACGAGAAGCAACAGGCCGTTTTCGAGAAGGAGAACTTGCAAAACCGGAAGGCGATATTGCACTTCCATTTCGATGGCTTCGGCAACGCGGGGGCGGCCGGCGGCCACATCATCCCGGACTACAAGCTCGTCGTGGAGAAGGGGTTCAAGTGGTTACACGAGAAGGCGAAGGTCGCGTACGACGCGCTGCCAGACGAGGACAAGCGGGGCCCCAAGGGCGCGGAGCTGCGGGCCATGCTCACCTCGTCGGAGCTGCCGCGGGAGCTCGCCGGGAGGTACGCGGCCGAGTGCCGCCGCCTGGCCCGCGAGACGGCGTCCGGGGAGCGCAAGGCCGAGCTCGGCCAGATGGCCGCGAACCTGGACCGGGTGCCGTGGGAGCCCGCGCGCACGTTCTGGGAGGGCATGCAGGCCGTCTGGCTCGCCCACATGCTCGTGATCGCCGAAGAGAGCTATCCAGGGCCTGGCACGAGCTTCGGCCGCCTCGACCAGTACTTGTGGCCGCTTTACGAGCAAGACGTCATCGTCAAGAAGGTCATCACGCGGGAATTCGCCAAGGATTTGTTTTCCGCGTTCATGTTCCACTGCAACACTGCTTACGACGCCCAGATCAAGGTCGGAAACCAGGGCATCACGTCGGGGTTCGGCCAGCTCGTCACGCTCGCCGGCATGGGGCCCGGCGGGGAGGACGTCACGAACGATCTCACGTACCTCATCCTGGAGGTGTTCGACGAGTGGGCGCCGATCCTCGAGCCGAAGCCCAACGTGCGCCTCCACAGGGGGAGCCCGGAGAAGCTGCTCGACACGGTCGTGGCCATGGTCTCCCGGGCCCAGGGCGCCCCGTTCATCCTCAACTTCGACGAGCGAAGCATCGCCGGTATGCTGGCCGAAGGTGTTCCCGCCAGCGATGCCTGGGACTACGCGTGCGTCGGCTGCCTCGAAAACACGATGCAAGGCAACGACCGGTCCGGCACGGTCAACTGCAACCCGAACCTGGCCCGCAGCGTCGAGCTGACCCTCTGGCGCGGCAGGAGCATGCCGGGCGCGCGCCCGGGGAAGCGCGAGAAGGCGCAACTCGGGCCCGACACGGGCGACCCCGCCGCGTTCGGGTCCTGGGACGGGTTCTTCTCGGCGTTCCTCCAGCAGCTGAAGCACGTCATCGAGCGCACGGTCTCGGTCTACAACATGACCGAGGAGTTCCGATCCCGCTGGCTTCCCACGCCCTACGTGAGCCTCCTCGTCGACGGCATGATCGAGGGCGGGAAGGACGTCCGCGAGGCCCCGCCGCGGTACGGGTTCGTCACGATCGAGGGAGTGGGCTTCGCGACCATGGTCGACTCGCTCCTCGCCATCAAGAGGTTCGTGTATGACGAGAAGCGGTACACGATCGACCAGGTCAAGGCCGCGCTCCAGGCGAATTATCAAGGACAGAAAGAACATGCCATCATGCAGGCGCTGTTCAAGAACAAGGCGCCGAAGTACGGCAACGACGACAAGGACGCCGATGCCATCGCGAAAGCGGTCATGCGGGTATGGGCGGACGAGACCCGGAAGCACGAGGCGCCGACGGGGTACGCGTTCCGGCCGGGCATGCTGAGCTGGAACTACTGGGCAGGCAACGACGCCGCCCTCACGCCCGCGACGCCGGACGGGCGGGCCGCGGGCACGTTCTTGTCGAACGCGATATGCCCGACGAACGGCGCGGACGTGGCGGGGCCGACGGCCGTCGCGAACTCGGTCGGCACGGCGCTCGGAGGCAAGGACGACGAGGGGAACCACGTCAACGTGCTCCCCAACGGCGCCTCGCACACGATCACGTTCAACCCGGCCATCTTGCGCGACCCCGAGCACAAGGAGAAGTTCAAGTCGTACATCCGCGGGTACGTCGAGAACGGGGGCAGCGCACTGCAGATCAACATGCTCGACGCGGCGATGCTCAAGGACGCGCAGCTCCACCCCCAGAACTACGGCAGCTTGCTCGTTCGCGTCACCGGATACAACGCCTACTTCACGGCGATCGGTAAGGAGCTCCAGGACGAGATCATCGCGCGCGAGTCCCACGCGCTCTGATGGCGTGGCCACCACACCGGCACGATCACGATGACTGACGCCAACGTCCCCGCATCTGCAACGACCGCGAACGTCTTCGAGATCCAGCGGTACAGCACGGAGGACGGCCCCGGCATCCGGACGACCGTGTTCCTCAAGCAGTGCCCGCTCCGCTGCGCGTGGTGCCAGAACCCCGAGGGTATCGAGCGAGAGCCCAGCATCCAGTGGTACAAGGTAAAATGCATCGGCTGCAAGAGTTGTATGGACATTTGCCCTGAAAGGGCGATAAGGGTAGATGATAGCGGCGTTCACATCGACCGGAACGCGTGTAATACGTGCGGTAGTTGCGTGGAGGCTTGCCCGTCGACGGCCCTCAAGCAATTCGGCAGGCACATGCCCGTCGGATCCATCGTCGAGGAGGTCGCCAAGGACGTGGCATACTACCGCCAGTCCGGGGGCGGCGTCACGGCCTCGGGCGGCGAGCCGGCCATGCAGCCGGAGGCGGTCGCGCTGTTCCTCTCGGAGTGCAAGGCGAGGGGCATGAGCACGGCCATCGAGACGTCCGGCGCCACGACGACGGCCGTGCTCGGCCGGCTACTCCCCCACGTCGACCTGATCATGTACGACTTGAAGGAGATCGACTCGGAAAAGCACGAGGCATTCACGGGTATGTCGAACGACAAGATCCTCGAGAACTGCAAGTGGCTGGCGAGCCACGTCGACGGGGAGAGAAAGCAGCTCTGGATCCGAACGCCTATCATCCCCGGGTACACGGCCACGGACGAGAACGTGAGCGGCATAGCTTCGTTCATCGCAAAGGAGCTGCGGGGCAAGGTGCAGCGGTGGGATCTCTTGTCCTTCAACAACCTGCCCGCGGACAAGTACGAGCGCATGGATCTGGGCAAATGGGCCTTGAAGGCCGCGCCGCTGCTGACAAAGCGCGAGATGGAGCATCTCCTGGCGCTCGCCAAGGCGAGCGGCGTGCCCGTCGTGGCCTGGTCCGGCCTAACGAGAAAGGAGGATAGATAACCGGGGATGTCCCGGAGGAGAAAGACATGGGAAACACCGAGGAAAAGCCAACGTGGCTCAAGGAAATACCGGCGGATGCGGTGCGGTTCACCTGGACGGAGATCATGGCCAAGCTGCTCGGAACGGTCGACCCCGCGGGGTTCCCGCACGTCACGCTCATCGCG
>JAFGBX010000082.1 GCA_016932935.1 Promethearchaeota archaeon | reverse complement strand
TCGGGCGACACCGTGCGGTTCACCAGGCCGAGGATCTCGGGTGGGAAGTCGATCGCCACCCACACGGTCGTGCACATGTTCACGGTGTAGTTCCTGTCGGTCGCCACGAGCGTGTAGTTTTGGAACCCGGAGGAGGTCGTGTTCAGCGGGAGCGAGACCACCTGGCTGGCGTTCCACTGCGTGTTGGCGGGCAGCACGGCGGAGCCGTTCATCGTAACGTTCATGAAGCCCGTTGGGCTGTCTGGGTCGACGATGGAAAAGTCCAGCACCCGCCCGGTCTCCCCCTCGTGGATCCTGAGCGTGGCCGGGGCCTGGATGACGGGCGGGGTCTCCACGGTCACCCAGACCGTGTCCGTCCCCCACGATATCGGATCGCCGGCGATCGCCGCCTCGATGAGCTCCGATTGCGTCATGTCGGAGAATAGAATGGTGTAGTTGTGGGCACCGGCTTGCGACGTGTCCACGGGCACGTCGAAGGCCGTGTCGTTGACCCACGTCCTCAACATGGACGGCAAGCTTGCGATGTTCTCCATCGGGTCGAAATCATCGTGTGCAACGATGTAGGTACCGCTCGCGTTTTCCGGGTCGGTGATGATCCACGTGATCACGACACCGGCATCGTTGAGCAGGACGCGCCGGTCTGGCGGCTGGTTTATCGAAGGAGGGGCACTGTCGACCAGCCTGGTTCCCCTGGAAAAAGACGCGCCACCATGGCCATCACTGGCGGGGTGCACGAGTGAGCTAATGAAGGCTCCGGCCAACGCTGCCGCCAGGAGGAGGGATCCAACGAGTCGGGGGGAGCGGTGCCGCGGGTCTGCCATGGTCAATTCACACCATTGGAAACCAAGGTTAAATGCGTTGCTCAGCGCTCGCATCACAACCGCTTGGAAACGTACGGCCCGTCCGGGTCGAAGCCCAGGGCATAGAAGTACGGGCGCGCGCCGATGCCGGCGATGACGAGCAACTTGCCGGAGGAGAAGTCGGTGCGGGCCACGTCCTCCGCGATGCACACGAGCTTCTTGCCCAGCCCGTGGTGCTGGGCTTGCAGTTCGTTTGGCGCCTTGTTCACGGCCACGACCTCGCCGACGACGCGGAGCTCCCGTATGATCGAGGAGGGCACGCCTTGCATCTCCTGCCGGTGGGCGAATGGTGACGGCTTCCGTAACCTGACATAGCCGAAGACGTCCTCGGTCTCGGGGTGGAGCGCGGAGATGAAGCACTCGGAGCCCCCGCTTGCCGCATAGAACTCCTTTTTTAACACGAGGTCATCGACGTCCGGGATGCGCGTGAGCGCGCCACGCTCCCGGGAAAAGCCATATTCGCGGCACCGGATGCAATTGCATCTCAAGCCCTTCTTGTCCATCGCCTCCCAGACCAGCTCGCGTAAATTGCTGTTCTTGACCCCTTCGACGATGAGGTCCGCAGGGATGTCGCGCTGCACCCGCTGGATGCGAGTCCATCGGGGCAGCCTCGGCTTCACGCCGGCGAGTAGCTCGATGAGCTCGGCGGTCGAGTAAGGCTTGTACCTTCCCTCGCGCCACCATCTCTCGAGGGCGGCCCCCTTCACGACGAGGCAGGGGTAGATCTTCAGATAATCCGGGCGGTACGCCTCGCTGGAGAAGATCTCGTCGAACATCGCCGCGTCCCTCTCCGGATCCGAGCCGGGCATGTTGGGCATCATGTGGAAGCAGACCTTGAGCCCCGCGTCCCTGGCCATCTGGTTGGCGAGCTTAGTGACCGCGGTGTCGTGGCCGCGGTCGACGATCGTGTAGACGTCGTCTCGGGTCGTCTGCACGCCGATCTCCACCCGCGTCCCCCCGTAATCAAGCATCGCGTCCACGTGTTGGGCCATGCAGAAGTCGGGACGGGTTTCAAACGTGATGCCGATGATGCGGCGTTCGTTCGTTTCTGCGAGCCTCTTTGCTTCGCCCAAGTTAGCGGTCTCGCGCCCCAGCACGCCGTCTATGCATCCCTTGACGAAGGACTCTTGGTATTCCTTTGGGGTGGATAAAAACGTCCCACCCATGATGATGAGCTCGATCTTGTCGCAAGTATGACCGATCGATTCCAGGTCGTTCACCCTGGAGGAGACCTGCTTGAACGGGTCGTAGCCGTACATCAGCGATCGCAGCGCCGCCGGTTCCCGCCCCGTATAGCTCTGCGCCACGGGCTCGTCAGGCTGGGATTCCGGGCCCGGGCAGTACACGCACTTCCCGGGGCAAGGCATCGGCTTGGTCATCGCCGCGATCACCGAGACGCCCGACATCGTGCGCTTCGAACGTCGCTTCAACACGGGCAGGAACGTGTCGCGCCGTTCCTCTGGCATCCTGGCCAGGATCGCGGCGTTCGTCGGGATCTCCTTAAGGCCGAACTGCTTCGCGTGCTTGATCTTGATCTTGCTTAGCATGCCCCTCGACACCACGCCAGAGGCCAGCATCTCGTCGACGATGGCATCCAAGGCGACGGCCAGCTTCTCGCGGTCATCTCCCATCAAGAACCAGCCCCTTGCAGTCATTTCTTGAGGGGGATCCTCTTGCCGGAGAGATCCCTCTTGTAGTTCCCGAACTCCGTTACCCCTCCCAGCTGGTCGCCCGAGAACACGGGCCCGTCCTTGCATACGAGCAATCCCCCTGGGTCCAGAGCGCAGAGCCCGCACAACCCGCTGCCGCACCGCATCATGCGTTCCAAGGATGCTTCGACCCGCATCGCCCGTTCCTTGCAAGCCAAGAACACCTGGCGCATCATCAACTCGGGCCCGCAGGTGTACACCTTGTCGGCCCTTATCTTCCCTTGCCCGAGGAGGCTCACGAGCAGCTCGTGACCCAAACACTTCTCCCCACAAGTTCCGTCGTCCGTGGAGATGAAATACGTCATTCCAGGAGCGATACTCTTCTCGAAGGATTCGTGGTAGAGCAACTCGCTTTTCGTCCGCGCGGCGTTGATGACAATAAGGTTTTTGCGCTGTTCCAGGAGTACAGAGACGAGCGGCTTCAAGGCAGCCATGCCGACCCCGCCGCCGATGATGCAAGCGCCGCCGTCCCCGACCGAGACGTCGAACCCGTTGCCGAACGGGCCGCGAATGCCTATCTTGTCGCCAACATCCTTCGCGAAGAGCGCTGCCGTCGCCTCGCCGACCGCTGCGACAGAAACCGCGTAGATGCCCCTGTCGTTGTCGATCGAGGCAACGCTCATTGGGATCTCGTCGACCCCGGGGATCCACACCATGAAGAACTGGCCGGGGACAGGCCGCACGCCGGGGACGGCGAATTCCAACGTGGCGATCCTCGGGGTTTCCTGGATCCTCCCGGTGATCCTCACCGGCAAGGGCTTGTTGATCGAGGGACTCTTGGCGGCCATCCAGCTCACCAGTTCAATGCGCTTTCCCGACGATGTCGGCCAGCTTGTCTACCGCGTGCCGTTTCATGTATTCCAGGATGTCTTGCTTCATCTCTTCGACGATACCGAAACCGTTGAGAAAAGCGGTTCCGACCTGAACCGCCCTCGCGCCGGCCAGCACGAACTCGATCGCGTCGTGACCCGTGGAGACGCCACCACAGCCGATGATGGGGATGTGAACGCTGTCATATAGGTCGTAGACTGCCTTGACGGCTATGGGTTTGATGGCCTTCCCGGAGACCCCGCCCGACTTGTTGGCGAGGACGGGCTTCATGACGTCGATGTCGATCGCCATCCCGCGGATCGTGTTGATCGCCACCAGGGCGTCCGCGCCGGCTTTCTCTGCCGCTCGGCCGATTTCCACCATACTGGTGACGTTCGGGTTGAGTTTCACGAGGACCGGGATCTTGACAGATGCCTTGACCTTGGCCACCACGCTCGCGGTGAGATCCGGGTCAGCCCCGATGCTGGAGACCTTGGCATGGGGGCAGGAGATGTTGAGCTCGACCGCGTCCACGCCAGCCCGCTCCACCTTGCGGGCCATCGCCGGGTATTGATCCTCCGCGTCGCCGAAGATGCTCGCGATCAAGGGCACGCCGTCATGGTGGATCTCGGGGATCTCCTTGACGAACTCGTCGACACCCGGGTTCGCAAGCCCCACGGCGTTCAAGCACGTGCCTGGCTCGATCTCAATGATCGAGGGGTTCGCGTAGCCGGCTCGGGGTTCAGGCCCGATTGACTTCGTGGTGAGCCCACCGACTCCCGACTCCTTCACCAGCCGCGACAGGACCGCCCCGGTCACCCCGAGGATCCCGGAGGCCAGGATGACCGGGTTGGGGAAGTGCAGCTTGCAGAAATCCACATCGATCGAGGGCATCACTATATTCGAGGCAAAACGATTCCTTGAATGTTTTGTTTAACGCAAAAATATTTGTTGGCGAATTGGGTATCTCATCCCAGCACTAGACAGACACGAAGGGTCATGATCCAACAGATCATCTCGTCAATGCAGCGAACTGGCTGGGTAATCGTCGATTTTTCCAGCAACGACGCTACGATCCGCATAGTGGGCAACAAGGACGTGGAGCAGGTCCTCGAGATCGACGTGAGCGCGAAGTGCTTCGACTTGATCGCGAGGCACCAGGACATAACCCTCATCATCAAATACATCGACAACATCGACAACTTCAGTAAAGAGAAATCGGAGGAACTGCTCAACATCGCCCACATCTTCAACTCCGTGCCGATAATCATAGGGGAGAGGAACCGGAACGGGGCGCTCGATGACAACATCTTGTACAGCCGGTACAACATCAACGCGCTCAACTTCACGACCTTCACGGGCGTCCTTGAGAGGAAGGACTTCCCGCGCGTGTACAGCCAGCGGGGCGGGTACTTCGTGCAGATCAAGACCAGGGAGTTCAAGGAACTGCGCCAGTCCCGGAACTTGTCGCTCGCGGACATCGCGAAAAAGCTCGCGCTCACCCCGAAGGCCGTGTACGAGTACGAGTCGAGCAACATGAAGACCCGCCTCGCCCACTTCGAGGAGATGTCCCGGATCTTCAGGTTCAGCCAGCAAGAGTTCTTGCGCCAGTTCTCCGAGACGATCGACATCTTCGTCAAGCTCTACAAGACCAACTACGAGACGATCAGGAACCTGGCGGGCTTCCAGCGGGAGATCGACCGGCGCCTGACCGAGCTCGGGTTCATCACCTACTGGTTCAACAAGGCGCCGATCGACATGACGTTCGAGGACGCGACGTCCGACGAGGCGAGCGGGCAACCAAGTGACAGGAACCAATCGATCGCCAGGCCGAGGAACGTGTTCATCTCTGAGATATCGTCGATCAAGGAGGCAGGAACTAGCGACCTTTCCAAGTTGATACAGAACGCAGAGAATAAGCTGGAGAAGCAGGTGATCTTCCTGAAGGAGTTCAACAAGGTGCTGGAAACCAAGTGTAATATGGTCGTGATGCTCGATGACAAGCTGTTCCAGGATATGAGCCACGTTCATGGCATCCCCATCATCCACGAGAACGAGATACCGTCGAACGCGGATAAATTGAAAAAAATCATCCTCGATCGAAATCACTCAAGTTGAGTGCCCGTGGACGCGATAGTGGGGGGTGCCGACGAGGCGGGGCGCGGGCCGGTGCTCGGCCCGATGGTCGTCTGCGCCGCGTGCTTTCGCGAGGGCGACGTGCCCGGCCTGCAGGAGCAAGGCGTGACCGACTCGAAGCGGCTCAGCCCGAAGCGCCGGGAGGAGCTCTGCGACGTGATCGCCCGCGTGGCCTGCGGTTTCGAGCTAGTCGTTCTATCGGCCGTGGAGATCAACGAGGGGATGGCCGCCGGCACGAACCTGAACGACATCGAGGTGGCCGCGTTCGCGAGGGCCATCAACGCGATGATCCGGCGTGGCACCATCCCCCACACGATGTGGGTCGACTCGGCCGACGTGAAGCCCAACCGGTTCGGCGAGCGGATCCGGAGATTACTATGCGCTCGCGTGGCAGTCAACGCCAGCCACAATGCCGATGCCACCTACACGGCCGTCGGGGCGGCCTCGATCCTCGCAAAAGTGACTCGCGACAGGCTCGTCCGCGACCTGGCCGCCCAGCACGGCGACTTCGGGTCGGGGTACCCGTCGGATCCCAAGACCCGCGCGTTCCTCAAGGCGTACTACCACGACCACGGTGGCTTCCCGCCCTTTGCGCGGGCGGAATGGAAGACGCTGGACGCGCTGAGGAAGGAGATGGGGGCGCCGCCGGCGGGGCAGACCCGCCTGTTCTGAGCCGCTAACCCGTCTTGCCAGCGATCACGACATGATCGTCGCTGAACGGGGCGATGTCGCGCATGTCCGTGACGTCGTAACCGGCCTTCGCCAGGATCGCCCTCTCCTTCTGGAAGATGATCTCCGGCTCGACCGTGACGTCGATCGAGCGGGACTTGATCGCGATGTAGAAGCCTCCCCCTGGCTTGAGGAACGTCTGTGCGTTGTCGATAAGCAACTTGGCCTGCTCGGGTTGCGCCACGTCCTGGTAGATGATGTCGACCTGCTCCGGGATCAAGGAGCGGTACTGGGCCGGCTTCGTCGCGTCGGCGAAGACCGGGATCACGTTCTCCCGGCTCGACAGCCGCTGGACGAGCTCCCGCAAGCTGCGGGCGGAGAACTCGACCGCGTAGATCCGGCCCCGGGTTCCGACGATGTCGGACAGGTGGGAGACCGTGGTGCCGCTGGCCGCGCCGAGGTACAGGACGACAGCGCCCTCCTTTAAGTAGTACTCCTTGCCGTTCTTGCGGAGGTACGCGCACAGCTTGCTCCGGTTCGGGTTCCACTCCCGGTACTCATCCTGGCCGCTTCCCTTGAAGAGGCGCTCGCCGTACACGCTCGTGCCGGGGGTCATGTTCCTCGTCCCGAGGATCTCGTTGCCATCCACGGTGATCGCGAAGATGCCTTCGAACTTGTTATGCGCTTTCACGGAATACGAGTCGTTTCTCGACGTCTGACATCACTCCCTGCCCGTTCTCGGCTTCCCCTTGGAGGGATACTTCCTGGCGGCATTCGCCCCGCCGCCTCCTTGCTTGAACGACTTGTTCCCGGAACCCGCCGACTTGTACGGCCGGGGCCTTTCACCGCCCTTCGACCCGGAAGGCCACGTGTGATCGGCTCGGGTTCCGCCTCGTTTGGGAGGCCGCGAGCCGGTACCCCCTTGCCGAGACTTGAAGCCTCCAGGCCCCCGGTCGCGCTGCAACCCGCCAGGCCTAGTTTTTCTCTTCCATTCCTCTGGCCGGGAAGGAGATGATCGTTCCTTCACTTGTGGCGGCTTGTCCGGGTACTTCCGCTGTATCTCCGCGAGCTTGCTGCGGATGTCCGCGAGCAGCTCGTCGGCGATGTACCGCTTGCTGACCTGGTCGACCCTGGCCGCGATCGAGATCTTGCCCGCGAGCAGGCGCGCGACCTTCCCGCGCTGCCAGTACGGGGCGGATCGAACCTCTTTCGCTTGGAAAAGAATGCCATGCTTGGGCGGCTCACCCTTGGTCTTGATCGCCCGGAACAGCGCCTTTTCCGCGCCGAGAACCTGGATCGTGGAGCTGGGTTTCTTGGCAAGGGCTTCGAGGCCACCTGCAAGGCATATGAGCCGTGCACCGAGCAGAGAACCGACGATGACCGACAAGTTCGGGCACGTCTGCTCCATCAAGGACTCGACATAATTCTCGATCTTTACCCGTGCCTTGTACAGGTCGAGCACGCTGCTGGCGAACGCTTGCACGGTCTTGATGTCGAAGGGAGAGAAGTCGCCACCCATGGATTCACTGGCCCGCTTGACCATGACCTCGACGGTCCTGTCCTGGACGGGCCGGAGGGCCTTGATCCGGTCGGGCGCGAACTCGCCCCGGGTGCCGATGCTGGTGATGATCTCGAGGAAAAACTCGTGGTCGGCGACGAGCTGGTCGGTCAACTCGGGGAAGTGATAGCCGTACCACTCGCGGATGCGCTCGGAGAAGATGTTCGTGCTCTTGTTGATGTCGTCGATCGAGTTCACGGCCTGCATGATGAGACGGTCGTTTTGCTCCGAGACAGACTTGATCTGTAGCTTCGTGAGTTCCACGTTGACCGCGCGGTTGAACGCGTAGAATTCCCCGGCGTTCCAGGTGCTCCCAAGCTTCGCGAGGAACGAAACGACGTCCTGCCGGTAGGCAGCGCCTGCCCCGGTCGACTTCACCGCGAAGAGGCGCCCCGGAACTTTCCCGTCGAGCAGCTGGTAGAGGTACTCGTCCTCGGCCTCGAGGATGTCCCTGCCAGGTGCACCTTTCATGTAGTCCGTGATCTTGGCGACGATCTCCTCGAGGTCAGTGCTGGGTGTCGCAGTTTTCAAGGCGAGCATCACGCGCGCGACCTTTTCGGCATCTCTCGGTAACTCGTGGCGGACGACGACGTTCCCTTGCCCGTCCGTCACGGCGATGCAGCACGCGGTGCAAATGAGTGAGTGACTCACGTTGGCCAACCATCCGATCGTGATGGTTTAAATAGCAGCTTCTGGTTTTTCAACATTCCCGATTTGTCTCCGCGACAACGAGATGCTGGCGCTCCCGGCGGGGCAGATTGCCCCAGTGCGAGGTTTTTCGAGGTCAATTATATTAACTCCCTCCACGAAAGAGAGCACATGGCTGTCGGCATAGTATACGATCCGATGTATCTGCAGCATCAAACCGGCTCCCACGTGGAATCGCCGGAGCGCCTCGTCGCGACCATGGATCTCATCAAGAGCGAGAATATGCTCGAATCCCCCGACTTCAAGTTGATCGCGCCGAGGCCCGCCACCATCGAGGAGATCAAGATGATCCACCACGCGGACATGATCGAGTACGCCCGCGCGAAGTCCCTCCAGGCGACGGGACGCTCGCTCGAGTACCTCGACGGCGGCGATACCGTGGTCTGCGGCAAGTCGTTCGATGTCGCGCTGCTCGCGGCGGGCGGGGCGATGGCCGCGGCCGATGCCGTCTTGAGCGGCGAGGTCTCGAGCGCGTTCGCGCTGGTCAGGCCACCGGGGCACCATGCGAACGCGAGCCGTTCATCTGGTTTCTGCATCTTCAACAACATGGCCATCCTGGTCGAGTACCTCCTCAAGAAAAAGGGGTTGAAGAAGGTCGCCATCTTCGACATCGACTTGCACCACGGGAACGGCACGTCGGAGCTGTTCTACGGCCGGAACGACGTGCTCTTCTTCAGCAGCCACCAGGATCCACGGACGCAGTACCCCGGCACCGGGTTCCCGTCGGAGATCGGCGAGGGGCCGGGGAAGGGCTACAACATGAACGCCCCACTCGCGCCCGGCGCGGGCGACGACGTCGTCCAGCTGATCTTCTCACAGGTGATCAAGCCAGTCTTCGAGCAGTACGAGCCCGACATCATCCTCTGCAGCTTCGGCGGCGACGCGCACTACTCCGACCCCTTGTCGGGCCTCTCCTTCACGACGCAAGGGTACGGGCACTACGTCGAGGGCTTCAAGCGCATCGCGGACAAGTGCTGCGGCGGCAAGATGGTGCTCCTGCTGGAGGGCGGCTACCGGGTGAAGATCCTCGCGCAGAGCATCGTGAACATCTTGAACGTTCTCGCTGGAAAGAAGATGCCCTTCGTGGAGGCCGAGCACGAGTCCGGGGAGAGCATCCTGGAGTACCACGGGAACCTGGCCAAGAAGCTGCAGGAGCACTTGAAGCCCTTCTGGAAGTTCTGAGGGCGAGCCGCTGCTAGAAGAGGTCGACGAGCCTGCTCAGCAGGTCGAGCACCTCTTTCCCTTTCTCGGTGAGCTGGTAGATCGTGCGGCCCTGCTCGTCCCTCGCGATGACGACGACGAAGTTCTTCTCCTCCATCTGTTTCAGGTGGTGGTAAACCGCTTGTTTCGTGCACTGGATGTCCTCGAGAATGGACGCGTGGATCCTGTACCCGTGCAAGCCCGCCGGCCCGGCGTGCTGCAACTGCTCGAGGATCTTCAGCCGCAAATTCATCTTCGTCTGGACGAACAGGTCCGAGTTGGGCGCCTTGCTGATCAGCGCGTCGATGACGCTGGGCGCCTTCAGGCCGGTGCCGGTGAGGATCACGACGCGCTTCAGGCCGGACTCGCGGTTCGCGCGCTTCTTCAGAGCGGCATACGCGGCGGCCGTGGCCGGCTCCACGAAGAGCCCTTCCGCTCGGGCGAGCGTGGAGATCGCGCCGGTGATCTCGCCCTCCGTTATCGTTATCTGATCCCCGCCGGATTCCTTGATCGCGTTCTCCATCAAGTCCCGCTGCGAGTACTTCGATTCCTTCAGCGGCGATATCCGCGGGCCCTCGGTCGAAAGGCTCGCCCCGATCATCCTCGGCGTCGATGGGATTGCCCCGCTCGCGCGGAGGTCATCGAATCCCTGCCACAGCGAGAACAACGTGCCGCCATTACCTATAGAGATGTATACCTCGTCAGGTACGAACCCATCGGACACGATCTCGTACGCGATCGACTTCTGGGCCAGCATCGAGAGGGGGTTAAACTCGGCCGTGGCCTGGTACCCGCCCTCCGCCATCTGGTGCTTGAGGCAGTCGTCCATGCCGTCGTTCATCGACGGGTAGGAGTCGAACAGCACGCCACCGTAGGTCTTGATCTGGGCCTTCTTGCCAATGTCGATGCTCCTGTCGCTGAAAATCCTTGCGACGAGGCCGGCCCGGGCGGCGTAAGCGGAAACGGACGCCCCCATGTTCCCCGTGCTGGCGCAGAACACCTCCTTGCAGTGAAGGATCCTCGCGTGGGTGACGAGCAAGGCAGCGGCGCGATCCCTATAGGAGCGTGTGGGGTTCTGGGACTCGTCCTTGAAGCAGGCCCGCTCCCCGGCATCGCCCTGGTTCACGGTGGAATCGACCAGCTTCGTGCCGCCCTCGCCCATACTGACGCGCTCCTCGAAGAAGGCCGCTGGCAGCACCCGCTTCAAGTAGTTCCAGAAATCGAGCTTGGCTCTCACGCCGCCATCCCGTGCCAGGGATCCCGACGTTTCCTGGATGAAGAGGTTCTTGTCGCAGGCCGGGCACTTGAACAGCGGATCCGGCGAGTTGATCCTCTCGCCCGGGAGGACGTGCCCGTCCCAGCAACGCATCTCGAGCGTGTCCATGGGTTTCAGCACCGGCTCGCTGCGGGGGTCGTTCAGGTTCCCGTCCTGGATCCTCTACAGCGCATTCAAGACTCTCGCCCTTTGCGCGGCCTGGTACACGGGAACGGCGACGATGATGCCCACCAGCGCCTGTACCGTGTTCCACGGCAGGGTCATGAAGGCGGTCGCGACCTTCAGAACGTAGAGCTCGTACACGAAATACCCAACGACCATGATGATGCCACCGGCGAGCATCGCCATCACCATGTAATAGACCGGGATCTTCCCCCGGACGATGGAAATACAGACGATGACGATGAAGAAGGATCCGATGGTGATCCAGAGGGCCGTGGCACCCGGGTCGTAATTCACGCCGATGATGATGACGGCCGCGGCGATCAAGAAGCCGCTCATGAGAACGCGTACCGTGGTTCTCCCACTTGCCAGGGTTTCCTCGTTCATGCGAGCCTTGAGACCCTTAAACAGAAGTCCGGCGACGAGGCCCTCGAAGAACTTCAAGACAAGGGTCGCGGGGATGTACTGCGGGTACCCGAGGATGGCGTCCCCGAGCATGGCACCGATGCTTCCGGCAAAGCCGGTGACCAACGCACCCAAGGGGACACGTGTCCCGCGCAAGTTGACGGGGCCCAGCAGCATCGCGGCGAGGTATATCACTGCCTCGCCGAAGTTGAAGAAACCGGCCGGGAGCGGGGGAGACAATACCACCGTGGCGACCGTGGTCAGCGCCGTGAAGATGCCCGCGAGGGCGATCCAAAGTGTAATACTTCTAGAGGGGGTCTCGTTCATCTCGAATCACATGCCCAGCTAGTCAATGTTCCTTTGACTAGTCAACTACACATTGACTAGGCCCCTTAAAAAGCTTCAACCCGCATAGCTGCCAAGGAACGACAGATGAAGGCCCACGAACGCATCTGGAAGGCGCTCTGCCACGAGGAGCCCGACCGAGTCCCCACTTTCACCCAGTCCATCGAGGACCCGTTCGTCCGGCGGTTCGACGAGCAAGTCGGCATCGAAGACGAGGCGGGACTGTTTCCGGACATGACCATGGACATGATCCTGGCCCGGCAGCTCGGGTTCGATTCGAAGTGGATCCACCTGCACGGCTCCTCGGCACCGGCGAGGGAATTGCCCGCCGAGCTGCCCCCGCTGCCCGAAGGTCAAGTCGTCGGCAAGACGGGCGTGATCCACGTCCGCAGCGATGACGGCACGAAGTCGTGGTACTACGACGGGGCGCTCAAGACGCCCGAGCTCGTCAAGGCGTGGATCCCCTACGTGAGGGACTTCGTCCCGCCTGACGATGGCTACTACAAGGGCATCAAGAATATGTGGGACGTCGGCTGCGCGAAGGACATCGTCCCGATCCCGACCGCCGGTGGACCGACCATGGACACGTGGGCGTCCATCGGGATGCGGCGCTTCTCGTACATGACCCGCAAGCACCCAGAACTCGTCCACGGGCTCATCAACGCGTGGTGCGACGTAACCATCGAGGAACACAAGCGGATATTCGAGGCGGGGATACCATACGCGTTCATATGCGACGACCACGCGCAGAAGGACAGGCTCATGATGAGCCCGGCGGACTGGGAACGGTTCGTCGAGCCCGTGTACAAGCGGCTCGCCGACAACGCGCATGAACGCGGCGCTAAGTTCCTCGTCCACACGGACGGAAACCTGAACGAGTCGTTCCCCGGAATGTGCCGTGCCGGGGTCGACGCCGCGGAGCCGCTCGAGTACGAGGCCGGCATGCGGCTGAAGCCGCTCAAGGAGCAGCACGGCGACAAGATCGCCCTCATCGGGAACGTCCCGTCGTCGGACGCGCTGTGCGTGGGGTCGGTCGAGTTCACGGTCGAGATCACGAAGCAATGCATCAAGGACGCGGCGGTGGGTGGCGGTTTCATCCTCGCGCCGGGCGCCAACATCCTCGCGACAACGAGGATAGAGAACGTCCACGCCATGATCGAGACGAACAAGAAGCACGGCGTTTATCCCATCACGTGAGTCGACGGGCAAGTCGCCTCCTCGGGCTGCGGAAGGAGGAAGAGTGGGTTTAGGCTTTCAGCGGGTACTGGCCCCATTTCCTCACGGCCTCGACCATGGCCACGCCGTTCTCGAACTTGCACGAGTCGGTGAGGTCGGTGCAAGGGCTCACGATGTACCCGCCGCCGTGCCCCGCGTCCCGTATCATCTGCTTGACCGCAGCCTCCACGTCGGCCGGCGTGCCGAAGGGGAGCAGCCGGGAGCAGTCGACGTTGCCGATGAGCGTGAGCTTGCCGCCGTAGGCCTCCTTCAGGTGCTTGAGGTCCATCCCCGCACCGGGCTCGAGGCTCTCCACGCCGTCGAAGCCCGCCTCGATGAGGCCTGGGAACAGCGGCTCGGTGAAGCCGTCCGAGTGGAAGAAGACCCGCTTCTCCTTGCTCACCTTGTGGATCTCGCCGACGATTCTCTTGTAGAGAGGGATGATGATCTCGCGGTGCGCCTTCGGGGAGATGTACGTACTGCCCTTGTATGCCTGGTCGTCGGCCAGGTTGTAGACGTCGTAGTCCAAGCGGGCGACGACCTTTGCGTTCTCGATCGACTGCGCCGCGTAGGCCTCGTATATCCGCTTGAGCTTCTGGGGCTTCTTGATCAGCAGCCGGGAGAACAGCTGGGGCGTCATGCCCTCGAAGACGCCCTCGAACACGCCCCTTAAGCCGCACGTCGGGACGAACCGCCCGTCGCCGACGGTCTGCTTGATGTGGTCGTTCAAGTTCTTGACGATGTCGTCGGACGGGGGAACGAATTCCACGCCGAAAAAGTAGTTCTCATACCACTCGTCGACCGCCTCCTCCGTCGCCAGGTACGGGCCGAGGTACCACGTGTACGGGTGGCCGTTCATCACGGTGGTCTTGTGCAGGCGGCCGGTAATGTCGATGGTCACGCCCGGTTCCTTCATGGCGGGGAGCGGGTGCTCGTCGATGCGGTTGACGGCTGGCGACGCGCCGAGCCCCGCGCCGCCCCAAGACATGTCGAAGCCCATGCGCTTGTACAAGGTGAAGTCCTTCCCCAGGAAGATGACGTCGATGTCCTCCTCCTCGGCCCATAGCTGCTCCATCCGCGAGTAGAACACCGGCATGATCGATTGGACGAAGATCGGCACGCGGTCGGGCTCCTCGTGGTCGAACGCCGCCAGGACGCGTTCCTTGCTGTTCATGATGTGTCCTCCCTCTGGACGAACCCATAAAAAGTGGATAGGCTAGGATTGGAGTATGCCACAGAACAAGTACATCGTCGTGCTGAGCACGGTGCCGAGCGAGGAGGTCGGCAAGAAGCTGGCGTCCGTCCTGCTCGAAAAGAAACTCGTCCCGTGCGTGAACATTTTACCAAACGTGCGCTCCATCTACACGTGGAAGGGCGAGATCCGCGACGAGGCCGAATTGCTCATGGTCATGAAGACCCGCGCGTCGCTGTTCGACACCCTCAAGGACGAGATCAAGGCCAACCACCCGTACGAGTGCCCCGAGATCCTGGCGCTCCCGGTACTCGCCGCCTACCAGCCGTACCTCGACTGGATACAGGAGAACACGTTCGACTGAACTGGGGAGCCCGCCCCCGCGGCCGTGCGGCGCGCATAAAAGGCTCGCGTGCTTGTTATCGATCAGCGTGGTGTTTTCCCTCGGCGAGGCAGATGGAATCGATAAACGGGAAGTCCGGCGCGGCGAATCTGGCCATGCTCTACAGCCTGGTCGTGCTCGTCGTCAAGATCGCGATCATCTTCGTCTCAGGTGGCCTTTCCGTCGTCAGCGATTCCATCGACGCGATGAGCGACATCGTCCTGCTCGTGCTCCTCAAGCGGATCATACAGAAGAGCACCGAGCCGGTGGACTCCGAGCACCCCTACGGCAAGGGCAAGTACGAGTCGCTCGGGGCGATCATCCAGTTCGTCGTCGTCACGGTCATCTACGCGATCATCGTCTACAGCGCCATCGGGGCGATCGCCACGGGGAGCGCGGGCGGTGTCGGGAACGGCGCCGTCGCGGCGGCCACGTTCGTCGGGTTCGCCGCGTCCAACATCCTTTTCGGCACGTACCTCCGGCGGAAGGGCGCCCGGCTCGACAGCGAGGCCATCAAGATCCAGGGACTCGGGTACTCGATGGACGGGCTGCGGAGCCTCCTCGTGCTCGCCGCCACGGTTCTATCAATCGCTGGTGCCCCCCTCGCAGATCCCATCTTCGCGATCTGCATCTCCGCCTTCGTGATCCTCATGACGCTCCGCTCCTGCCGGGGCGCCCTCGACAACCTCGTGGAACGGAACCCACTCGCCCCCGAGGAGCTGATCATGATCTACGACGAGGTTCCGCACGTGATACCGGACATCATGGCGGTGACGAGCGTGCGCGTGAAGAAGGTCGGCGACGTCGTGTTCATCACGATGGACATCCTCATGGACGAGGCGGTGTCGCTCAAGGTCGCGCACGAGAAGATGGAGCAGATCGAGGGGCTCATAAGGACGCTCTTCCCGGACAGGCAGATCGAGTTCTCCATCCACCCGCACCCGTGATCGGCACATGTTGGTCAAGGTCACACGGGAGACGCGCATCCCCCTGCACGGCCTCGATTTCGTCGGCGTGATCGACCGGGGCACGAACCTCGTCGAGGTGCGGCCGACGACGCTGTGCAACCTGCGTTGTGCGTATTGTTATGCCAACGCCGGCGGCCAAGAGAATGATTTCATCGTGGATGCCCCCTACTTGATCGAAGCATTCGAGCGCGTCGTCCGGTTCAAGGGTCTGGACGACATCGAGGCACACGTCGACCCGTACGGCGAGGGCCTGCTCTACAAGGATCTCCCCGGCCTCATCAAGGGGCTTCGCGGGGTCCCCGGCGTGCGCCGGGCGAGCATGCAGAGCAACGGCACGATGCTCGGGGGCGGCCGCATCGGCGAGCTGCGGGCTGCCGGGCTCGACCAGATCAACGTCACGCTGAACACGATGGATCCAGGCCAAGCGAGGAAGATTTCGTGCCGGGACGACTACAACCTCGATGCGGTGCTCCGCGCCATCGAGGCCGTCCCAGGGAGCGGTATGGATCTCGTGATCGCGCCGGTCTGGTTCTTCGGCGTCAACGACGCCGAGATCGGGCGCATCGTCGAGTTCTACAAGGGGCTCAAGGAGGTCCACCCGGAGCCGGGCCGGGTGCGGGTCGGCATCCAGAATTACCTGGCCTACCGCACGGGGCGAAAGCTCGGCAAGGTGAAGGAGCGGGAGTTTGGTCACTTCTACTCGCAGCTTCGGGCACTTGAAAAGAAGCACGGCACGAAGCTCGTGCTCAGCGCCCGGGACTTCGGCATCCACCCCGCGCCAGCGTATCCCAGCGACCTCGTCGCGGCGATATACCAGGCGAAGTTGAAGAAGCGCGCCGTCGAGGTCGAGGTCGTCGCGCCGGGCAGGAACGGGCGGGAGTCGATAGGGACGGCGCTCGGCTGGGGCGTGAAGGTGCTAAACTTCTCGGGCGCGGCCGTCGACCCGGCGAGGCGGCCCCGGCTGGCGATCCCCGCGGCCCGGTTCGACGTCACGCAGGACTTCCTCGTGACCGCGACGCTGCGCTGAGTGGGCTGCCTGGGCGAGCCCGGGCGGGCGACCTTGCAAGCCCGATCGCACCGATAGGCCGACGACGGGACGCCCCGTCCCCGCGCCATATAATCGGAACGGACGGGAAGGGTACATCGCGGGTGCTCCCCGCACCACGCGGCGCACCCCCGCCAGGAACGGTCAATGCACCGGGGGGCGTTCTTTTGCCCGCCAGGAACTCGGGAGGGGGCGGGCATTTTTTTCATTCCCCCCGCGCCCGCGGGTTCGAGGAACGCCAGGTCGCTCGCTCCCGACGGTGCCGGCACGGGTCGTTCCGGCGGGTATAAGGTAGGGCGAGTACTAGGTGGTGATCGAGGCTAAACATACGTGTGGTGATCCCTTATGGACGCGGAAGGGTCCTTGAGGCGGCCGGGTCGATACCTGTTCCCGGCCATGATCTCGCGGCTGGCGCGCAAGGGCGCGGGCCGCGAGCCGGGCTTCTACACCTACGGCGAAGTGCTCTTCAACCGCCTGAGGGCGGAAGCCACGCGCAAGAGGAAGGCCTACCCCCGGCTGCTGGCTACCCTGCGAGGCGAGTGGGCCAGCTACAAGGCGGCGAGGATGGCCGCCGGGTTCGCCCCCTCGGAGCAGAACCCGCTGCCGGCGGCGGACTTCATCGCCGCGAACGACCAGCACTTGTTCATGACGTGGTTCACGTGCATGTTCCGGTTCGACCCGAGGCGCCTTTCCTTCGAGGAGCTGCCCGGGCGCGGTGAATCGGACTACAACGGCCTGTTGCGGTATGCCTTCAACGACGCGGAGGCCGGCGCCCTCGCCGACGCCGTCCGCATGCCTGGTGCGACCGTCCACGAGCTGGAAAAGGCGATCCCCCAGCTGTTGTTTCAGATATTCAGCGTGCTTGCCAACGCGCTCGAGGGGATCCTGGAGCAGCCATACACCGCCACGTACGAAGCACCCGTGGTTCAAATCGGCAAGGACGGGGTGGTGGGGCAGATATCCTTCAAGCTGCGGCAAAATTGAACCACCTTCCAGGTTCACGGGGAGGTGCTTGAGGCCGGGGCCGTCTCCACGCTCCACGAGGCCCTTCACGAGTTCCCTTGCTTTCATGGTGGTCGGGGAACGGCATGTTCCCCCTAGTCTTATATGACATTCCTCCGCTGATCCATCCATGCAAGAACTCGTCGAAGCCGAAAACCGGATACCTCGGCCGTGCCCCCGTCGCGGAAGCATCACGCCCCACGACGAGGAGCAAACACTGATAAGGCCACACGGGGTGTCAGATCTCGTAGGATCTGCCGATCGAGTGCTCACGGAGGGAGACGCAGCGATGAAACTAGAGAACGACGGAGAGGACTTCCAGCCGAGGGGGTTCGACAAGCGAACCCTGCAGCTGGACATGCTCGACCAACTGAGGCGGCTCAGGGAAGATATGCGTGGATCGAAGAAGTCGAACGCTGGCCGCTTTTACCTGAGGGAACCGCTCGGGAAGGTGATCGTCCCCATCCCGCAGCCCGATTTCTGTTATGCGGGTGGCGATCCCAACGACCGAAAACCTGAACAGAACCAGGTCGTCCTGGTGTTCGATTGCCCGGCCGACGTCGTGTATTCCGGCGTCGTCATATCCCAGGAGCTGAAGCTGAAGAAGGGTACCGCCCAGAAGGGGCAGCCCAACGCCGCCACCTTACTGTTCGGCATCCAGTTGCTCGCCCGCCACGGGATGGACCTCAAGGAGTCGTGCCCGGTCACGCAGATCATCAGCGAGGAGTCGTTGGTCTTCCCGGCCACCGTCGGCGAGATCCAGGAGATCTACGGCATCCCCAAGGAGGGGCTGAACCTGGGCCTGCTCTCCCAGGCGGGCGTCCCGATGCAGCTGAACGATAGGAGCATCTTCTACCGCCTCAACCCGGAGCTGCTGAAGACCCACACGTACATCGGCGGGGTACCTGGCCAGGGGAAGACCGTCCTGCTCAAGAACGTTATATACGACCTGGTCACGAGATCGGACGAGCTGGGTTCCCACGTCCACGCCATCGTGTTCGACTCGCAAGGCGACCTCGTCCAGGTGATGAAGCCGTGGCGAGAGTCGGGCATGCTCAGGCTCGCCGACCAGTCGAAGAAGATCAAGGACGACCTCGGCTTGAAGGATCGGGGGCTCGAGGCAGCGATAAAGCCTGACGACGTCCTCTTCTTGAAGCCGTTCTACGTGACACCCACGGGGTTCCAACAGCTGTTCGATTGGAAGGACTTCGGGTTCCGTTCTTATCGCATCCAGACCGGGGAGCAGCTCGCGAGCTTCATGCCCCTGCTCACGGCCAAGGGGCACGAGTTGCTGCTCTCGCTCTTCAAGCTCTTCTCCTCTTGCGTCTCCTTCTTCAACTTCGAGGCGTTCTGCCAGTGGTTCGACAACAACCGCATCACGGAGAAGAAGGGCAAGAACATCAAGTGGTTCGTCCCCAACTCGGTCGAGACCGTGGAAGGGAACCCCGGCATCGCCGACGCGATATCCCAGCGGCTCAAGGCACTCCGGAGCCTCGGCGTCTTCGATACCGTCGAGGAGATCGACACGGAGTTGATGCTCAACAAGAAGCTGGTGTTCATCCTGTTCCCGCGGATGGGGGGCTACGAGACTTTGAGGTCCATCTTCTTGATGGAGATCCTCAAGCGGATCTACCAGAAGAAGGTCGTCGAGGGGTACACCGTGCTCGCCGCACCGGCGCCGTCCCACAGCAGCGATGAACAGGAGCCCGGGGCTGTGAAGCCCACGGTCGGCGGGGCAGCAGCCGGGCAGCCTCCCCCGGTGCCAATGCCCCCGTCACAGCAAGGGCAGGGCCAGGTGGCAACGGCCGACGAGGACAGCGTCGTCAACAACCTCATCGTGATCGACGAGGCGCACGAGCTCTTGCCTGCCAAGCCCCGCCTTTCCGGCCTGTCCAAGGACTTCTCCAAGTACATCGAACAAGAGTTCGACATCATCGCCAAGGAGGGAAGGAAGCACGCGATCTCCCTGCTAGTGGCCACGCAACAGATCACCGACTTGAACACGGTCGTCGAGCAGAACGCCCAGACGAGGATCTTGTTCAAGCTGGCGAAGAAGGACATGGTGAGCATGAAGCTCGACGCGCTCTCCCAGTCCCTCCTCGCGAACTTGACGCCCGGCGTCGCGGTCGTGTTCTCCGCGACGAACTTGAGGAACAGGTCGTCCGCGGAGATGCGCGTCGTGCCCCCCGTGTTCCTGCACTGCGACCCGGCCGTGGCGAAGAGCCTGTACAGCGAGGCGATCGAAAGGGCTGCAAAGGAGCAAGGCGTGGCCGTGAGGAAGCCCGTCGACGTCGCTGTCCCGCCCATCATCAAGAAGGAGAGTGCTGACGAGTCGCGGCCGAAGTTCGACGCGGCTGATTTCTTGAAGGAAATCGGCATGAACAACCTCATGGCACCGCACGTGACCAACATCAACGGCAAGTCCGTCCTCGATGTCAGCACGCACGAGCTCCTCCGCGTGATGCAAGGGGAGCTGCGCAAGCACGGCCTCGTCGGCTCGCATTACAAGAAGGTCATCGAGGACTTCGCCGTGGCCTTGCGGTCAGAGAGCTCGATCGGGATCGTCGTCGTCGGGCCAAGCGGCGAGGGGAAGACGCAGCTCGCCCGCGCCCTCGTCGACGGCATCTGCATCGGCGGCACGAAGGCCTTCATCTCGGTCAGCGAGGGGACGGTGATCGGCGAGATCTTCCACGAGCTGGGCCCAGGGGCGTTCGGCAACAAGGATCAGCCCGTGTACAACCTGGGCGTGGTCTGCATGTCGCTCGCCCACAAGACCTTCCCGATCATCGACGAGGCAAACCGTGCCTCCCAGCAGCTCTGGGGCGGCCCTATGCTCGACGCGCTGGCAGGCCGGTTCGTCTCGATGCCGGGCGGCCAGGTCGTCCAGGCGCCGCGCGACTGGAAGATCCTGCTGACCATGAACCCGTGGGACTTGATCGGGACGTTCGCGTTCTCCGACGCGCTGAAGAACCGCTTGATGACCTTGAAGGTTCCCTACGCGGACGACGCCGCTGCCCGGGACGTGTTGGAAGGCATCATCAAGCAGCCGGGACAGTCGTCGTCCCCGGGCCAAGGTGGAAAGCACGATTTCGCCGACGTGATCGACGCGTTCGTCCAACTCCGCCACGAGACTATGAAGTATTCCCCGCTCGACATGGACTACCACTTCATCGAGGCCGAGGAGAAGAAGGGTTCCGAGGACGTGAGGCTCAACGCGATCAGCATACGCGTGCTGAAGGGTTTCGGCGACGCGTTCAACACGTACTACGACATCTCCAAGGACAAGAAGGAGGCCTTCACGCGCGCGTTCTCGGTCATCGAGGGGACGCTCATGACCCACGGCCTCGAGCAAGAGCGCGAGTGCATCAAGAACCTGCTGAAAACGGCGCTGACACGCATAAGATGATGATGGGTGACGCATGCCTTGAGGGCGCACGAGAGCTACGGCCGTCTCTTCGAAGGAGAACCCCCGTTCAAGTTCCAGGTCGACATCGTCGACCAGGACGGCCTATACGTCTATGGCCGGGTGACGGTGAGCGTCGACGGCCAGTCCTACTCCGACTCGGGCTACTCGGTCTCGTTCCCATTCCCCGTGGAGTACGACCTGCCTGAGCTCGAGGTCGCCGTCAGCGCCGCCGGCAAGACCGTGCGGTTCCGACCATCGAACAACCCGGAGAGGGTCGTCGTCAGGGTCGAGAAGGCCCCGCCGCCGCCCGTTCGGGAGCGGGAAACGGACTCGCGGGTCCCGCCGCCCCCGCCGAGGCGCGTCGAAGTCAGGAGGGAGCACGTGGAGGTGAGGAAGGAGGTCGAGTACGACCCGACCCAGGACAGCGAGCTGGTGATCGAGCTGGCCAAGAACGAGGACGTGGTCGTGGATCCCATGGAAGACCTCCGTGCGGCGTTCAAGAACATCGAGGAGGCGCACAAGTACGACCTCGTCACGGAGGGGCTGACCAACATGTCCCGGTTCGACGTGGGGAAGGTCGTGGCCACCGTCTCCTCCCTCGCCAAGGTCCTCAACAAAGAGCTCCAGCAGCGCATCAGGGGGACGCCCACGATCGAGTACACGACCCAGCGACGGGGGCGGGTGTCCCTCCCGCACACGATGCGGACGCTGGCCACGGGGAACCCGAAGTTCGTGTACCGCAACCTGAGCAAGCGGGAGCTGCCGAGGCATTGCGTCGTGTTCGTCGACATCTCGGCGTCGACCGAGCAGTCCACCCCGAGCCCGGGCGGGGGCACGACCAAGGTGCGGACGACGCTGCTGCTGGCCGCCCTGAGCATCGCGGAGACCGTCGTGGAGCTCGGCGGGCAAGCGCGTGTCGTCCCGTTCTCCGACCAGCGGAACCCGAACCACCGCAAGGTGCACGAGTACGGCGAGGGAACCCGCCGGGGCGCGATCCGGGACCTGCTCTCCATGCAATGCACGGGGGCGACCCGGCTCGACGAGGCCCTCCCCCTGGTCGCGGGTTTGGACGCCAAGACCGGCAACAACGTCGTGTTCATCTTCCTGGACGGGGCCCCGACGGGCGGCAAGCTCCGGGCTGACGAGGACGACCAGATCCAGCAAGACGTCGTGACGCAACTCAGGAAGCTCGAGGAAGGCCACGAGGTGTTCGTCTTTTGGGCCAGCAGCCCCAACAACAAGCCCGAGGACGACCAGTTTTTCTTCGACAGGTGCGAGAGGGAGCTGGAGAAGGCGCACGTCGTCAACGTCCGGTCGTTCGCCTTGTTCACGCGGCACGCGAGCCAGGTCTGGCAGATGCCCCCGCAGAAAGCCCGGGCGCCGCGGGCGTACAACACCGACCAGTCGTTCCCGTTCGCGATAGAACAGCGGTGCAAGGACGCGGTGGCAGGCTTGCTCGTTCCCGGCAACCAGGCCGCCACCGTCGACCGCGTCCGGGCCTGGGTCACGGAACGGTTCAAGTACACGTTCCCGAAGGGCCGGCCATACCGCACTGCCATGGAGGTGTTCGACGCGGGAAACGGCTGCTGTGGCGAGCATTCGAACCTGATCATCGGCATCCTGCGCCACTTCGGGATACCTTGCGGCGTCATCGAGGTCAAGTACATCGAGCAAGTGCGCGTGCGGCACGCGTGCGTGGGGCTGTTCGTCGACAACAAGCCGGTGCTCATCGACGTGGCCATGGGCGAGTCGTACACGAGGAACGCGGCGGGGAACCCGGTCTCCGACGCGCGCTGGGCGCGGCTGGTCGCCTTCTGGCGAACGTACTGGAAGGCGACCGAGAACCGGGGATGAGGCAGCGTCCTTTTTACCACTTAAAGACATGTTATACACCGGAGCTGGCAAGCATGACCCTCGTGCGGTTCGAGCTGGGCACCACGACGCGTGGAAGCACCGATAAGATCCCTTGGGAGTTCCGGGACGCGGTGCCGTTCCACGCGGTCGCCGTGGTGGAGGGTAGCGAGGCGGGGTTCGAGGTCGCCGGCTGCTCGATATCGGAGGGGAGCCAGCGATCGGTCTGGCTCAAGTGGGACGCATACTTCAGGCCACTGCGGAAGGGGCTCTATCTCTTGAAGGAGCGGATCAAACCCATCAACAAGCTCTCACTCGTGGCGATCCCGCAGCTCGCGTTCTTGATAAAGCGCGGATATCCCATCACGGGACAGGAGATCAAGGTACTCGTTGTTATAACGGGCTCTACTACGGTCGAACCAAAGCCGGTCATCACGGGTGCGACCGAATGCAGCGCTGCTGACTTGGAGGTTATACTACGAGAGAAACGCTTGGTCTCATGCCCTATATGCAAAAAGATCCACGATCGCGGCTCAATACCCCCAGGCAACTTTCAATGCAATGGTTGCCAGAATGTATTCTTTGTGAATGGCCTCTCCTACGAAGAATTACGAGAGATCGCCAGGATCCATATGGCCAACACGGTCTTCTGCAGCCGGAACGACATTCAATACGATCCGTCGCGGTTCATCACGAGGAAAGATGCTGACGAGAGGTTCGAACAATTCCAGCAGGCAGGTGCTGGCAGTGGCTGCCGCTTGTTCTTGCTGCTCGGGCAAGCGGGCTTTGGGAAGACCTGGCTGCTCGCCCATTGGAGCAACCGGCTCGTTGCGGACGGCCACGTCGTGTTTTTCGTGCGATTGCGGGACGGGATCGACAATTTCTTTTCCCTCGAAATGGGTACAAGTAGGGATGCGGCGATAGCCGATATAATTCGTCTATCCCAGGCATTGGGTAAAAGGAGGGAAAAAATATATTGGATCCTGGACGGGTACGATGAGATCGGGGAAAAGGATCGCAAGTGGATCATCACCGATTTCTTGAGGTCGCTAGGCAGGAGCCAAAAGCAGCTCATCGTCCTTTCAAGCCGGTTCCACGAGTGGAATTCTTGCACGGCTGTCAAACACAACCTAACAATAATCTCTCCTATCACGTGGGATCCGGGTAAAATCGGTGCCAGTTTCGTCCTTTCTCGCCTCACGGGAAAGGAAACGGATGCCGCCATCAAGAGCTACAAGGTTCCAGCGCCGAAGTTCTGGAGCCTCGAATTCCAGCCCCTTGCCCGCCATCCCTTGTGGATAAGGCTCGTCTCGGCATGGCATAAGGAGCATGCGGTGCTGCCTTGCGACGATGATCACCAATTGCTGAGGGAATACTTGAACCGGATGGATATCGACGAGAATAAGTTGCTCCACTTCAGTACCTTCTGCAAGAGTTTGATGGCCATGAGGGATTTTCGCGGATGGGTGGGCCGGATATCGTGGAGTACAGATCCCGTCGACGCACTCGTCTCGGCCGGGTTGTTGGAGTCTAGAAAAAGTGCGAGAGGTAATGAGGAGAACCAGTTGGCGGAGATTATATTCGGTTGGTTCGGCGCAGCGACGTTCGGCGTGCATCACAATGATCGCTCGAAGAATGCACCTACAGTGGAAGCAAAGAAAAAAGCAAACGCGGAATGGTCGGATTTCAAGAGGGTTATCAACAAGCTGGACGAACGGGATAGTTTTTCCATCCTTGTATGTATGGAAGCGATGGGGGTGCCGCTGAGCAACGTGTACAAGGCTGGTAAGGAGCCCCCAAGATATCGATCGTTCAAGGAATACTTACGGTTAAGGCACGTTGCACACGAGCGGATGGGTATGGCGACGTGGGATCAAGCGGCCCGCACGTGGGCACAGATCGGACTGCTTTGTAAGGAAAACGGCTGGCGCGCGGGCCAGCTCGATGCGGATAAAAAAACCCGGACGTGCCTAGCGCTGGATAGGTCGAATTCGGAATATATAGCTCTTCTCGCCGAGGACTTGGCTTCGACAGATCACCAGAAATGGATGGATATCAAGCTGGAATGGCAAAAGCTACAGAGGCAATGCCGTCGATTCGGGTTGGAGGAAAGAAGCGAAGCGGCCAGGGCCGCCATCGCGGCGATTGATTCGAAGCTAGCTGCATACGAGAGCTACACCCGCGGGATGGAAGATGCTGAGAGCCGCGTGTCGTCGAGCGATCTGGACGGGGCGAGGGATCTGCTCATCGGAGCACTTAGAACGTGCGAGAGGGAGGGATGGAAGAAAGAGGGCGATGCGGCCAGAAAAAAACTCAACGACGTCAAGAGAGAGATGTCCATACAAAAGGGGATTTACTATTCAGCGCTGCTGCTCAACGCGTTTGATATAAAGATCAACGAGGATGCCATCAAGAAAGTAATCGATGCGGCCGGCGGCAAGGCAGACATGGAAAAAATCAAGAGGATCGTTAAAACGATCGGGCATGAAGATTTCAGAGCCTTGATCGAATATGTGGAGGCTACATATCCTCCCACGCCATAGATGTGCGGATAGCGGTGCATCCAAAAAAAGAACAATGACAGAGATGAGGATTGGATGAGTTCCAAGGACTTGAAATTAATCTACGTCTACTCGGCCCTCGTACTCCAGGCCTTCGAAAAGGCGATCGATGAAGGCGCGGTCAAGGACGTGATCCTCGCCGCCGGGGGCATTGTAGATGAGGATCAAGTGAAAGTCCTTCTCAAGTCCGCAAGCGACAAGAGACTACGTGAGGTGCTCACTCTCGCGATTCAAGCGGAGATAGATGCGAGAGAGGAATACAAAGGATCAATCGATAGGGCGGAGGGATTCATTAACGGGAAGAAATGGATGGAAGCACGCGCCGAATCGGAGAAGATCGTAGCATTATGCAAGAGGCGGGGGTGGCAGAAGCGACAGTCGGATGCAGGAGCCATGGTTGCTAGGTGCGACCTAGAGCTCACGAAGAACATCTATCAAGGCGTCTTGCTCGAAGAGAACGAATGTCGAGCATTGATAGAGCTGGAAAAGGTTATCGGAAGGGCTATTCCCAAGCTGGAGCGTGTTGACATTGATGAATGCGGCTTCGTCCCGAAGGACACCCACGTGATTGGCCTGGTCATCTCGGGCTTGAAAATACAAGGGCTACCCGGTTCGATTGGCGACCTCGAAAAGCTAATTGAATTGCGGTTATCATCCAACCGCTTGTCCTCGCTGCCTGGATCCCTTGAAAAATTGCAAAAATTGGAGAAATTATCGATCGATGATAACATCTTCGAGGATCTCCCTGCATGCATCAACGAGTTGAAAAGGTTGAAGACCTTGATGGTGTCCCAGAATAAATTGAAGGCTTTCACATTCCGTGGGTTGGAAAACCTTGAAGGGCTCGATCTGGGGTTCAACCGTCTCGAGTCGATCTCGGTGGAGATGCCACGAGGGAATGGCTTGAAATCGCTCGTGCTGGACAATAATAACCTGAACGAGTTGCCCGCCTCGATAGGAGGCCTTGGTTCGTTGGAACATCTCTCAGCAGCCAGTAACGTTTTAAAAAGCGTGCCCGATTCCTTGAAGGAATTGAAAAAATTACGACACCTTCGCCTGTCCAACAATAAATTGGAGCGCATGTGCAAACTGCCAGATCTAAAGGCGTTGAGAAAAGTAGAATTGAAGAACAACAAGTTACAGGACCTCACCGACGTCTTCACGACCCCACTATCCTTAGAGTCTCTCGATCTGAGCGAGAACGAGATTAAACGACTTCCCAACTCTCTCTGCGACCTTGTTTCTTTAAAAAGGCTCGATCTGGATGGCAACCAGCTGCGGGACTTGCCTTCACCCCTCGGAAAACTCAATAAGCTGAAATTTCTGTATGTTGGGCGAAACCGGTTGACCAGTTTACCAAGCGACTTGGGTCAATTGGAAGGCTTAGAAGCATTGAAGATCGATAACAACAACATAAACCATATACCAAACGAAATCTGCTCATTAAAGCTTTTAAGGGAATTGTACGCATCTTGGAATCATCTCCAAGAGCTGCCCCGAGACGTTGGAAAGCTGGCCTCCTTAGAGGCCTTGTACCTTGCCGGCAACTACCTGCAAGAAATCCCCGATTCTGTTTGCGATCTCTCACGATTAAGGGTGCTTTCGCTCTTCAGTAATGGGTTGAGGCAACTACCCGACAAGATCGGTTCAATGCGGTCGCTAGAGGCGCTCAAGTTGAACGAGAACAGGCTCGGAACCCTCCCTCATACCATCGGGGATTTGAAAAACTTGAAGACGCTAACGTTAAGGAAGAACTCTCTAGAATCACTGCCCGAATCCTTCGGCGGCCTCGTCTCGCTCGAGGTACTCGATCTCTACGGCAACGAGTTAACAAGGCTCCCCTCGAGCATTGGAGACTTGCGCTCCTTGAGGGAATTGGTTCTTTCTGAAAATCGCCTCGAATCTTTGCCCGATGCGGTCTGCCAAATGAAAAATCTGGTCGCTCTAGACACGCAAGGTAACCGGCTGAAGGGCTTCCCCGACGGGCTCGGTGATCTTTCGTCCTTGAAGAGACTTTGGGCGTCGAGAAACGATATAGAGAAGTTACCGGCTTCTATCGGGAATTTAAAAGCATTGGTCGAGCTCTGGTTGTGGCAAAACCGGCTGTCCGCCCTCCCGAACGAGATTGGAGGGTTGGCCGACTTGCGCGAGCTGAAATTGGCCATGAACGACGTGGCCGCGCTCCCAGAATCGATCGGAAACCTGAGGAACCTCGAGGTCTTGGGTCTCAGTGGAAACAAGCTCACTCGATTGCCTGAAACGCTCGGGGAACTCGTCACACTCCGAGAACTCTACATCCGTTGCAACGCGATCCAGACAGTCCCTGATATCTTTCATACTCTCGGGAAATTGAAGCTCGTCTTGGTCGAGGATCCACTCATCGCTATTCTCATCAGAAAACAGATGCCGGGATCCAACACACGTGTGAGCGCTTCCCCGCTTCAACGAGTCGTTTATTTCCACGACCTGCCCATCGTGGAGCCGGAGCGAACCTCCCTCGAGGATCTCGAGAAGGTATTGGGCAAACCCATCACATTATTAGACTTCTTTTCCTTGAAAAGTGGCCGTGATAAAATCGACGCTGCACGGGAGGCACTCATTCTCGTGCCCAGTATGCCCTCGTGTGTACTGCTTAACCATCACGTCGTCGCCTTGAACCTCGTCAACTCGGGTGCTAAGGTGCTTCCGAGCACGATTGAAAGGCTAACAAACCTCGTTGTTTTGCTACTAGGCAATAACAACATAGTGGAAATTCCCACAGCTCTATGCAACTTGCATAGTCTCTCGCTTTTATCGCTCTTTGGAAACAAGCTAAAGGAAATACCCCCAGGAATCTCAAAATTGAACCAATTGACCCGCCTTGAGCTGCACGGGAACGAACTGGAACGACTTCCCGATTCCATCGGGGATCTGACCTCGCTGGGACACCTCACGTTGTTCAGTAACAGGATTGACCGGATCCCCGACAGCATCGGGCGGCTCCACAAGCTAAAGGTTCTCAAACTCCAGGATAATGCGATCACTAGTCTACCAGACTCTCTCTATGAATTGCCCAATCTGACGGATCTCACCATATATGACAACAAGCTCGGCCCGATTCCCGATAAAAACCGCCTGATCCGCCTTGTCGATAAATTGGAGGTTCCACAACCGAAGAAGAACGCCCCCGTTACGCTTAAGATATTCATCGCCTGCGACGGTGGCGTTGGTGGATGCACGCTCGCCCACAGGATCGTTTCAGATCGCTTCGTTGCCGACACATCGATGTGTTTTTCGAACATTTTCGTGAAGGAGCTGAACCATGGTGGGGTGGATTACAGCCTCGTTTTCTGGAGCATGGGGAAGCAAGACCGCTTCATCATCAAAAAACTCCAAGAGGACTTCGTCAAGGGCTCCAAAGGCGCCATCTTGATGTTCAGCCTAACTCAGCCACAATCGACCTTCTCCTTGGAGGACCGCTGGTTACCGCTGCTGCGCTCCGAGGATCCCTCCTTACCCATCATCCTCGTTGGGAACAAGAAAGACCAGGTCGACCCGAATCAAGGGCCTCCAGCCTACGACCCGGATTTCTTTAAGCAAATCATGGAGAAACACGGCCTGATCGGGTACCACGAGACGAGCGCCAAGACCGGGGAGGGGGTTGAGGACGCGGTAATGCACCTCATCGAAGCCATCATCGAGCACGATGAGAATGGCCTATATCAAGGAATTAAGCTAAAACCGAGCGAGTTGATGGCGATGATGGAATTGCAGCGAGCGCTAGGTGGGAAGGCCATTCCAGCGTGGCGAGCTGAACAAAGGTACTCGTTCGGTTTCTCCGCTTCTCCACGAGGACACGTGATCATACTCAGACTCATCGGAGATCCATCCCAAGCATTGAATATCCTACCGCCGTCGATCGAGCGGCTCAAATGGCTCAAGGAGTTAAACCTAAACAACAACCTTGTGTCTGATTTACCTGATTCGATCGGGCAGCTCATAGGCTTGAAGCGGTTGTATTGTGCAAATAACCAGTTAAAAAAGCTTCCCGCGTCGATAGGGGGGCTCACCAGCCTGGAAGAACTCTATCTAGACGGTAACCAGTTGGACTCGCTTCCTGAATCGATCGGGCAGCTCAAAAAGCTCAGGGTGCTGGGTTTGAACGGCAACAATTTGTCCCACCTGCCTGCGTCGATCGGGCTGCTCAAGAACCTTAGAGAGCTGCACCTCGATAACAATCGGATTGCTTCGCTTCCCGAGTCGATCGGGCAGCTTGAATCGCTGAGAGTTCTCCCAAATAGCATCGCTGAATTGTCTAAATTGAGTGATATAGATAATAAGGATCGATTAATCAAGGAGCAATCGAGCAGTGATTTGAAAAGGCAAAGCTCGTATAAATTGAAGCTTCTTGTTTGCGGAGCTTCTGCTGTTGGATCATCAAGTATTATAAAGCGGTTCATAAAAGATGAGTTTCAAGCTGATTACAAATTGACCATCGGCGTCGACATTCTCACGAAAGACGTGGGGCTTAGAAATCAAGAAATAGCCACGCTAAGCATTTTCGATATTGGAAGCCAAAAACGTTTTGAATTCGTTCGCACGACATTTTATAAGGGCGCTAGTGGCGTAATTTTTATCTTTGATCTGACCCGGCCCGAAACCTACCAAGAGGTGACGATTAAATGGGTGGAGGAGGTAATCCGCAATTGTGGCAATATCCCCTATATACTAATCGGAAACAAGGTCGACCTCATTGAGAAGCTTGGTCGCACCATTGACCCAGATGAGGCAGCCAACTGGGCCACCAAAAATAATACGTTATACATCGAGACCAGTGCGCTTAGTGGTGAGAATGTACATGAAGCATTTCTCGAGATCACTGAACGAATGGTCGGTTTGAAGAAATAAGACATAATAAACATCGACAGAATAAAAAGTGGAGAACAGCTGCATCGCGGAGATGGGCTGGGAGGATAATCATCGTCGTTGAAGGTCAAGCTGGCATCCTTCTTATTATAGGGGCTGGGGAGGGATAATACTTCGATTGCTGGCTGACGGATCGTTGCAGGAGGGATATAGCTTTTGAGGAGATGATGTCCCGTCGAATAGACGAGCTTTCTTCATAATCGAAGCATTCTTTATAACTGCTGAGGGCACTATTGAAAGCCAAGGGCCGCCTTCTGAAGCGGTGTGTCGGCAAGAGACTGGGCCTGGAAGCATTGTGCGACAAAATTCAGAGAGGGATGTAAATAATGATCACGAAGCGGTTCTCCTTGCGCAATTATTCGACTGAGGACAACAGACTGTTGAGGATAGAGACGAACAGGGACGGGTTCACCGAGACTGGCGGCACGGACTACCTCCGCGTGTTGCGGAAGGGCGTGTACGGCCTGAAGGGTGGCGTATCCGTCAAGGCTGGCCAGAGCCTCGTCTTCAACTTGAGCTTCAAGGAGGGCACAATGGAGCCCGAGGTCACGAACGCCGTCTGGGAGCAGCCGTGGGTTCCTAGCCGTGCCGAGTATGAAAAGGACGTCGAGGGCTTGAGATGGGTTCTCTTGCAGGAGAACAAGAGCGGCATCAACCTGGCATCGTGGTTCTCCCTCGGCAGTGCGACCAAGCCCGACGACGCCAACCTGATAACGGGGTTCTGCAGCGCGGTTAGCGGCTTCGGGAACGAGTTGAATCCCACGGGAGGGACATCCTTTCGATCAATCCACTTCGACGGGATGCACGTGGTCTTGCTTTCCGGGAAATGGAGCTCGCTAATCATACTCGCCACGAGGGAACCGGGAGAGGCGATGATAAACCGGCTCCAGGGCTTCTTGAACGAATACGAGCGGGATCACGAGAAGGATCTGGAGGCCTTCGACGGCAGGGTCGGGGTATTCAGCGATTTCAAGGGGAGATTGCGCTCACGGTTGTAATAGGGTATAGTAGGGGGATCGCGAGGGCCTTTGCCGAGCCCGGGTTTCGGACTATGGGCGCGAAAAATTGGAATAGATGGGGGCTGTCGCCCCTATGGACTAAGCTTTAGTTCGACCTCAGCGGGTTCTGCCCCGCATGCGTCGAACGTATAAGTGAGGCTGACTTTCACATTCGGATTGCTGTTGAAATGATTTCGGCCTCCTATTAGGAACGGGATCTCCAGCACATTCGGGAGCGCGATTTGGTTGTTAGCCGGGTTGAACGCATAATAGTAATTTCCCATCCCATCTTCCATAGCGTATACTAACACGTTTCCTGGTTGGAAAACTTGGGCCGGTTTGATTCCTCCAAGCCGGTGTTTGTGGAACCAGAGAGATTGGAGCTTGATGGCCCGCGGCGAGCCTGGCGTGCCTTTGAGGGAAATCTCGAGGGAATCGGGTAGATCTTTATAGGATCCTTCGATGTACCGGTAGTTCAAGGGATCGAATGGGGGCAATTTCCCTTGGAAGGCGTAGTTGGGAAGGAAAAACCCCAATTTCCATGGACAGTTGAAGAGGGCATCCCAGTCGCCTTGAGAGACGCCGCCTACCCTGCTGGCCGCCACGCAGATGTCGACCTTCGCGCCCTTGGCGATGTTACTAAACAAGACCTTATTGCCTTTTACATCATTTACGATTGCATAACCCGCTCCAGGTGGGGGGCCTGCGAACCTTACCACATTGCAGCCTGGGAAATCCGTAACGTGGATCGTCGCGTTGTCGACGAGATTGTTCGTGAAGGCGATGTGGATCAAGAAGGCGTTCCCGTCGCCGTTGTTACCGAATACCGGGTCGCAGTGGATCTCCGCGGGGAGGTGGCACTCCGCCGGTGCGACGATTCGCAGCTGCGCCCTCGTCCCGGGACTGCCGGCCGCGGTGGTGACCTCTGGCTGGTAGACTATCGGCTCGCCGTAACCATCCACGATGTCAATGTCGATCGTGACGACGAGTTCCTTTTTATCCGAGCAGACGAGTTCCAGGGCGTCACCATCAGACTGGACATTGTAAGTGACCTTTGGCACTGTGGTTATAGCACCGCCGAACTGGATCGTCTTACCCGCGAGCTTGTGTCCGACCAGGTGAACCGTCCCGATACCGTCGGGATTGGAGATCCTGAATTCGAGCCTATAGGTTCCCGTGTCGAGCCGGTATATCGGCACAGCGCCCGGGGCTTGAGGCTTCCATTCGTCGCCGTCTTTTTGGAAGATCTTGTAATCGAATGAGATGGTCATTTTTTTTCCTCCTGGTTCTTCACACCACGAGTTGGTCAGTGAAGTAGATCGTCTTCGACCGTTCGATCCCCTTGAAGCCGTAGTAGACCACGATCATCATCGTGTACGTGGCACGCGCGGGGAACGACACGTCGAAGGAAACGGAGAACGCACTCCCTGGCTCCACCACCTCGCCGCGGGCGTCGATTATCATACCGACCGGGAAGTAGGCCTTAACGTTGTCGACGACGGCTAGGGTTTGGCCGTTGTCGGGGGTCGAGCTCGCGTCGACGCGCAATATCTTGACGCGTTCCCCGAACCTGTTCGTCAGCGTGACGTGGAACCGGCGCTTCATGCACGGCTCCACCTGGACGTCGTGCTCGAGATCGCCCTCCTGTTCCTCGATCCACGCTCGGATGGCCTTCCTCGCGGTTTCCGTGAATGCCTCGTACAAGTCGGGCGACGGCTGGTTCTTGGCGACCTCGGGGTACTGCTCGTTGAAGGCCTTACCGACCCTTTCGCACAGCAGCTTCAGCCCTGCCAACGGGGTCGACAGGTTCGAGACGAAGACCAGGAACGCGCCCGGCTGCACCTCCTTGAACGTGATGAGGTAGTTGCCGTTCGACAGGGTCAGGTTGTAAGAGAGATCCTTGTCCGAGAGGACGATGTTCTCCTCGCTGACCTGCGCATTCTTGAAGATCCGCTGCACGATCGCCCAATGGCCGCCGATGGACTGGCCGTTGAGCAAGTTGTAGGTCTCTTCCGCCTTGGGGTTGAGCACGAAGCTGTTCATCGCGACGGTGTTGATGACGAGGTAGATGATGTCGATCATGTGGCTATTCTCCGGCTATTGCTGTCGTTGGTATCGTTGGAGGGTTTCCAGCCGGCCGTTCCCGAGTTCCCAGCCGGGGGTTTCCCGTAGAGTTTAAATATTTTTTTTCCATCGAATACACTTTGCATTCACGTCGGTTTATGCGTGTGGTGGACGAGTCGTCGCGCAAGCGATATACTCGGCAAAAAACAAGAGTAACACGAATTACTACCCCAATCCACCAACGACCATCGACGGGTGAAATGGCACGAACTACACAGCGAACGTTCCCGGCACCGTGCTGCTGGGGAAAAAGAACCGGCTGGTGATTGAAACCGATGCTCCACGCGACCAGCCCCTCCCGCGGGTGAAAAGAATCAAGGCGTTCCCCGACATCTTGAGGATCTTGCCCGGGGGCACGGCTTACAACCAGCAAGACAACGTCATCGTCTTCAACACCCCACCCTCAGAGCAGGCATTGCAGATCACCTTCATCCCGAAGGCCCAACCTGGACAATACAAGATCTCGATAGAGGTGGAGACCGTGGACAAGGCCTGTTACTCCACCGGATGGAACCAGATCGAGGTGGTCGATGGGGGTTCCACGGAGGGTGGTGACGCGGATCGGAACCTGGCACGCGTGGAGGGCGACTTCACCGAGGTCATCAAGAAACTGCGCGAGGAGCTCGGGATTGGAAAGATTCACGAGGATCACAAGTACATCATCGAGGACGTGCAGGGCATCCGCGAGTCCATCATCAACGTCATGGGTTTCCTCGATCGCCTCGCCGGCTCGCTGAAGCGGCAGGAGTCCCAGATGGACTCCCTCAGCGAGGATCTGGAAGCCGGGCAGGTCGGCTTGCAGCACTACATCGACGACTTCTGGGACGTGATGGCCGCGAACGCCCAGGAGATCCTCGAGATCTCGAAGGAGCGGCTGGGCTCGCTCGCCACGAAGATCTCCGGGATCATCGTCGACCAGGGCATCTCGAACGCGGGTATCTCGTCCATCCTGGAGCTGGAGAACGAGGTGAACAGCTACGCGCGCGCCATCAACGGCCGGCTCAAGGATCTGATCGTGAAGAGCAAGAAGCACTTCTCCGACACGGAGCAGCAGGCGCAGTACACGGCGGAGATCATCAACTACATCAAGAAGATCGACTTCTCAACGGCGAAGACGCAGCTAACCGCCGAGGCGCTCGGCGACCGGCTGAACCAGCTCATCGAGCTGAACAGGGAGACCATCAAGCAGCGCCTCGTGCAAATCCAGCAGGACCCGGCCGAGATGGACAGGATCGAGGAGCGGCTCGACGGGGCCCCGGCCGCCCGCGCCAGCTTGGGCCAGGAGGTCGAAAAGAGCTTGTCCAAGGTGGACGAGAAAAAGGAGGGAAAGCTACACAAATCGCTCTCTAAGCTGCGGAAGGGGATCAACGCCTACACGATCGTGAACGGCCTGCTTGGTCTCGTCAGCTTGTTCACGCCGGGGCTCTCGCTCTCGATCGGTGGCCTGGTCGCGTCACTCTTCAAATTGGTCTTTTAACGAATCACCGAAGACGAGTTGGCGTGGTGGGTTCGATCGTGAGGGTCGCTCGATTCGGAAACCCGCGGTTCCTCATGCCCCCCACGCGTGCTCCTTCCGGGCCGCTTTCGCCTTGTCGACGAGCGCCCATCCCTTCGCCGAGATCGAGAAGGGCTCCCCGCCGGGGCCGTCCTCCATCCCTTCGTCGACGTCGATGAAACCCATCTCGACCATCCTTATGATGCGCAAGTCGACGTCCCTGGGCAGCGCGGGGAACACATCGAAGAAGCCGGGGTCGTCCTTGACACCCTCCGACCTGGCGGCCAAGTCAACGAAGCCACCGTGGATCGCCTCGAGCGCCTCTTCATCGAGCGAGAACGGCGAGCAGCCGTGCGTGAGAGCGATACTGGATAGCAAGGACGCCTCGAAATCCCCCGCTAGCCGCTCCGTTCTCGTGCATGGGGCGCGGTAGTGCTTGCTCGCGTTTGCCCCCCGTGCGGGCGCCCCGCGCCGGTCGGGCTTTACCGCGGCCATTACCGATGGCGCCTTGGTGCGATGCTTCATGAGTTTGCGTCCTCCGACCTCTGCTGCGATCGCTCTTCCCATGTCCTAGTACTGGCGGATCGAATAGAAATATGCGTGGTGGACGCGGCGTTCATTCTTGGGGAACAATTATGTTAAGGCTCAAATGGGAGGGGGGCAAACTCATTCCCGCGGCATGATTCCTCACTTCAACGAACGGTTCTCCGAGCGCTTCTTTGACCGTCCCCCCCCTTTTCCACGCGCTACCGGCTTCGGCCCGTCCTCCCGCATGGCGCCAGTAATCTGAGGCAAGATGGGCGGGAAGATCGCAGCCCTGGTGGTCTCCTGAGGGCCTGGATCCATCTCGTCCACAGCGCGGCCACGGTTGGAATCCTTCATTTCTTTAAGGACGAGTGCCCAGCCGCCCTCCGAGATCGTGAAGGGCTTCCCGTCGGGATCAGCTTCCGCCCCCTCGTCGACGTCGATCAGTCCCATCTCGACCATCTTCACGATGCGTAAATCGACGTCCCTGGGCAGCGGGGGGGAATTTTCGAAGAAGCATAGGTCGCTATCCTCGTCCTTCCGACTGGCCACCAGATCCATGAACTCGCCTCGGATCGCCTCGACCTCGTCGTCATCGAGCTCGAACGGCGAGCGCCCGTGCCTCTTCTCGATGCAGAGGAGCAACCCGATCTCGAAGCCACCCACAAGGGTGGGATGCGGGTTTCCCCTTACGACCCGCTTGGCGAGGTGTCCAACTTCGTCCAACCTCATGGTTAGGGTTCCGCCATCCTTCGGTAATACGCCGCGTGGCCGTAGAACCGAGATTTTAACTCGGCGTGGCAGTACTCGTATACCTTCTTTAGATAGGCCTTGATGGCCCGGTCTTCGAAGAGGCGCTTGAGCTCGGCCGAGCAGAACGCCTCACCAGCGGCCGTCAGGGTGTACACGTGCTCCGTCACGCTCGCTAATGGCGGCTGGGCATGGGCCGGGCACTTCCTCTTGCATTCTTGTCTCACGGCATCCTTCGCAGAGGCGAGACCCTCCACGTGCTCTCTTCCCGTGTTGTCGATCCACTTTCGCTGGTAGACTTCACCTTGTTTCGTGGTCGATACGTCGAAGGTCTTATTGCATCCGCCGCACCAGGCCTTCTCGGTCACCCGGAGGTGCCCTGCAGCCATTCGCGCCTCAATATCGGGCTTGACGTGTTTAAAGAAGAGCCTCCTATACGTGTCCGGATCGGGCACCTTGAGGTGCCATTGCAAGAAATCGTAGAAGCCGGACGTCGTGAGCTTCCCAAACGTGAGGAGGTAGAAGTAGGTGAGATCTCGCCAACCAATGCCTTTCCAACCTGCACCCGTTATCTGTGGCGAGATGGGTGGGAAGATCGGAACCCGGGCGGCTGCGTCAGGGCCTTGGTATGTGTTTGCAACACCGCGGCCGAGGGCAGGATCGTCCAGTTCCTCCCGGACGAGTGTCCATCCTTTTTCCGAGATCTTGAATGGCTTCCCGTCTGGATCGTCTCCCGCCCCCTCGTCGACGTCGATCAACCCCATCTCGACCATCTTCACGATACGCAAGTCGATGTCCCTGGTCAGCAAGGGGAAATCCTCGAAGAAGCCTAGGTCATTGTTCTCGCCCTTCAGGCCGGAAAACAGATCCATGAACTCGTTTCGGATCGCCTCCACCTCGTCGTCATCGAGCGCGAACGGCGAGCGTCCGTAGATCTTTTTGATGCAGAGGAGCAAGCCCCTCTCGAAGATACCCGGTAAGTGCACCCTCGTCATCATAGGAAAAGCGCCTCCATCTTGTAGTAATTCGCCATGTGGTCGAAGAACTGCTTCTCTACCTCTTGGTGGCACGACTCGTAGACGGCCTTGAGGTACTCCTTGATGGGGCCGTTGCTGTTCATGTTCTCGAGCTGGCCGAAGCAGAAAGCCTCTCCGGGGCTTGTGAGGGAGTACGCGTGCTCTACCACGTTAGCCTCTATTTGCTGCGCGGCGCCGTCAGGATCGGTGCACGCCCTCCCACCTTTGGGATCGACCACCTCTTCGACGTCGTCGAGGTCGTTCGTGCCAACTTCTTTCCCGTCTTTGTCCATCCACGTGCAACGGTATTTTCCACCTTGGCGTGTGATCGTTATCGTGAAGGCCGCACCACGCTGTGCGCACCAGGCCCTCTCGGTCACTTGGAGGTGGCCCGCTTTTAGCAGAGCCTTGAAAATTGGCTTTATGTGTTTAAAAAAGACTTTCCGCCCTTTCATGTTGAGGATGCAGAGCCTATACTTCATGTAATCATAGAAATCGGTCGTCGTGAGCCTCCCGAAGGTCAAGAGATAGAAGAACGCGTGTTCCCTCCAGCCGATGGCGAGCTTCACGTGTTCCAACAGCCTTGGTCTGAGATTCTTGGTGCAAGCGACGCGTTGCTTGTTCTCAAAGAGGAACCGCGTCCTAAGGTTACCGATCCGCTGTACCGTGATCTTGGACTTGACGCCGTCCAAGCCGCCGAAGTTCATGTATTTGAGCAGGTATCCCGCCTCCTTCCGAGCAACCGCATATATCTTCGAGGGTTCTCCCTCCAGATAATACAGCACGACTCCGACTCTGCCCGTGGCTCGCAGGTCCAAGGAGTCCGCGAGGGGATCCTTGCGATGCAGCCTCACCAAGATCAAAGCTTTCTCATCACGTTCCATATTACATCATCCGCTGGTTGGTTCAGATAAACCTTTTATGGACTTCCCAGGTCATGATGCACCTCGTGCGTCCGTTTGCCCCCTTCATGACCTCGGCGGCCTCGGCTTCCATATCAGCCGTGATCCGGTTGCCGATCGGCCCTTGCCAGAAGACAGGATTGGCGACGTCGTAGATCGATCTCCGCCCGTATCTGTTGCAAAGGCACGGCATGGCATGGAGAACACCGCCCCCCTTCTCGACGAAGCATAACCCGGTGGCCAGCTCGTCTGCCATCCCGCACAATTCGGCGACGGTACAAAAAAGGATGGACAAGTTGATGCAGTTGCCCTCCTTAATTTCCAGAAGGATCTCTGGGGGGAAGACCTTCTGGAGGTTTTGTAGCGCTGGGAAGAGGTAGACTTGCTGGCTCGGTTTGAAATCAACCTCACGCAATTCTCGGAAGATCGCCTCTACGATCCGGTCGGGGTCTGGCACCACGCCCACGTTCCCCTTTATGCCCCTCACGAACGCTAGAAAGGAATCGCGTTCACCGCGATATCTCGTTAACTTGCTGGTTATCAACCTATCATCTGTAGTGGCGATCCAGATCGCCGCATAGTCGAGGAGGTCGAGATCCTTCAATCCGAGGTTTGATCCTGGTGCGGCGAGGTTTCCATTTATCACGGAAGAGATCCAGGCCATGTCGTCGATGCCGGCTATCTGTATGCCTTGGATGCTCGCGGTGGCGCTGGCGGAATTGCCCGCCTGGACGGCGAGCGTCGCTTCGGCGGTTCCCGTCGGGCACCCTTCCAGGATGTCGGGGAGGAACGCGACCCACATCTGGCGTTCTTGGGTCTCGGCGGGCGCGAGATCGCCAAGCCTCGCGTGCCCCTCCGCGATCCTTCTCCCGCCCACGTTCACCTCGATGCGTGCCGTCGTCCCCACGACGTGATTTGGAGCCACGTTCTGGATCTCGTAGTAGAACAGGGGGAAGCGTTCGATCATCTTCTTTTCATCCGCTGCTGGGGTCGGCCCTCTGTCATTCCACTTGGTGAGGCTCCCGTAGATCTCCCGGAAGACAGGGATGATCATCTTCGCGCGGTTCCAGAATGACTTGACGACCAAGCGCGGAATCCGGATTGTCAATTTCTTGACCACGACAGATACTTGTGGCGATGGCGTCCTCTGCTTGAGGGTCACCGCGACCTGGATTGCATTCGGCATCTCCTTCGAAGGTGGTACAGGTATCGTGATCGTGAGTTCGATCGTCCCCTGGAACGACTTGAATCCGAGGAGATTCTTCCTCAAGTAGGCAGGTTCCGGCTTCGCGTGGACGATGATCCCAGGCTCCACTATCTCTAACAGTTGTACCCCTCCTTCCGATTTGGCGTCGATGGTGGCCCGGTACGTCCAATGGCCACAAGGGGCGTTCTCTTCGAGGAATTCCGCGTCGATAATATCCATCATGTTATTTACAGCTCTTGCTTTCTATTGAAAGCGGTGATTAAAGCGAATCATGCTTACTTCGCATAGTCGTATTCCTTGATCATCTTCGAGACATCGGTGATTGATCGCTCGATATCCGCTTCAACGGTTGCGCCTGTGCAGACGAACTTCCCGTTTTTGAAGATCAAGAATGTTACTGCATCTTGATGGTACAAGGTCAGGCCCGGAAAGACCTCGGTATCGTAGACCGCGTTTGCGATGCACTCTGAAACCGCTTCCAAGTCGACCTCGAAGCCGAATTCCCCGCCAGCCACGACGTTCGTTATGGTCGCTCCCCCACCTTGCTCGACGTCCAAACCAGCTTTCTTTAGTTCTCTAACAGTAGCGGTAGGAACCGTGTCAACGGCCTTCGGATCCTTCAATCCCGACATCACGATCTTCGCGTTGTCGAACACCAGAACCGTGCACGGGGGATCCACCATTTGCACGGTCATCGCGGGGAAATCATCGGGGACGTATTCCGCCGTCTCTATCGCTCTTGCCGCCTTGCTGAGATCGATCTTGTCTCCCTCGTTGATCTTCAGTTGAGCAGTCGCGACGACGTTGTTGATCCGGTAATCCGTCTTGCTTCGGGGCTCCTTCCTCTCTTCTGACTCGGAGCGAGCCATTATCGTGAACTCGTCTGATAGCGGGCCTCCCTGGAGCTCCAAGAGGATCGCTTCCTCCTCGCGCTCGGCTTGGTCGAGCTGGAAGGCGTAAGTATCAGAGAGTTCCTTTATGGATCCCTTTTTCTTGTGCGCGTTGACCAAGCCTCTAAGCTCTTCGATCCTTTTCCTGGTTTCTTCGAGCTTCATCTTGAGATGCGTGGGGTTCTTGTTTTCGACACGGGCCATGGCTTATTCAATCCCTCGTCGTGTTCTCGGCGCCGGACCGGCTACCGTAGTAACTTCCTTTTCATCCTTTTGGGGTATTGAAGTTATGGGAGCGCGATGACCCGGGCTCGACCGATTCCCCATCGGTGCTTTCCTCCCGATCGAATACGTAAAACAAGATACCTCTCGCCCCCCAAGCTTTTATAGCCGCAGCTGGTGGATCGATCGCTCGGGACAATCCGGGATCTACCACGAGTCCGAAGCATGGTTTGTTCATAGCTGCCGCTGTCCGAGCCGTTATTCAAGGCAGTCTTTTAAGCCTGCAAAGGCGATGATTGGCAAAGGTGAATTCGTGCAATACAAGGTGATATTATGGGTTCACTCCTCCGGAGAGATAGAATCCCCCCAGCGACCGTTTCCTTGTTTTCAGCGGATCTATTGTTCCAGCAGACGCACCATCTCGGCGCGATCGACCTCGTGACTACCTTCCGGCAGATGCTGCTCGTGAACGACCACGTCAACATCCCGACGTCGTTCTTATTGAAGTCCCCCCACACCCATCGGTTGCTGGCGGATCACCCCAGCTACCTTGATGATGGTTACGTGGCGCTCGCGGTCGACGACAAGTTCTCTTCGATCGACGAGTACATAGATGGGTACGACCTGAAGGAGTACCCACAACGCATCCCTTACAAGAGCGACGTGAAAAAGCTCGCGTCGGGCGCCCGGTACTACATCCCGTATAACACGGCCGAGATGGGTGGCCTGGGGAAGGCAAGCTTCTTGGATCAGGTTCGCATCTCATTCTCCACCGATTTTCCAGATTATAGCCGTGCGCTCTATGAGGTCGCAGATAGGGATGCGGTTATGAACCGGGAGGCCATCTTGCAGTGGGCAAGTGGCAGCAGCGTTCCCGACCCCGTGCGCGCATCCGTCGTGGAAAAATTGAACGCTGCCTATGTGAACGCGCACCAGCAGCACTACAACATCCAGGTCGAAGCACCATCGGATAGCTTCCAACATGTCATTTCTGGTTTTCAAGATCAAAAGGCCAACATCGGTGGAAACCTTAGCGATGAGGAGATCGCCGAACAAATGATGGACCTGTTCGTCATCGGCAAGAACCGTCTCGCGTTCATGAGCCCGGACGAGTTTTTGGATCTCCGATCGGATCACGAGGTGCGGCGGTTTCGGGACGATATGAACACTCTCCGACTCACGGGCGTCAACGCTCGGGCCCGCGGCCGCGTGTTCACCGCGGCCGACTTCAACGCCATCGTCGACTCGTATCGCAGCGCAGCCTTGTCATCTAAAAACGAGGACACCGTTCATTTCGAGATGTATTCGAGTGCCATCAAGTTGCCCCCCGAATTCGCCGATTTCAGCGATTTCATGCGTGAGTTCAAGAGGCTAGGTGGCCCGCGGTATAACGCTTGCACGTCAGCCTTCGAAGTCGTGTGGAACGACGATTCCCCCAGCACGGGGTCGATCCATCGTCGTGCGGTCTTGGCACCTTCTCTACTCACGTACCCGCAACACGTCTGGATGGTCAGGCTCATTCTATCTGGGCTCAATCGGAAGCATGAGCAGGGCGACATCACCTTCACGGAATACGTCGGGTACTTGCTGTTGATCGGGAAGGACGCGATCGGCCGGAGCTATTCGGCATCGGCGTCTGCCGTTTTGGAAGTCCTGTTCGCGACGATCGAGGAACACGTGAGGGACGCTGGTTCCCCGGTGGACAGGTACTTCCTCCTCATGAACTACAATCAAAAGCGAGACGCTGATCTCCTCGCCGTGTTTTTTCTTGGTGCGCTGGACGCGGATCTCGTGTTCTGGAAACGCGGCCTGGTAAACATCTTCAGCGACTTCAAGAAGGAAGACCTGCAAGAGAACGAGATGGGGATAATCCGATACATCGTGGAAGTGTTAAGGGGGAGGATGAAAAGGGTGGATGCAGATCCGGGCGACGCGACGCCAGGCGGCGAGAGGGATCCTTTCCCTATGTCCCTCACCATGCATCATCTGGTGGATTGGTGGTTCAGCACGAAAGCTCGTATCGTGGAGCGGAGCAAGGCAAACTACACGCGCTTCATCTCCTCCGGGGTGGAAGTGGTTGGCGAGTATTGGATTGACAATGTTTCTGGAAGCAAGGCTATTCTCGAGATTCATCTTCCATCGTACAAGGATGTTCATAAAACACAACTGTTCGCCTTGGAAACCCACCAAGGGGTCGTGCTCACCCACTCGGCCGACGTGATTCCGCTGAGGCGGGGTTTATTCTACTTCTCTCACCCGATAGGCGTCGAAGAAGGACGGGTCGTGTTTCGACTGGATCCCCGTGCGATCGCCCGTGACCAACTCCCCGAAACCATGCACGTCTATTTGAGGGTCGCTTCCCCCTCCGGCGACTGCGCTCGGGTGCGAAAGACAATAAAATCACGAATGGGCAAGTGATTCCGAAGACGTGAAGGGATCCAGGACGTAGCCAGGTATCCCTCTCGATCGACCGTGGGGCTGGGAGGGGGCTCTGTTCTGACTGGAATCCTAGTGCCCTCACTTTTATCTCATCTTCTTCTCATATGCCCCATCTAACCTTCCGGAAGGCCTCCACTTATCGACCTTGAAGATGACAAGCAGTTTGACGTGAATGGGCTTATTCACGAGGCTTTTTTTCTCTTAATTGAGGTCGTGGGCATGGTATCCCGATCATTGTGGCGGTCGAGCTCCCTTGCCATAGATGCATAATGCAGCAGCGTGTCGACCAGGAAGTAGATGGCTTCATCCACGTTGATATGGCTTTTTTGCGACACGGGAACGAAACCGATTAGGCCGTGCTCTTCGACGAGTTGTTTCGCCTCCTCCTCGACCGCTTTCAATTCCTCCAGGTCGGTCACGAGATCGAGTTTGGTGCCGACGAGGAGGATCGGGGCGTGTTGGGCATTGTCTTTGAAGAGCCGTATCCATCGCCAGGCGTCGCCGAGCATCGCACGCAGGCTCATGTCGAAGCACACGATGCAACCAGCAGCCCCCTTCACGTAATCCCCGTGGATGAACCGGAACCGATCCTGCCCGCTCAAGTCCCAAAGGACCAGGCTGATTTTCCGCCCCGCGCGCTCGAGCAATTGCGTATGGAACTGCGCCCCTACCGTCATCCTCATATCGTCTATGTATTCGTTATGGATATTCCGTTTGAGTATCGCTTCTTTCCCGGATCCTGGTGGTCCCCCCACGACGATCTTCCAGATGTGATCATCAAGCCCCTCCTTAAACGGTCTCGCCGTGTCGACGAAAAACCGCCTGAGGTACTCGAGGGACGGGGATCGGCGTGCATGCCCCGTGTAGATCTGGCTGCCTTTCATCAGATCGCGAACTGCTAATAGCACATGGGGCGGGATAGCAATTGGGGCGGGACGCGCCATCGGAGTCAATCGGGTCGGCCCCATCGGTATTCTCACCTTGTCAATGCTTTCAATGCCGAGGTTTGCCGTAACAAGGGCAGTAACACGCGAGTAGACCTCCGCGAACCGTTTCGTCTCGATCGCGTTCGAAGGCCCTCCTTTGTTTATAAGGTAGTCGATGGCTTGGTCGTACGACGGATGTGCAAAGTCCAGCTGCACGATCTCATCGTCCCCCTCGATATATCTCATTATCTTGATCTTATCGTTCTTGAACCATTCTAGGATCTGGTCGGTGCTATAATATTTGGCAACACCGGCGTCGCCGATGACGGCGATGACTTCCACGTCCCTCAACGCCTGGTGGTACAGGTTCGAGAAATACTCGTAGTTGGCGGGCCGCCGGATCAAGGATAATATCGATAGGAATAGCTGCTTGTCCGGGCTCATGTTGATGATCTCGGAGGCGAAGATCTCTGGTGTCTTGCGGGACATCGACTTCATCTCGTCCCGCAACTGCCCTTCGTCGGATAAGTGCGTAGTTTTCAAGGCATAGTCCTTGATGTTCAACGGCGTTGGTAAGTTCTCCTTGATATCTAGCCAGCCGGCCACGACGTTGGCCAATGCAGGGTCTTTCGTCCACTTGCACCCGAAGACCTTGGCCCACTCCAGGAGCATGTGTTTCCTACTCTCAACGTCGTAGGAATCCTGCTTGATGCAGAGTTGTTGCTCTATCTGCTGATCGAACAGCTCGATCGCGTTTTCCGTGCAGTTATACTTGAATTGCTTGAACATCTCTTCCCGGGACGTTATGATCACATAGGTGTCCTGCGTCTTCTGGATCCAATCAATGATCATGTCCATCCTGCGGGTGAGCTGCGAGATAAACAAGTTGTCCTGGTAGACGATCGTGCCGAACGGGTCTTCGAAGTAGGCGATGGTGCGCGGCAAGGGTGTCGACTCGAGTTCCGCGAGCTCCCTCGCGCTGTTCAAGGATGTGTCCCCCCCTGAATACATGACGGGGTTATAACCGCGGGTTCCGTCGGATCGGGAGAAGTACTCCCAAAGGAGGCGGACGGCAACGTAGGTCTTGCCGTACTCCGGCGTGCCGGTGATGATGACAATCCGTTTGGTCGCGAGGGCTTGCTTGATCGCATCGTACTCCCGCGGGGGAACGAAGATCTTGTCGATGTGCCAGAAGTTCGCGTCGGTGGGCTTCCGGTTGATCTTCTTCAAGAAGAGCCCGACGAGGGTCTCTTGGGGCGGTAATCCTGGGCCAAAGTGGAATTGGCCGATGCACTCCATCATTACGCCGTTGTCCACGTCTTGCATTATCACGTGGACGTCGATGTCCTGGGGAACTTTCGCTATCCGGGCGCATAAGATGCAAGACAAGTCGAGCACCTCAAGAGCCGGATCCATCCTCTTCCGATTATGGTAATAGACCATGTTCCGCCTGAGGTAAACGCAGTTATAACCCGCCGATAGGTGAGTCGGGCCTTCAACCGGCGAGGCTTTCAGCGCTATGATCTCCACGCCTTGGCCAGTCGAACCAGGCTCGCCGAGTCTCCCCTTCCGAATCAAGCGAAGGCTTCCCATAAACACTTCACCCTCCCGCGATTGATTGATAGAACCAGTGGCGCCTTCGCACTCGATATTGAACGATGAGGTTCGCGGGAGCCTAGGAGTCATGTAAGGGTCATGTGATCACTGGGCGGCCCGCCGCTATAAACCGCGCGTGCTTGAGCACACCACTCCCACGTATTAGCAGGGATGCCCGCAACCGGGGGAGACTCCCCGTCCCAGCGGCATTATTAGACCAGCGACGCCCGATCAGCGGGAGTGCGAGGCGAGGGCCGGACCGGCGACCGGGCCCTCCTCCCCCGCGACCGAGCACGTGACGAGGTGGACGGCATGCCAAGCGGGCTAAGACGAAAGGAGGAGATCACCCCCAAAAACCGCGCCCCCATCCAGGATCCAGGGAACGATCCAGGCGTGCAAGGGCTCGCGGGGCCGGATCGGGAACGGCAAGTCGGCCCGTGCGTGCCTAACGCCGCTAATTTCAGCCTGCGGGATGCCCGATTCCGGTACCGCGTGACCATCCTCGAGAGGGCGGTCGACCCGGCGGCGCTGGAAAGCCTGGTGCTCTGGGCCGGGATCGAGAGGGACGTCCTCGGGCAAGGTGCGGCCGAGATCGCGGCCCGCACGGGCTTCAGGGTGCGGGAGGTGGCCGGCACACCGTACATCCTGTGCCCCGTCCCGTCCCTCCACGACCCGAAGCGCGGCGTCGAGTCGGGGTTCGCCGTGGACGTGAACCGGCACCGGTTCGCCGTGCATGCTTACATGCACGACCGGGCCGCAGACGAGTACTTCATCGCCTCCAAGCTGGCACGCCGAGCCTGCCGGCCGCTCGCGGTTCCTGCGAAGTCAATCGGCAAAATCAGGGCGCTCGCGAATGAGGTGTCGGCCGTGCTCTTCGTGAACTCGATCGTCGCCGACGCCGCAGCCGGGAGCGACGCCCCGCAAGGGCAATTCGCCAGTGACCCGTACGCCCAGCTGGTCGACTGCCTCGCCAGCGTCACGGGGCCCCGGTGGATCAATCGCGCGGCGATCGGGCGGCGGTTCGAGCGGGTCATGGGCCTGCTCGAGACCCTCGACGCGGCCCACCCGCTCCACGAGAACAACAAGCGTCGGGCCTTCCTCGGCCTCGTGCGTTTCCTCTACGGCGATACCCGCTTCGTGACCGGCCACAAGTTCCCGCGGTTCCTGGAGCCTGCTGCCATCAAGCGGCATGAGGGCGCGATCCGCGCGTACGTCGAGTCTGCGGAGTTTTTGCGCTTCTTGGAAGGCTGCGGGTATCTAGAGTCCCCGGTAGGCGGCCTCCTCGAGCTCTTCGCCCGGGGCGGGCTGAGGATCTCCGGCGAGTTCGGGACCCACCTCATCGACTTCATCCAGGAGCGCGCAGTTCGCAACTCCTATTCTCCGGGCCTCGAGGACGTGGTCGAGGTCGGCCGGCATCCCGACTACGCGACGCTCTACCAGCGCGCGGCGGGCTTGGCCGCGGATCGGCTCGGGCCGAACCACGAGACGACCAAGCAGCTCCGTGCCCACCTCGAGGCGTGCAAGCTCTCGATCGAACGGCACGCCGGTGCCTCCGGGAAGGAATACGAGGCGCGGCTCCAGGCGATGGTCGACGTGGTCTCGAAGGCCGGCGCGGAATGCATTCCCTTCGACCAGGTGGACGTGATGGGCGTGCCCGACAAGGCGATCGGGATCGTGCTCGACGGGATCGACTCGATGGCAGATCGACCCGAAGCGGCGCTCGCGATCGGGGACGCGTCCAAATGGTTCAGGCTCGGGCGGGTCTTCGACAACGTCAGCACCAAACCAGATGCGGCGTTCTGTTACAAGGCCGCGATCGCCCACCGGCCAAGCCATTCCTTGGCCTGGTACAACTTGCACATCGCCTACGACGACGCGGGGGATTTCATAGAGGCACGGCGGTGCGTGGACATCGCCCTCAGGGAAAACCCCTTCAACCCGCACGCATGGAACGCCCTCGGCGTCTTCGAGAGGAACGCGGGCAAGTTCGCCGAGGCCGAGTTGTGCTTCCGCACCTCGCTGTCCCTGAAGGAGGACATCGAGGCGGATCCGGCGGTCGTCGAGACACGCGTCTCCCCGAGGCTCTGGGAGATCGTCGAGGACAACCTGCACCGGCTGCCCGACAAGGAACCGGAGCGCCGGGACGCCCAGTCCCCGCCACGTTGAAAGGCCTGGAACCGGCTGTCACCCCCGGAGCGACGAGGCCTGGCATCCGCGCGGGCACACGTCGCCGGGACGATCAGCATGACCCACGAGCCAGCGGGAAAGAAAGCTACCACGGCCAAGGGGCTCGCGCCCACCGGGAGCGCCCGTAAAGTTCCGGGAATGGCCAGGTGCACGCGGTTCTCGCATGGGCGCGTCAAGCCTCACGAGGGGGCCGTCTCCGTGTCCGGAGGGTGCAAGGGCCTCCGGCCCTTCAGCGACCTCGACCGGAACCCCGCCTCGCGGGCGGCCTACCTCGGCTCCATACTGGCGATGGCGGTCGACCCCAGGGTCGTGGGGGATGCGATGCGCGCCGCCGGCATCGAGCGGCCTGCGATAATGGCCGGCGCGGCCGAGATCGCGGGTCGAGCGGGCTTCAGGGTGCAGGAGGTCGCCGGCACCCCGTACATCCTGTGCCCCGTCCCGGCCTTGTACGACGGCAAGCGCGGGATCGAGTCCGGGTTCGCCGTGGACGTGGATCAAGATTACTTCGCCGTGCACGCGTACATGAACGCCCAGGTGGCCAAACAAGCGCTCCTCCTACCAAAGCTGGCGCGTTGGGTCTGCGGGCCGATAGCGGTCGAAGCACCGGATTATGCTGGCGTGGGCGACGGGATCAAGGCGGTCGCGAACGAGGTGTCCGCCGCGCTCTTCGTGAACTCGCTCGTCGCCCGCGTCGCCGCCGCCGAGGCGAACCCGCGAGGCACGTCGTTCGACGACTTGCGGTACGACCAGCTGCTCGGGCGCCTCGCCGGGGTCACGGATCCCCGGTGGATCAGCCACGCGGCGATCGGGAGGAGGTTCGAGCAGGTCATGGGCCAGTTCGAGAAGCTCGACGCGGGCGATCCGATGTACAAGAACGACGAGCTTCGCACCTTCGTCAACATGGCACGGTGCATCTTCGGGGCGCCGGATGCCGACGGCTCGCGGAGGCTCTCTCGCTACCTCGAACCGGGCGCGATCAAGCCGCACGAAGCCACGATCCGCTCGCACGTCGAAAAGGCGGATTTCGTGCGGTTCCTCTTCGACCAGGGATCCCTCGACTCCCCGTTGCGCGGGCTGCTCGAGGTATTCTCGCGTGGGGGCTTGAGGGTGTCCCGGAACTTTGCGACCTGCATCCTCGACATACTCCAGGCGCGCGCCGCCGACGAGGGGGATGTCGCCGGGATGGAGGACTTCGTGGGCATCGGGCGCCACCCCGACTACGTGGCCGTCTACGGCCGCGCCGCGCGCATGGCCGGGTCGATGCTCGGCCCTGGGCACGTGGCGACGAAGCTGCTCGATGCAAACCTCGAGGCATGCAAGCTGGGGCTCGACCGGCAAGCTAGCGATGCGATAAAAGGCCACGACGCGCGGTTCCAGGCGGAGCTGGAGGCGGTCGCCAGGAGCGGTTCTGAACGCATCCCGTTCGACCAGGTGGAGGCCACGAGGGTGTCGGCGGTGGCACTCGGCGTCGTGCTGGATGGGATCGACTCGATGGGTCAGCGTCCCGAAGCGGCCCGAGGCATCGCAGACGCGCCGACCTGGTTCCGCCTGGGACGCGTGCTTGACCGGTTAAAGGCGAGGCCTGATGCCGCGTTCTGCTACAGAGCTGCGATCGTCCACCAGCCACACCATGCCATCGCCTGGTACAACCTGCACATCTTCCACGAGGAGGCCGGGGATCCGCACGATGCGAGGCGGTGTGTGGAGATCGCCCTCAAGGAAAACCCGTTCAACCCCGGCGCTTGGGGGGCGCTTGGTAGCTTCGAGGAGGACGCTGGCCGTCTCGCCGAGGCCGAGGTATGCTTCCGCACCGCCGTGTCATTGAAGCGGGACATCGAGGCCGACCCCGCGCTCGTCGAGACGCGCATCTCCGAGTCGTTCTGGGAGGGGGTCGTCGATGGCTTGCGGCGGTTCCTCGAGCGGCATCGGGGGTGATGGCTGGTGGAACACCCCGTCCCGCCGAAGGAGATCCCCCACCGCGCCCCACGCCATGCGTGGCCTGTGAGCGGCAGCTGCCGGGCCGCCCCGCGCGGGCGTGCCGGGAGCGGGGCCGACCAGGGGCGCGCCGGGCGCACGGGCAAGGACGGATCGTTCCCGAGGCTTCTAATTCGTGTGGCGCGGAGGGAGTATTGGGCCGCGCTTGCACGGGAGCGTGGCCTGCCGTGAAGGCAGTATGGGGAACCAACAAGGTGGATATCGTGAACCGCGTCGACAAGATCCTCCTCCTTCAGCCTGGTAGCCTCTCCATAGAACGTGGCGAACAACCCGGCGGTGCCACGGCAAGGGTAAAGAAGGATATGGGTGTGGCCGGGGAGTCTAGCGTCGTCTTGATCGAATCGAACGGAAGAGTCGTTCTCATTGACACGGGATTTCGTAACGAGATGGATATGAGCTCGAAAAACCTCGAACTCAACAATCGCCACGTCGAGGCCTCCCTCTCCGTGCACGGGTACAGCACGAAGGACGTCGAGGAGATCTTCATCACCCACTGGCATCATGACCACGTCGGCAACGCCATCCTATTTCCCTTGGCGCGGCTCAGGTACGGGTCATCACCTGCGATGGCACCCCCGATGCTCTCGGGGTTCCTCGGCATCAAGAATCCCCTCGAGCGCCTCGAACCACGTACAGAATGGGTGCCTGGCGTCTCCGTGTTCCCAACGCCAGGCCACAACGAACACCACCATTCCGCCCTCGTCCACTACAAGCAAACCGTCATCGTCGTCGCGGGCGACGCTATCGTGTCGCAGTCATACTACGACCACGACGCCGTCTGGCCGTACAACGGCGACTTCTATTCGGAAGCGAAGGCGATCGAGTCCATGAGGGAGATTAGCCGGGTCGCCGACTTGATCATCCCCGGCCACGGGCACCCTTTCCAGAGCTACAAGAAGGCCACCCGCCGACGGGAATTGCCCGACGAGGCGGACGAAACGGCGTGTCGATAACCCGGACGTGAACGGCGCATGGCAGCCCACCTCGACAACCACGACGATTCCGACCCGCTGCCGGAAGGGCTGATCGATCTCGTCGACAAGGCCGTCAAGTCGGACTTCATCGTCATGGAGATCACCGACGAGGATCGGGAGAACCCATACTACAAGTCCATGAGATCCATGCTCGAGGACTTCTACAACACGAGGATACTATACGAGCGCAAGGTCATCGCCAGCAGCTTCATCCTCCCGAGGTTACAGTTCCTGTTTGGCTTCAAGCACAAGGAAGGCATGTGCCTGGTCCTGGAGAAGCCGTGGCACAAGCTGGTGGCTTGCGGTGACGATCTCGATGTCCTGAACCAGAACTGCTTCCTCGTCAACAGATTGCAGTTCCTACTCCAGGAGGTCGAGAGCGACAAGCGCTGGTGCTACGTCCCCCTTTGCTTGTGCGAGCACTCGAAGGAGTGCGAGCTCACGAAGCGCGCCAACAGCTTGCGGCTCAGCCTCTGGGTGGGGCCCAAAGCGATGTAGCGTGCCCATGGCCGTGGCAACGGGGCGGTAGCGCGCAGCCCGTGCCGCTCCCGTCAGAGCAAGTGCACGCCCGGCACCGAGTTCGGCCCGCAGCAGCACGTGAAGCGCTCGGGGTCCGCGTTGGCGCCGAGCAGCGGCGCCAGGTCATCCCACATGTCGAACGTCTCGTTGCAGATGGAGACGACCTGGCCGGGCCGGTGGCGCCGGATCTCGCCGATCACGTGCTCGTAGAGCTCCTTGCGGTAGGCGTGCGGGAACACGTGCTTCCCCCACTTGGGCCTGTCGAGTCGTTCCTGCTCGTCGAGCAACGCCCTCGCCTTGTCGTCGAACAGCGCCGTGTCCAGCGAGGCCTTCATCTGGGTCGGGCTCATGAAGCCAACCACGTCGAGCGTGACCACGTCGGGCTCGGCGCTGCCGTACAGCTCCTCGGCCATCGCCGCGTAATCCTCCCGCCAGCCTGCGACGGGGACGATGGGCGAGAACCGGGCGCGCACCCGGTAGCCCGCGGCCTGGCACTTCGCCATGGCCTCGATGCGGCGGGCGACCGGCGGGGTGCCCTTCTCGACGCGCGTGCTCTGGGTGCGGGGTGACAAGCTCCAGTTGACGATCGTGTGCCCGCCGTGGTCGAGGCCGAGCAGGTGGTCGACGTTGTCGCTCTTCGTGTAGAGGAGGAGGTACTTGCCGGGGAGCCCCGCGAAGAGGTTCACGAACAGCTCAGACGCGCCGTACTCGGGTTCGAGGCAGATCGTGTCGGAATGGTTGTCGTACTTGTAGAGCTGCTGGCCCGGGTTCATGGCGACGGCGCGCTCGAAGACGCCGGCGAGCCACTCGAGGTCGAGCATGACGTTCAGGTAGTTTTCGACGTGGCAGTAATCGCACGCGTGGAGGCAACCGTAGAGGGAATGGAACTCGACGCCGGCCTGGCACGCGCACCAGTCGGGGCCGTGGAGGTTGATCTTGGCGCGGGTCGTGACCGCGCCCTGGCCGAGGAGCATGGACGTGTCGAGGGACGGGTGCGCCTTCCTGGCCTTGGCGAGGTCTTTTTCGTCGTGGCGGAACGCGTTGAAGATGATGGCCGGCGGGCCCCGGCGGCGGTACGCACCGGTGCGGAGCTCGTGGCCGCGCGTGCCCCCGATCTCGCGCACGAGATGCTCCAACCCGTCGTCGTCGACGTCGATGACCTCGCGTGGCTTCAACGCGGCGACGAAGCGCTGGAGGCGCCGCTCGGCGAGGGGGTCGCCGTGGACGCGGTCGACGACGTGTACCGCGTCGATCCCTGGCAGTATCATGTCCAGTTGCTAGAGCGGGTTCCCGGTTTAAATGCGCGACATGCCTCGCCTGATGGGAAAGAAAAACACGGGCCGATCGACCTCGCCTATCTTCAGCAAAACAATGGCTTGTTGGCCGCACGCGGGCATGAGGTAATCACGCTGCGCCGTGGCCCAACTCATCGAGGTGGGCACGTCATGGCCATCACACTTGCTCGTAGGATGCCTCGTCCGGCTTGCATCTACGTTTTGGCGCGATCTCACGCGAGGCCGATGCACGAGCTCCCCGCGGTGCGGCGCGAGGAGGCACCGAGAAGCCCATCGGGTCGAATCCGTTCGCCAGGATGCCGAACAATCCTCTTGTTTTCGCGTCCTCCTGGAATCTCCCTCCATGATCGGAGGATCGCCCGATGATCGTGACCCCTTGGCACCGGAGAACCAGCTCCCCGCGGATCCCGGCGGTTCCCGCTCGGGCACCGATCGCGCGCCGGCGCTCGCCGTGGTTGGCGGGAGGGATCTTCCCCCGCTCCAGGCCCGATCGACACGAACCGGCTCCCGTGGATCCGACTTGACCCGGAGCGGCGGCGCGGCATTCCGCACCCGAATCGAGCGACGGGGGCGGCTCATCCGCGGTCGGACTGGGCGCGTGCCGGCGCGAGCACGCGGGCGGATCGATCCGCGGGTCGGCAAGATCGCGCCGATCGGGAGATGCCGGAAGCCCGCCAGGCCGCGGGTGGGGGCGCGTCTTGCCACTCTTGCCTCGGGTAATTTGTCGGCCGGTGCGCGATGGATCGATCACGCGGGCGCGAGGATCGCGGGTGGCACCTCGGGTTTTGCCTCGATCCAGCAAAACATTTAAATAGCCATGTGTGGTTGATGCATCTAAGAAGTCTTGGTTGGATGCGTCGTGTCTATCGGTATCTGTCGACCAGGCTTCGACGAAAACAAAATCCACACGCGGATGATAAAAAATGGCAAAGAAGAAAGCCCTGGCATGGAGCCCAGTGAGGGACTTGATGAAGAGCGTGGGCGCGCAAATCGTCGCCCGTGACGCGGTCGACCTGCTGATCTCGTTCCTCGAGGAGAAGGCGAAGGACGTCACGAGCACCGCCCTCAAGCTCACGCGCCACTCCAAGCGCACCAAGCTCACCCGGGACGACATCGACCTTGTCTTGAAGATGAAGTAAATTCTGCGGACACGGCTCGATTCCCGGTCAAGATCCGAAGAGTTTTTCCCTTCTCCCTTTTTTTCTGCGGTCTGATTGCCCACCACCACGGTGAACCCGCGACATCGCGGGGGCATCGGCACGCGGCGCTCGTCCCCGGAGCGTTTATAAGGATGCCACGCCACATTGAACCCGGAGGTATTAACTGCCGAGCGTGGATCACGATGGCCCCCGCATTACACACAGCCGCTTCGATATCGACGGTCTGCATGGCGACAGCCGAGGCCACGTGTCCCGTTTCGCGTGCATGAGCACGCGCGGTAAGGAGCGCCCAACTCCACCCGTCCGCGATCCCGCTCGTCCTGCTCCTACGGGGCCTCCCTCCGGGCACCTGGCTCGACCGTCCTACACCGGTCACCAACGGGGTCGTCGCATAGCGGTCGTTTGCGGTGGGTTTGTAACCCACTCGACGCGGGTTCGAATGGCGGGATGGATCACGTCACGCCAGGATCTCCCGCCGGCCCCTCCATCGTGCAGGCCACCGTCGTCCAGCAGCGTGCCTGGCGCCCGCCTCGCAAGCGGCAGGGCGCGGGTTGGAACCCCGCCGGCGGCCCCACGTCCCCGCGAGCAGCTGGCAGGGAAGCCGATGCAGCAGCCCGCAAAGCTGCACGGCCACGGGTGCGAGTCCCGTGCTGCCCTCCACCATGGTGGTGTCGCCTAGCGGCCATGGCACCGTGCTTATCAGGAACGAGATCCCGAGCACAACGCGGGTGTTTCGCGGGTTCGAACCCCGCCACCACCACCATCACTGCTTCTCCCTACACCGCCGGCGCCGCCCCGCGTCGGATCCGTCCGCGTTTGGTGGGTGCTAGCTCATTAATCAAGGTGCGCATGGGTACATGGGCACACTCGCGGTAGGGACGAGGCCGCCCTCCCAGTGGGGCGCGCGGCTTCGCTTCCCCGCGAGAATCCCGACTTCGTGGAGGAATGAAAACGTGAGACGCGTCTCGGGTTTCAAGGCCGGGGATTCCAAACCGGCGCTGGCGGATGTCGGCCTTCGGGTCGTCGCGCTGAGCCTACTGTGCACCGTCGCGGTAATCTGCATCGCCTTTGTATCGCAAATGGGGGACGGTGATAGCCGCTGCGTGGATCCCGTGCAGTCGCCCCGCTTCGAGGCAACCCCCGCGCGGGCATCGGGATCCCAGCTGCAGATCTCCAGCGTGAACGACATCTCGGGCCTTCCCACGTACGTGGCGGGCATGAGCCTCACGGTGCAAGTCACCTTGACGAACTCGGGCGGGGACCTACCCGTCCAGGGCGGGGACATCGGGCTGTCGTTCGCGGGGCCAGTGGCCATCACTGCTGCCAACGTCACGGGCTTGACCGTCCCTGCCGGCGGCTCGATCGTGGTGAACGTGACCGCGATGGTCTCGATCTCGTCCGTTAGCGGCTCCTGCACGATCGACGCGTCGTTCTCCGGCGTGGAGGGCACGACGGGCAATCCAATCGTCGTTCCTGGCGCCATTCTCACGGAAACCATCCACGTCCAGTCTGCCTCCGCGGTGTCGATCGTCGCCCTCGCCCTGGCACCTCACGCCTCGCCAGGCCCGTACTTCTACGGCGAAAGCTTCACGCTGACCGCCACCTTCGCCAACACCGGCGGCACGGCAGCGACGGTCGACGCGACGATCGACGACGGCGCCTACACGGGCCTCTCGTGGGACGACCCGGGCGCCGTCGTCGTGCCCGAGGGAAGCACGGCCTCGCAAGACTTCACGATCGAGGTCGTGTCTGGCACGGCTGTAGCGGTGACCATCATGGCGACGTGGACGGGCACCGAGGCGATCTCCGGGCGCGCTATCAGCGGCGACACCCCGCCGGACACGATCCCCGTGAACATTTACTGGCACGGCGTGTCTATAACTTCGTTGGCGGCCATGTCGCCGAGGGCAGCTCCCGGCCCCTACGTCGGCGGCGAGACCCTCACGCTGCGCGTCACGTTCGCCAATACTGGCCCCACGTCGGTGACGGCCGACGCGACGGTCGACGACGGCACGTACACGGGCCTCACGTTCAGCGACCCGGCGGCGGTCACGGTCGCGGCGGGCGGCACGAGCACGCAAGACCACGCGATCACCATCGCAACAGGCGCGCCGACTGCGGCGGTGACTCTCGCAGCCACGTGGACAGGCACCATCATTGCCACGGGGCGCCCGATCAGCGGCGGCACGCCGGCCGACACGCTGGCGATCAACATCCAGGCCCGGGCAGCCGTGTCGATCACGTCGCTGGTCATCACATCGCCACGCCCGGCACCAGGTTCCTACATCGGCGGCGAGACCCTCACGCTGCGCGTGACGTTCCAGAACACGGGCGGCACGCGGGCGACGGTCGACGCGACGTTGGACGATGGTGCGTACACGGGAATCACGTTTGGCAACCCGGCGTCGGTCACGATAAACGCGGGCAGCACGAGCACGCAAGAACACCTCCTCACCTTGGCGGCAGGTGCGATGTCGGGGTCGGTGACCATCACGGCGGTCTGGACCGGTATCGAGGCGTACTCAGGCAGAGCCATGAGCGGTGACAGTCCCCCCGACACGATCGCCATATTAATCGGTAGTGGAAGCGTGTCGATCACGAGCCTGGCGATCATTGCGCCCCGCGTGGCGCCTGGCCCCTACGTCGGCGGCGAAACGCTCACCCTGCGGGTCACCTTTGCTAACACGGGCAGCCTGGGTGCGACAGTCGACGGCACGCTGGACGCCGGGGCGTACACGTGGCTCTCGTTCAACGACCCTGCGGCCGTCACGGTCGCAGCGGATACAACAATGACACAAGATCATCTCATTACCATATCGGCTGGCGCGACGACGGCGGCGGTGACGCTCACGGTCACGTGGACGGGCACCGAGGCAATCACCGGGCGGCCGCTCAGCGGGGATCCGACCCCCGACACGATCCTCGTGAACATCCAGGCCCGGGCCAACGTGGCGATCACGGGCTTGTCGATCTCGTCCCCGCGCTGGAACCCCGGGCCGTATATCAGCGGCGAGACGATCACGCTGCGGGTCACGTTCTTGAACACGGGCGGTACGCAGGCGACGGTCGACGCGACGGTCGACGACGGGTCGTACACGGGTCTCACTTTCCCGAACCCGGCGGCGGTCATTGTTAACGCGGGCGGGACTGCGACGCAGGACCACGTGATCACGGCGGCCACGGGAGCTGCGACGGCGGCGGTGGCTC
>JAFGBX010000081.1 GCA_016932935.1 Promethearchaeota archaeon | reverse complement strand
TCGCCGAGAAGCTGCTCGCCGCGTTCGAGGCCAGCAACAACACGGCTGGCAAGGATCCGAAGGGCATGATCGCTGCGGCCATCTACCTCGCGAGCAAGGCGCGCGACGAGGAGACCGCCCAGAAGCGCGTCTCCATCGCTTGCGGCGTCACCGAGGTCACGCTGCGCTCCCGCATCAAGGAATTCGCGCCTATTCTCTCCAAGCTTCCCACGTCGTGAGACCCGGCTTCCGCTCCCTCCTTTTCGGTAGAGAAACGCACTCCCGCTCCAGCCAGTTCCACATGTAATCGGCGATCTCCCATACTACCTTCAGCCTGGCCTGCAATCGCCTGCCCACGTGGCCCGCAGGCCAACGGCGCGTATGGTTTGTTTTTTTGGAATGGTTGCTATCATCGAGGTATGTGGTGGTGCCCATGATCCACATCCCTGGCAGAAAGGTTCGGAACCGCAAGGAGGCACGAGAAGACGCCGGCGTCCTCATCTGCTTCGGCACCTTGATGATCGTACTCGCATGGGTGCTGCTCCCTGGCTTCGTGGCATCGCCGACGGACGCGATGATCGCCTCCATCGCGGTTAGCGCGTTTGGCGGGATGGTCGTCGCGTGCGGCATCTATCTTCTCGTCCGTTCCCGCGAGTATCCCGAGGCAGGGCGCGTGGAGCCCGGGGGGGAATAGCCTGTCCTTGACGGCTCACGAGGCGACACGAAACGATGGGGAAGGCTCGGCCAGTAAATCCAATCCGGCGCGTGATTACAAGAAGGACGTTGGCGTCGTGGGTGTCGGCGTCTTGATTACGAGGAATCGGAACGTCGCGTTCCCGCTGTTGTACAACCGGTGCGCGACTCGAGCGGGGCTAAAGACGAGCTGGTCCTCGGCAACGACCGCATCCTCCTTCCCGATCTCGACGTGTCCCTCTCCTTCGAGGATGTAGAAGCACACGTCGACGGGGGTCACATGCTTCTTCAAGGCTTCGCCTGGCTTGAGCTCGATGTGCACGATCGTGGCATGCTCGTAGTCGATCACTTTCTTGATCGTTCCCTGGTGAGGGGTTTGCGCGGGCTCGCAGTCCCCCGTCTTGATTACCTTCATGGGTTTCAGCTCGTGTTCTTGTGTTAAACCTCGCGCCAATATTGAATAATCTTTGTCAAGTTCGTTATATTGGAAAGCGCGTGGATCCAATCGATTTCCCTCTCGTGAGGTAAGGCATCACGTGCGTGCTCTGCCCGCAGAACCCGTCGTGGTTCTCCCACGTCGAGGTGCTTTCATACAAGGTGATCGTTAGCGGCATCACGCGGCGAGCGGCTATCTTCCCGAGCCACGCGTCGCTCTACTACGACCCGCGCCCGCTCGGCGCATCTTGAGTCATGTCTCTCTTCCACGAACCATCGGGATTCCTCCCGTACCAATCACTTGTCCTGCGAAACGATGCTCATTTTTGCGCCAAATCCCCTCCACAAGAACCATCTGTGCTGGGTCTGTTTACAGTGTCATCCCCGATAAGGATTCCGAGCTCGCTCGCGTCACGCCCGAGCGGTAATCCTGTCGAAGCATCTACCAGGGTCGCAAGTCCAGAACGAGCCTTAACCATCGCGGAGAAATGCAGCCTTCGTTCGTTTGGACACGATTGATCAGCTTCTTTAAGCCGCGATCAAGGCCGCAACACGAGCTTTTTCTCCGCGATTGCATCTACTTGCGCCCTGGTCCACGCCATGGGGATGTATTCCCCGCGGATCCACAGGTCCGCCAGGTCTTGATAATGCGCGCTCGCCAGGTGCCCGGACTGCCCGGGCCCGAACACGAACACGCTCTGGTCGAGGTTTTTCATGTCGACGACCATGCGGAGCACCGAGCCGAACCAGCCCGATCCGGGCTGGCCGTCCATTACAAGGGGGATGTTCCCGAACGACCGCACGGTCTCGTGCGCGCCGCTCACGCCTTCACGCCGCACGGACAGCACGAAGTCGAGGGCCTTCACGCTTGCCATGGAATGCGCGAACGTGCAAGCGCCCGCCTTCCCCCAGCGCCAGCTCTCGCGGTTCTCGCCGCGGTTTCGCCGCAGCCACGCCATCCCGTCCTTGATGCCGTTCTCGAGCAGCTTCGCCTTCCCGCCGGCCTGCTTAACCCACCACGAGTTCTCGTTCCGTAGCAAGTCGAGAACCCTGGCGGGATAGACAGTGCCGAACTCGGGGAACGCTAATATGATCGCATCGAACCCCATCCCGAACGCCTGGACGGCCAGTTTTTTATCGAGTCCCGTGAAAACGATGTTCTTCAGCACGTGCATCGCGGAGATCCAGTAGAGGGTCTGGGCGATGGAGCTCGCATCCGCCCGGCCGTCCCAGGTCGCCAGCTGCTCCCTCGCGTACGCGACGTCTGGATCGGCACTTTCCAGTCCTTTCACGTGGCCGGCGAATTCGAGCCCGGCCAGGTTCGTCGTGTCGAGCTGGATCCTTTTCATGGATTCGATGGTGGCAGGTTCCTTCTTGGTGACGAGCCCCTCGATGAGATCTGTGATCCGCCTCGCCCGGTACCCCAGGCAATAGTAATCGCCGATGAAGTGCTTGAAATCGTCAGGGACGACCTTGTTGTTCGCGTTCACGATGAAGCCTTTCTTCGGGTTCAAGGCGTGTGGCATCTCCTCGAACGGGATGTCGCCCAGCCAGTCCCATTCCCCTGTCCAGCCGGGCATGGGGTGCCGGCCGTCCATGCCCTTCGGCCGTATCGGTATCGCACCCGACAAGTAGTAGCCGATGTTCCCTTCCACGTCGGCGTACGTAATGTTCTGGTTGATGTTGCCGAGGACCTTCACGCCGTCGACGAAGTCGTTCCAGTTCCGGGCGTGAAAGAACCGAGCAAACGTCTCGATCCCCCCCGTCGGCCGCAAGGCGATGTTTTCGCTGGAAACACGCAGGTTACCCGAACCGACCACGTCGGAGATGATCGGCCCGTGGCAAGTGGCGAGCACCCGCTCCACGTGCGGCGCCGATTTTTTCACGTTGATTTTCTCCTCGACCACTTGGCAGTCGTTCCATTTGCCCTTCTGCTCGTACTGGTTCGGGTTGTCTGGATTCATCTTTTCAACGTAAAGATCGGCGGAATCGCACCAGCCGGTCGTAAAGCCCCACGCGATGCGGTCGTTGTGGCCGATCACGAGGAACGGGAGGCCAGGGATCTGCACGCCGATGGCATCTCCCTCGGGCTCCTTGCACGAAAGGTGTTGCCCGCAAAAAAAGCCGGGCGTGCCTATCGCGAGGTGCGGGTCGTTGCACAAGAGGGGCATACCCGTGCCGGTCAACGCCCCGGAAATGGCCCAGGCGTTGCTCGCCCCGCCGGGTCGCAGGTACGGGCCACGAACGGCCTTCAAGATGCCGCTTGCGCCGAGCATGTTGAACTCGATGCCGGCAGGAAGGACGACGGGGTCGTATGACGTGCCGTGGTAATCCAGCTCCGCGGCGTGCTCCTTGCCGACCGCTTTCTCTAGCCACGTCCGCACCAGCTCCCCGTACCAGTGCCCGACGAGCGACCACGCCACGAACTGCATGATGGCGACGCTATCCTCCACCTTCCACGGCCTCGGCGAGAAATTGAGCAGCGAGAACTCGACGGGGAGGCTGCCCTTCGACCGGGCGAGGTACTCGTTTATCCCTGCCACGAACGAGGCGACGTTCGCGAGCGTGCCCGGGGCCATCTTCCCCACGGCGGCCCTTGCCAGGCGCCCGAACCCGAAGACCCGCGCGGCGCGGTCGGTCTGCAGCAGCCCGGGACCGAGCACCTCCGCGAGCTCGCCGTTCGCGATCCGCCGGGACACCTCCATCTGGAAGAACCGGTCCTGCGCTTGCACGAATCCTTGCGCGAAGAGCATGTCATCGAGCGTCTTGGCCCGGATGTGCGGGATACCCCACTTATCCCTTACGATTTCCACGTCAGCTTTGATGCCCGGCACGGTAATTTCTCCCTCGACGGCCGGCAGCGATTTTCTCGACTTCCTCTCCAGCAAAGGCTTCATTATGAGCCCTAGAAGGTTTACCACTTGCTTTTTCCCCCCGAAATGGTTCCGTTATAATACGCTGGTCGATGGATCCACGTTGTACCTTTTTATAACTTTCATGGAACTTGATGGGCTGTTCTTCTTTCCATCCTGGCTTCAGCCATCAAGCTCGTCTTCCAACGGCTCGGCGAGATGCACGGCAAACTTCGAGAGCCGCGGCTTTCCCTGGTGACGCGTCACCTTGATGCGAACGAGACGGGACGAGAGCGATGCCAGCCGCCCCATCGCGCGGGTGCCCGGCTGGCGGGTCGCGGGGGCAGCGTGGAAGGGCATTGCCGTTTTTGCACTGTTCGCCGGGCTCTTCGGTATCGTGTTGTACGCGAGCATCCTCACGCTCATCGTGACGCCACTTGACGATCCAGCCAGCCGGTTTGCGCTCGTGTTCGTGAACGGATTCTTGTTCCTTTTCGCCGTCATCGCGTACATCCGGTTGATCCAGCCGTATTACATCGGCAAGGAGATCGTCATCGACAAGCAGGCCGGCAAGGTCACGGGGTTCGTGTACTTGTTCCCCGCGATCAAGATACCAGCCATGACCCGTTACATCAGCACCGTAACTAAGATCGGGATGGAACAGTTCATCCTCCCCGGGAATCGGTCAACCACGAAAGCACCTTGCCTGGCCATCTTTTTCAACGACAATCGCAACTGGCGGATTTGCATCGATCCGAGTAATAACACGTGGAATGAAAACAACTCGCTTTCCATTGAAGAATTCAAGAGCCTCGAAAAATTTCTCGCGAGGCACCTGCTCCCGCAAGAGGAACCTGAATCCAAAGGCGATGGAAGGAAGAGGAAGAGCAAGAGATAAGGATGTGGAGCACTGGAGCGAACGGAAGGGACGTGCGCCCTCCTTCTGAACGAAGGAGCAGCCCTACCTAATGGTGACGGCCCCCTTGTCGCCATCCTCCGATTGAAACATGAATTCTTGTGATTTATGACAGGAAAACGAGGTATCGCGTAAAAAAAAGGTAGAGGATGGGGGGATTGGGATGTCCCGGCGTGCCTTATCTGGCTGGCTTCCTCTTGAAGACCTCGCCCGTGAACAAGTCCTTGAAAAAGCGCTTCAGCTTGGTAAGGTCGACGATCTTTTTCTTGTCCAACACGAAAAGGATGGCGAACCCCCCGGCAACGCAGCATACGATGACGACCGCAGCGATGGCAGCGTCGTCCCCGGCAGGAATCTCTATGGTGACGCTCACGACGTTCGATACCGTGCTGTTAGATAGGCCGTCACCCGCGACGACGGCGTAGTAGTACACCCCGTCTGCGACCAGCACGTCCGTGTAGGCACTCGCTGCCACCGTAGCGATGGGAACGATTCCCACGACCGAACTGATCGGCGCAGTGCTCCTGAAAACGTAATATTCGGTCGCGCGCGCGACATCGGTCCAATCGAGAGAGATCTGTCCCTCACTCCTCACGGCCGGGGTAATGGCTGCAAGCACGGGTTCAACGAGGGGGACTTGGATGGTCACGGTCATGTTATTCGAGGGATCCGATGAGTAGCCTCCTGCGACTGCAATGACCGCGAAGTACCGCAAGCCATTCACGGGTGCCAGGTACGTCGTCGTTAGGGCGGTCGTGACGTTCACGGCTGTCAACCCTGCCACGGACGAGATCGGTGCCGAGCTCTCGAACAAGTGGTATGCCTCGGCACCGTCAACAGCGCTCCACGTCAAGGTGATCGACGCGTTGGTGCTGACGGCCGGCAAGATCGCGCCGAGAACGGGGCCATGCGACCGGACGTCGTTGGCGGTGACGTTATTGGCCGAGCCGGATGCCTCGATGATGCCAGGCATGATCCCGTTGTAGTGAACCGTGTTCATCGTGATGTTGTTCCCGATGCAGTTGGTCACCACGCCGATCCCGTGCTCGCCGTTCTCGTTCACCACGTTCCATGCGACGAGGTTGTTGTTGCACGATGATGCCAGCGATATCCCGTTGACCAGGTTGAAGCTCGCATTGTTCCCGAGGATCTCGTTGCCGGAGCAATCGTCCTCCAGGCGTATCCCCGCGGAGCTTGCTTGAACCGCCGTGTTGTTCTTGATGTGGTTGCCCGTGCACGAGTTCTCGAGCATGATCCCCACGGAGGCGCTTTGCTCGACGGTGTTGTGCTCGATCGTGTTGGAGTCGCAGCCATCTTGGAGCAGGATGCCGGACGACTGGAGGGCGGACGTGGCGTTGTTCCACGAGACCGTGCACCCGTCGCAGCCAGCATCGAGCACTATTCCGGCGCTCCCGCTGTCGATGACCGTGTTGTTGCTCACCGTCGCGTAGGAGCAGATGTTCACCAGGTAGATGCCGTTCAGGTGCGCTCCGGTGACCGTGTTGTTGAAGATCACTGTCGAGTTGCATGCCGTATCGGCGATGATGCCGTGGTACGTGCCACCAAAACCACAAGTGAGGACGTCGTTCGACGAGACGTTCGTGCCGATGCAGGAATCCCCTACCCTGATGCCGTCGCGGCCCGTACCGGCAATCTCGTTCCGGAACACGACGTTGTAGTCACAGTCCGACTGCACGACGACCCCTTGGTACTGGACGTTCACAATCTGGTTTCCCTCGATTCTGTTCGAGTGGCAGGCTATAGAGACGAAAACCCCGTAGCCTTGGACGTGTCCAATCCCCGCGTTCTCGGCCATGGAGTTGTTCCGTATGACGTTCCCGTAGCAGCCCGAGTACAAGTGGATGCCCGGGCCGCTGTTGTCGGAGAGCGTGCAATTCTCGAAGGTGTTCGAGTGAGACGTGGCCCAGGCGTATATCCCCCCTTGCGTGTTGAACCTGGCGGTGCAGTTCGCGACGGTGTTGTGGTGGTTGGTGTTGATGAAGTAGATCCCGTATACCTGCCTGTTATATGTGGAACCGCCAAGGCAGGTGTTGTTGAACAAGACGTTCCACTGGCATTGGTAGAAGATCCCAATCCCGTACTGGACGTTCTCGTTGCACACGTTGTGCTTCAAGTTGTTGTAGTCGGATTGGTACTGCACGTAGATGCCGCTGTCGTGGTTCTCCCCCGCCGTGTTGCTGGTGATGTTGTTCAGGTCGCTGTAATGGAGGAATATCCCGTGGTAGTAGTTCCATCTTACCGTGTTACTTTGAACCGTGTTGTAGTTGCACCACAGCAGGGTGATGGCTTGCGACGCGTTGGTGATCGTGTATCCGGAGATGGTGGAATAGGTGCACCCGACCAGGATGATCTGCCCCGGCAGCCCGGCCGACGTGAAGTTCGTCTGGTTCAACCCCGTCGCGCCCTTGAAGAAGTATAGGGGCTGCCCGTTGACCGTGTTGTTGGCGTGTATCGTCATCGATTGGATATACGACTGCACCATGGACGTCACCCCGATGCGGATGCCGCCACCAACCATCGCGTTCCCCGAGAACGTCAATGCCTGGACGCTGTTCGCGAGGTAGACGGCGTCGCGACTACCAGAGATGGCATTCCCGCGGAACGTGTTGTCCCTGCAAGTGATTTGGCAACTTATCCCGGCAATCGTGTTGTTCACCATCGTGTTCCCTTGGATGGTGCTATAGCGTGTGTTGTCCGACACGTAGATGCCGACCTGATTCTCGTGTGCGACGTTTCCCACGATGTTAATCGACTGGCAGCTTCCTGCGAGGGCGATCCCGTTGTAGGCGTTGTTCGAGCAATTGTTCGCGGAGATGGTTCCGTTCGTGCAGTTCTGCAACTTGATGCCCGCGGAGGACCCGCTAGCAGCGTTGAAGACCGTGCAGTTGTTGATGGTGAAATAGATGCCCCTCGAGTTGACGATCTCGACCCCGGAGGTCGAACCACCGGCGTTGATCGTGACGTTCTCGATGATGTAGGGGTCACCTATCGACCCGTCGCCGGAACGGCACCACGGCTGCGTCCGGGCCCATGTCCAGTTCTGGGACGAAGTCTGGTTCACCTTGATCGGTGTTTGGGTGTTGTTGTACCACGAAGCGTAGACGTCCACTGGGCCCATAACCGCGCCGTCCCCGTTCGGAACCGTGCTGCGTTCTGTCCGATCGAGATCTTGCCCGCTTGCGACACATAACACGACCAGGCCGAGCAAGGCCAGAAAGAGCTCGATCCGGTATTTCTTGAGCATTGGTGTCTTCTGCATTGCATTATCACGTTTCTCATCATTCGTCATACGACATTATCGGCAAAAGCGAATTACAAATAGTGATGCAATACTGTATCCTTGGGTGATTATAAAGGCTCTCGCTCCCGCTTGCGTGCACTTGAGGCGAGTTTGGCCTTATATCCTCCTTCGTAGCTCTTTAAGAATCCCATGGCGATAAAGGAGGGAAGCGAAGGATGGGCAAGGGATAAGGACAGAATTAAGTCTAGAAGGGCTCCGGCGTGGCGATGTTGGAGTCCTTGAGACGCGAGCGGATCGTGACCTCGGTGACGCCACACGCGGCGGCCACGCGCTTTTGGGACGCGTGTTCGCCCGTCATTTTACACGCGGTGTAGACAGCGGCGGCGACGATGCCCTTTGGATCCTTCCCGGTCGTGTTATTACGTTTCTCGATGGCGATGAGCATCCTTTCAGCGAGGTTGTGCGCGTCTTGCCTCAGATTAAGCAAGCTGGAAAACCTTGGGAGCAGCGAAACGGCGCTAAGCCGGGGAACCCGTACTTTCAGCTCGGCGACGAGCACGCTGTAACCGATGCGTATGTCCCGGTCGGCAGTCCCGGGCATCTCCTTGTAGATATCGTCGACGGAACGTGGCACGTGGCACGTCCTACACGCCAGATAGATGCAACCCCCTATGAAACCATGGATGGAGCGACCCCGGAACACGTTCAGCCTCTGGATCTTGCGATAGTAGGTGGCCGCCGTTTCCGCGACGATGCGTGGCACGGCGAGCGCGGAACAGACGCGCTTGATCTCCGTGACTGCCAACAAGAGACTCTTCTTCTCCCAGCTCAAGCACGAGTTCCAGCGTGCCGCCCGCTTCAAGGCTGGACTGGCGTTTTTATTCGTCGCCCTCAGGACGTTTGTCCAGGAGATGTCCGTCAAGGCGGTTATCGGCGAGCCGTTGTGCTTCCTTTTTTCGACTTCCTGCTCGGAGAACGCCCGTCTCTCTGAAAAATCGAACGTCCCGCCTTCGATAACCGCCCCGCAGCACGTGCAGACGAGGTCCCCGCGCCGCGAGTCCTCGATCAAACACGGGCTTGCGCATTCCGGGCAAGCCTCGTCCCCCCGGGCCAAGCCATCATCGACCCGTTTGCTCCCAGGAGCGAGTCTCGTTTCCATGCCCATCCTCCGTGCTGTTTGCTAGGACGTACGCCCGTGCCTGCCGTGGGTCACCCCTCGGTGGCGGCCAGGACTGGCTGGGAAAGGGCCGCGTGCCCGTTCCCGCTCGCAGGCTCGGCGGCGCCGAGGAGCGGCGCCGAGAACGCCTTCTCCCGGATCGAGAGGAACTCGACGAAGTTCTCATAGACGGGCTTCATGATGCCCTTGATGCTGTCGAGTGTCTTGCCCCGGCGGATGATGAGGTCGTCGACGACCATCTGGACGGTGTGGTAGACGTACGGGTGGAAGAAGATGTTGGTCGGGACGATGCCATGCTTCTTGAGGAACCCGTTGGCCGTGCTGATGAAGATCGCCGGGATCTCGTCCTTGAAGAACTCGCCGCCGGGGATCTTGAAGAACTCCCGCCGCGCCTCCAGGAGGATCTCGGCCCTGAACGCGTCCCACGGCACCGCCGCGTACGCGTCGCGCTTGGCGCTCTTGCGCATCTTCTTGACCAGGTTGTCGGCGCCGTCGAACTTGAACCGGGCGTAGAGGGCGTACTTCGTGTTGTCCGGCAGCGAGTTCGGGATGAACGCTTGCGGGTTGAACACGTGGATCAGGTTCCGGGCGTCGAACTCGGGGTGGAAGAACTGCCGGAACATGGTGACGGTCTCGTCGTAGGCTTGCATCTCCCACGGGCGCAAGCCGGCGGAATACGTGAGGAACGACCACACCGTCGGCACGGGCCGCGAGCGTGGCCACCTCTCGCCGTGGAGCGACGCGGGCATGAGGTTCGGCAGGTTCAGCCCCGTGTCGACCACGACCGCGTCGTACTTTTCCTGGTTGTCGGCCAGGAACTTGTCCAGGAACGGGAAGATGCGCCACGAAACGTGGTAGAGCGGGTGCGGCCGGATCGAGTACAGCCGGTCGTCGATGCGTTCCTCCCGGTAGGCGAGCGGGGTGCCCTCGTTGATGACGGGTGCCTCATTTGCATGCGGGTCAGAGATGAGGCCGTGCAGGATCGTCGCGGTGTCCGGGTTCTCGAAGTTCAGGTCTATGGCAGCTACCCGCGCGCCGCTCTCGTGTGCATGCAGCATCGAAACGAACGAGAAGAGGGTCTTCCCCGATCCTCCCTTGTTCGAGCAGAATATGTTCACGATGGGTTTCTTTCCATTTTCCATGGTGGTGCGCCTGTTTCTTTTCTGAATGCTTGATTGTCCGTCCTCCTATACGAACACTGGAATGGTGATCCCGAAGTATGCGAGTATCTCCTGGAAGTAGACCTGTAGTTGGCCGAAAAACGCCTCAGGCGTCCCGTAAACGGCGTAGATCACGAAGTTGAACACGAGCTGGGCGAGGAGCCCGGCCAGGATCTTCTTGGCGACTGGCGCGAGGTTCGCGCGCGGCGGGTCGATCCCCTCGTCCCCGAAGCCCCGCTTGTACCACTCTATCGTGTCCACCTGCACCGCGTTCACGATCTTGTGGAACATAAACGTCGCGCTCACGAAGTTGGCGGCCGTCAGGAAGAACAAGATGTAGGCCTTCCAGATGCGCGCCAACGTGTCGACGACCGGGAACACGGTCTCGTCGATCACCTTGACCGCCTCGATGCTCGCGTAGAAGCCCGCGGCGAAGGACAAGATGGACCAGCCGATAAAGCTCGCGAAAAGCCTCCACTTGACCCGCGGGCCGTTCGAGAGGTCGATGTTCAAGCAGAGTATCGATCGGACGAGCGAGAAGAACGAGATCATGGCGAAGAAGAGTATCTGCTGCCCCTTGTCGAACGGGACGTCCAACGTGGCTGACAAGACCAGCTCGGCGCCGAGGATCGAGAAGAGCCCCACGACGATGCCCGTCGTGTACGTCGCCATCCGCGACATCTTGTGCTTTGTGCCGTATACGAGCGCCATCATCACCAGACGTTATTGTTACTCCAACAATGACTAATGATCTATGAGAAACGTGCACTTAAAAACTTTTCGAGCATTGGACTCAATTGAACCCCATTCAAGAAATCTTTATGCAAAATCATAGTCTATTTTGAAATTTTCCCGAAAAATAATTGAATAGGATAACTCTTTTTTTTATATCAAGAAAAGACGTAATGATTTCCATACTCGTGACGTGTACATTATTGGACGCGATGCCGTTCCTCACATCCGCGCGTATTGCGTGTCGTAGAGCTGCCGGTAGTACGCGTTGCGCCCGTACAACTCGCGATGCGTGCCCGTGTCGGCGATCCGACCCTTGTCCATCAAAACCAGCCTATCTACGGCATGCAACGTCGCGAAGCGGTGGGCGATGACGATCGTCGTGCATTGTTTCAATACTGCGCCCATGTTTTTCTGGATCAAGTCTTCCGTATAACTGTCGATGTTGGATGTAGCTTCATCGAGAATGGCAATGGCAGGACGGGCAAGTAGGAGCCTTGCATAAGCGATCAGTTGTTTCTGGCCGCCCGACAGGTTGTACCCCCGCTCGCTGAGCATCGTGTTGTAGCCCTCCGGCATCTGCTCGATGAACGCGTGCGCGTTGGCCAGTCTCGCAGCTTCAACAACTTCCTCGTCCGACGCGCCGGGGCGGCCGAAGCGGATGTTGTTCTTCGCGCTGTCCGAGAATATCACGACGTTTTGCGAGACCACGGCGAACTGCCGCCTGAATTCCTGGCTCGGCAGCTTGCGGACGTCTACCCCGTCGATGGAGACCGACCCACCGATCACGTCGTAGAGCCGCGTGATAAGGTTGATGAGCGTGGTCTTGCCCGCGCCCGTCTCACCCACGACGCCCAGCTTCTCCCCCGGCTCGATGGCCAGGTTCAATCCCTCGAACAGCGGCTCGCTCCCGTAGCGGAACGTGACGTCATTGAGCTCGATCCTGCCCCGCACGGGCGTCGGCAGCGAAACCCGCTCAGCGGGGGCCGGCTCGGGCACGTCGATCGGGTACCGCATGTACTCGGCGATGTGGAGCAGCGCCGCCGCGGCTTCCTGGAACGTGTTGTACGTGGACACGAGGTCCTGGATCGGCCGCAAGAACATGATGATGTACTGGAAGAACGCGACGAGGTCACCAAGCGTGACGCTCCCCTCGATGTACCTGGTTCCACCAAAGCCGATGATGAGCGCGAAGACCAGGAAGCTGTTGATGGAAACGAGCGCGAACATGGCGGCAAAGAGCAGCGTCGCCTTCATACTCGTCCGGAAGTTGACCATACTCATATCCATGAAGTCCTGGTTCTTCCTCCCCTCGACCCGCATCGCTTTGACCACGCGGATGCCGGCGATGTTCTCCTCCACCCGCGCCGTGAGCATGGCGATCTTGCGGCGCACCTCGATGAACGCCGCCCGGATCCGCCCCCGGAGCGCCAGCACCGTAAGGAGGATCAAGGGCGCGATGACCAGGGATATCGCGGTGAGCTCCACGTCAAGCATGGACATGGCGACGAGCACCCCCACGAGCGTCACGATGTCCGTGAACACGTTGACGATGCCGGACGAGAAGGCGTCGGACAGGACGGCGACGTTGTTGGTCACGAGCGACAATAACTCGCCTTTCTTGCGTTCCGTGTTGAACCGGAGCGACAAGGCGAGGATCTTCTTGTACACGTCCCGCCTGACGTCCTTGATCACGCGCTGCGCCAGCCCGACGGTGTTCCGGCTCTGTATATAGTGGAGCGACCAGTTCGTGGCGTGCATCCCGAGCATCAACATCGAGACGAGCACGATGCCCATTAAATCCGCCCGGACGATGTAATCATCGACGAGTAGTTTCGACAACCACGGCGCGACGATCGACGTAGCGGATATGGAGAGGGTGAGGGTGATGGCGAGGAGGACGCGCCACTTCTGCCGCATCACGTGCGGCACGATGAACTTGAGGTCCTTCCGCTTGATCTCGCTGATCTTGGCGGTCTTCCGGTCCTCTTGCAAGCGCCGGCGGAACCCCATGCCCCCGCCGCCGCCCATGCCGTGCCCGCCGTGGCCGCCGTGCCCGCCGCCCATGCCGTGCATTACCGTCCAGCCCCCTCCGAGCGAGCGGTTTCATCGTGGTTCTTGTTCTGGCCTCCATCCTCGGCCTGGATCTGCGAGGCGAAGAACTCCCGGTAGAATGCGGACGTGCCGAGCAGCTCCTGGTGCGTGCCCTTTGCCTCAATGCGCCCGTCCTTGAGGAGCACGATCATGTCGGCATGCTGGATCGTCCAGAGCCGGTGCGCGATGACGAGCGTGGTCCTGCCCCTCATCGTTTCCCGCACAGCATCCATTATCTCCTTGTCGGTGACGGCGTCGACGTTGGCTGTCGGCTCGTCGAGGATCAAGATCTTAGGGTCGGTGATGATGACCCTAGCGAGTGCCAGGCGCTGCGCCTGGCCACCGGACAAGAACACGCCACGCTCGCCGATCATAGTGTTGTACTTTTGCGGCAACGATTCGATGAACTTGTTCAAACGTGCCACGCTTGCAGCACGAACGATCTCTTCTTTGGCCGCATACGGCTTCCCGAAGGCGATGTTGTCGGCGAATGACCCGTCGAACAAGAACGTGTCTTGCATAACGATCCCGACGTTCATACGCAACGACTCGAGGGTCACCGACTTGATGCTCCGGCCGTCGATGGTCACCTCCCCGCTCGATACGTCGTAGAAGCGGGGGAGCAGGTGGAGTAGCGTGGTTTTCCCGACGCCCGACGGCCCGACGAACGCGATCACCCTCCCGGCGGGAATGTCGAGGGTGATGTCCTTCAAGATGTCGTGCCCTTCGTGGTAGTGGAACGACACGCCGTGATATTTCACGTGTCCCCTCACTTCATCAAGCCAAACCGCGCCGGGGGTGTCGCTGATGGCCGGCTGCAGGTCCAGGATATCGAAGATGCGAGCGCCGGCGGCCTTGGCGGTGGCATGTAGCCCCAGGAAACGCGTGACCATGCGGAGCGGGGCGGCGAGCTGGGTAAAGTACGCGATGGTCGCGATGAGCAGCCCTGGCGTGTAATCGGAGGACACGACGAGCAAGCCGCCGACCAGCATCACGATCGCCGAGCTCGCCGAGACGATGAACGGGACGTACGGCATCCACAAGGCGTGCTGCTTGTTCGAATCGATAACGGCGTTGAAGTACTCGTCGTTCCACTTGTCGAACACGCCGAGCATGAACTCCTCCCTGCCGTACAGCTTGACCTCCCGGATGCCGTTCAAGCAGTCCTGGATCGACGCGGAAATGACCCCGTTCGCCTTCCGGATGCGAGCATTCGCAGGCGCGACCCGCCTCGAGAAGGATCGCATCCCGACCAGGATGAACGGAATGTCTATCAAGAAGATCGAGCCGATGATGGGGTTCCACGAGAAGAGGATAGCCACCACCCCCGCGAGCGTGACCAGGTTCGAGGTGAGGCTGATGACGCCCATGGTCATATACATCTGGAGCTGCGCGACGTCCTGCATCACCCTCGCCATGACCTCTCCCGTGCGGACGTTGTCGAAGTATGAGAACGATAGCTCGTTCACGTGGGAGTACAGCTTCACACGCATGTCCATGACGACCTTCTGCCCCAGGTATTCACGGAGATACGTGCTGGCAAAGCCGATCAGTCCGCCCAAGACGCCATACATGATCATGAGCAAGATGATGGTCTGGATGCCCGCCAAATCTTTGGCCGTGGCGAAGGTGTCGATCGCGATCTGCATGAAGAGCGGGGGTAGCAAGCCGATGAGCGCGGTTATGATCGACAAGACGAACAAGCCGGCGTATTTTCCAAGGTGTGCCCGCATGAACGGGAACAATCGGGCTAGCAAGAACGGCTGGCGCCTGTCTCGCGTCGCCGGCGTCGCGTCAGCGGTCATGATCGTTGGCTCCTCTTCGATCTCAGATATTTCTGTATTAACTTCGTCCTTGCAAGGGTTCTGGCCAAGCTTGCCCGATTCCATCGCGCGATCAGAGTGATGCTAGTACGATCAAATGCGTAATCACGAGCCCCTCCTATTATCATCCTCCGTTCCTTTGTGGGAGCCCGTGCGATCATTGCTAACCGACGGCCTCCGCATCCTTCAAGGTCTCGTCGAACGGATGTTCCTTCATGAGCAGCATCACGACCCGAAGCTCGTTTGAAGAGGCCCGCTTCCAGAAGGCGATCCAAAAGCTCGCTTCCTCCAGCCTTCCGTGCTGGGGCTGCCCCCGGTTCTCGTCCAGCAGCAAGATCCCGTGCTGGGAGGGGGACATGAGCACGTGCCCGCCCCAGTGCCCGTTGTTCGTCGCGCACCCGTCGATCTACACTCGCAGGGGCGTGCCCGCCGGTTGCCGTGGTTGATCGAGGGATGGACGAGCCAGGGATCCCCGACGACGTCGCCCTCGCGCTGTGCGAGGAAGCACGGGCGAAGAACGAGGGTAAGAGGTTATCCGTTAGGAAGCTCATGTGCTGGGGCTGCGTGAAGTTCTCCGAGTCCCCCCAAGCACGCTGCTGGTCTAGCACGGGCAACGGATCCAACCGCGGGTGCTTCCAGGTGAACGAGCTGTTCGACGAGATCCATCCCCGTCCCTGATCTGGCTGCCCCTTCTGGCGCTCGTTTTTTAGGAGGATCATCGTTACGGCTTTTATGAGAGTGACGCAAGATAGCATCAAGGTTCTGCTCATCATTGGCTCGGTGCTCGCTGGTGTCGGCGCCGTGATTACCATCATCGAGATTGCTGGTCAACAACACGTCGACGCGCGGGATTTCATCGGCCCCATCGTCGTCATCGTGGTTACAGTCTTGATATTCATCATGGTCGGTCTAATACACGTCCGGAAGGCCCAGATCCCGCTCAACGCGTGGCTGTTGATCATCTTCGTGGTGCTGGAGATCGTCCTGAGCGGTGAAGCGTTGCTCAGCCTCGTGGGTATCGGGATCATCGTTGAGATCGTCGCGACGACGATGCTTGCGATGCTCGAGAATTGATCTTGCATTGACCAGCAAAGGGCGGGTGACGAACACATATATCCTGGCACGAGTATGCCTCGGGAATAGGACGGAGAAAATGAGACCTCGTTCATTTGCTTCAAGAAAACTGGCGGTTCTCGTTTTTTCGTTGTTCGCGTGCATCAATGCTGCCATCGGAGCTGTTCGGTTTACGCCGGGCTTCGAACTGGGCTTTCAATACCCACGTTATCTCGTCATCCACCCGTTCAACCCCGGCACGGAGACCGGAACCGAGTGGATCGGCGAGATGGTCTCCACCCTCGGCAGGGGCTCGGGCGTCACGCGGCTGGGGATCGCGGCGGTCATCCGCACGCTCGATTGGAGCGACGCGCACATCGAGCAGCAGGTGGACCTGTTCACGAGCGCCGCCGAGGCGCACGACGTCGCCCTCCTCTTGCACCTCGACTCGGAGCACTTCTACGAGAGCCGCTCAGACTTGTGGAACTGGTGGAACGCGTCGTTGCCCGGATACGACCCAGCCAACGTGGACAACGTCGAGTGGAGCGACTGGGACGAGCCGACGAAGAAGGGCTTCCTCAACTGGGGCAGCCCGATCGAGCTGGCTCCGCGCCTTTGCTTCGAGAGCAGCGAGGTGCGGGCCGAGATATCCAGCAAGTGCCAGGTCATCGTCGACCGGCTCGTACCGTGGCTCGAACACCTGGCCGCCATCGGCCGCTCCGACCTCTTCATCGGGATCGATCCCGGTTGGGAGACGGGCATCGACAGCTACGAGGACGTTGACTGGGTGCCGGAGGCGTACCGGCAACACCTCGGGTACAACGCGCTGGCCAAGCGGGGCTTCAACGCCACGAACCCACCGCTGGACATCGAGGCAGAGCGATACGACGTGGTGCACGACTTCGCCGAGTTCGAGGTCAAGACGCTCGCGGACAAGGGGATACCGACCGACAAGCTGTTCACGCACATCTGGGGCGCGGAGAGCATTTCGGGCGCGTACCACCAGCACGCGCCCCTCGAGGCGGCGTTCAACGCGTACAGCGTCCCCGGTTTCAGCTTGTATGGCTACGACCGGGAAGCCTTCGCCGCCGCGGTTTCGGGCAAGCGGTGGGCATTAATGGAGGCCCCGCCCGCGGATGCTTACAGCCAGTTGCTCTCCATGGGCACGCTCGACGTGATGGCCCTCTATAACTGGGGCGGGAACATCCGGGACGACCCTGCTAAAATCGGGGCGATCAAGTGGCTGCTCGCATCGCTATATTGAAGGTAGTGTAAAAGGAAGGGTTGTTCAGAGCCCTTTCATGGTCTGGTCGACGAGCTTCTTCGTTTCCTTGGCTATCTCGGGCGGCAGTTCCGACAAGTCGAACGAGAGGAAGCCGTTGATGATCATGGACGTCGCCTCGTCCTCGGTCGCCCCGCGGGCCATGAGGTAGTTGATCTCGTCCGGGGAGATCTTGCCGACGGCCGCCTCGTGTGTGATGTTCACGTCGGGGTTCTTCGCGTCGAGCTCGGGGATCGAGTCGATGCGCGACGTGTCCGAGAGGAGCAAGCCCCGGCACTCGAGGTGGCCCTTGGCGCCGGGCGCGTCGCCCACGATGAGCCCCCGCGCGACGACGTCGGCCTTGTCCCTCGTGATGATCCGGGAGACCATCTCGGCGCTCGTGTTCCTGCCCTTTAGCACGGCCCTAGATCCCAGGTCCATCCGGCTGCTCCCCTTGCCGTACAGTATGGTCTGGAACATGACCCTGCTGTTGTCGCCGTTCAGGTACGCGATGGGGTTCGACTGGATGGAGCCCACCGGCTTCAAGGCGATGTAGTTGTTTATGAACGCGGCGCCCTCGTCAAGGACGATGGCTGTTCGGGGGCGAACCTCCATCTGCTCCTGCCACTCGTGGATCATGGTGAACGTGACCTTGGCCCCCTTCTTGACGTAGAACTCGCTGATCCCCTCGTGCATGGCCCGGCCGATGCCGCCGTGGGCGAGGCAACCCGTGATGATGTTGATCTCGCTGCCCTCCTCGGCGATGACGATGTTGTGCACGACTTGCTTGGTGCTCCTGGACTCGACGTAGAGGCAAGTCTGGACGGGGGCCCTCTCCACCTGGCCCTTGAGCCCGCGGACGAAGTAGCCCTGGACGACATCCGGCGGGGCGCTGGCAGCGTCCCTCGTGAACTTGTCCGTGTCGGCCTTCACGGCCACCCAGCTGTAGTCCTTCAGCCAGTCATACCGCTGCAGGGCCTGCCTGATGGGGAGCACCTCTACGCCCTTGGAGCGCGTGCTGCACAAGCTCGTCGTCTGGTCTCGCTGCAGGTAGGTGCCGGCGCCGGCCTCCTCCGCTATCATGAGACCGAGGCGAGCGAGCTTCGCCTTCATCTCATCGCCGAGCTCCTTTAGCGTGCTCACTTGCCCGTGCGCGTCCGGCGCCTGGGTCTTGAACTCGCTCGGGTCGAGGTCTTGCATGGCCATCCTCATTCACGCCCCGTTCCGTCCGGAACCACGCAGCCGGCCTCCTCCCGTACCGAATACAAGCACGAGTTCTGGCACTTGTCGAAGCCGTTCTTTAGGATGTTCGCATAGATCTCCTTCGGGTCGCCCGAGCACAGGAACTGGCCGTCGCAGAGAACGTGGGCGCGGTCGGTCTTGACGAAGTTGAGCAGGTATCCGAGGTGTGTAATTATCACCGCGGCCTTCTTGCGGGCCTGGGGCTTGAGGTCGCGCTGTAAGAACTTGTTGAGCAATCGCCCGATGATCTCGACGTTCTCCACGTCGACGCCGCTGTCCGGCTCGTCGAGCAAGAGGAAGCTCGGGTTCTGCAAGATGATCTGCATGACCTCAGCGCGCTTCTTCTCCCCGCCCGAGAAGCCATAGTTCACGTCCCGCTTCAAGAACGCCTCCATGTTTAGCCGCTTCGCCCAATCCGCGGTCTCCGGGAGCACGTCGTCGGTATTCTTCTTTTTCAAGACGAGGTTCGCCATGTCGTTGAGCTTGATGCCACGCACCGCAGGTGGATGCTGGAACACGACACCCAGCCCGCGTGCCACGCGTTCGTTGATGGGGAGCTGTGTGATGTCCGCCCCGTCGATCTCGATCTTGCCAGAGTCGATCGTGTACCCCGGGTAACCGAGCATCGTCTGCACGAGGGTCGTCTTCCCACTGCCGTTCGGGCCGAAGATCACGTGGACCTCGCCGTCCTCCACGTGTAGCGACAGGTCCTTCAGCACCGGCTTGCGTTCCTTGCCCTCGCCGACAGAAACCGAGATATTTCTTATGTCCAGCAAGTTCTATCGGAGCTCCTTCGCTTCAATGAGATATAGATTCTACCATCGTTGATAATCTTTCTGGGCGAACTGCTTGGATGTTATGCCCGTGATGCAGCACGAACTGGTTCTCTTGCCAGTTCAACCAAAAACGAGTTGACCTCCAGCCGGTCGTATGAAAACAACGTCTACGTTCGGGTTTTAACCATGGAAGCGGCAAACTCCTCGGGCGTGATCACTTCTATCCCCTCGCACCACCCGAAATGACGCTTGTTGTAAGTGATCAGATCGAGTTGGAGTGCCTCGCACTGCACGCCGATTACGAAGTCGCGGAAGTGAGCAGCGAACGGCATTGACGCCCTCTGGGCGATCGAGCGTTCTATCACGCGTCGGTTGTCGATCGTGGCCCATCCCGCGACGACACCCCCGAGTTTCTCGATCTCCTTGGTGTAACCAGCCCACGACAGGCCTTTACTCAAGAAGAAGTATCCGATCTCGAGGAAGACGATTGACGGAATGAAAACGCGCACGTCCTGTTTGACCTCCTTCAAATAATTGATGAAACCTACGTTGCGATACGCGTTCGAATCGATCGCGACTCGGACGACTCCCTCCTCCCTTTTACTCATTCGTTCAGCCCCGAGCGCCATTCCTTGATGATATAGTCGTCGATGGTATCCGGCCCCGCCATCAACCGCTGCTGCACTTCCCTCGCCTCCGGATCCGCCTTCCACACGCGTTCCGTGGCTTGCTCGAAGATCCTCTTGATCTTCGCATCCAATGACTCCGATAAGTCCTTCTGAACCTCATCCAGGGGAGCCTGGAGGACGATCTTCTCGTACGCATCTATTGCATTGTTAATGACGTCACCTTGCGTGATATCGAGCCACGCGGCTAGCTTCTTGATACGTTTCCTTGTGGTATCGTCGATCGCTACGGTGGTTTTTGAGGCCATAATCTTATAATATCTATAATGATATATGAACGTACGTGACTATCGAAGTCCCCTTGATCGAGACGAAAAACGTCTTCTACTAGTTGATCATGCATAAAGGCCGGATCTGATTCACGTGACTTGACTCGATTCACCGAGGTAGACATCCACCATGGGCAAGAAAAGCATTCCCGCTGGAGCGCTGGCCGGCACCGCCAAGGGCGGTATAATGCGCCAGTTACAGGTTCCGGAACCATATAAGGTAGTCATCGGGAAGATCCCCGAGATAGAGCCCGCGGAAAACGAGGTACAAGTGGAGATCGCGTATTGTGGCATTTGCGGGTCAGACGTGCATGCATACAAAGGAAAGCACCCGTTCGTGCCCACGCCCGCTTATCCCGGCCACGAGGGCTCGGGGATCGTCTTGAAGCTCGGCAAGGGTGCCGAGAAGACGGGCTTGAAGGTCGGCGACAGGGTGACCTTCGAGCCGAACCTCAACTGCGGCACGTGTTACAATTGCCGGAAGGGGCTCTACAACATCTGCTTGAACCTGAAGGTCATGGGCTGCCAGATGACCGAGCGCACCAAGGGCATGATGGCCGACAAGTTCGTGGCCCCCGCGAACAAGGTCGTCAAGATACCGAAGGATATGAGCCTCAAGAAGGCTGCCATGACCGAGCCGCTCGCCGTCGGCCTCCACGCCGTCCGGCGCTCGGGCATCAAGGTGGGCGATCACGTGGTCGTGCTCGGCGCGGGGACCATCGGCTTGAGCTGCCTCCAGTTCGCCAAGCTCGCCGGTGCCAACGTCCTGATGTCCGCCGACTTCCTCCCCAGCCGCCTCGAGGTCGCGAAGAAGCTCGGCGCGACGCACGTCGTCGACCTGTCCAAGGAGAAGGGGGTCGCCGAGTACCTGGCGAAGAACCCGCAGATCATGGGCGAGGAGGGCGTCGACATCGTGTTCGAGTGCGTTGGCGTCGAGGGCTCGATGAACGAGAGCATCAAGATCACGCGCAAGGGCGGCACGATCATGGTGCTCGGCGTGTTCGGTGACGAGGTCAACCACTTCAACGCGGCCTGGGTGCAAGACAGGGAGTTCAACATCCTCGGATCATTGATGTACACGTGGCGCGACATCACCGACACGGTGGATGCGATCTACAAGAACAAGGTCAACGTCGACGCGATGATCACGAACGTCGTTGATCTCGATGATGGTGCTAAGGGCTTCGAGATGCTGGACAAGCAGGCCAAGGACAACATCAAGATCCTCGTCAAGGTCTCGGGGAAGGAATGACCTGCCGCTCCAACAGATTTCTTTTTCCATCGTTTAGGAGGAACCTGCAATGTGTCCCGACATCATCTGTGCGGGGGAAATGCTCGTCGAGATCATGCGCGCCGAGGTCGGCGTGCCCCACTTGCAAGTCGGCGGCGTCTACAAGGGCCCCTACCCCAGCGGTGCCCCGTGCATCTTCATCGACTCGGCCGCCCGCATGGCCGAGGCGTTAAAAATCACGACCGGTTTCATCGGCACGGTCGGCAACGACGACTTTGGCCAGGTCGTGATCGACAAGATGAAAGCGGATGGCGTCGACTGCTCGGCGGTCTCAACGATCAGCGGTTCAACGACCGGCATCGCCTTCGTCCAGTACAACAAGGACGGGTCCCGGAAGTTCATCTTCGCGGCGGGCGCGGCGGGGCAGCTCACCGAGGCGCACGTCAAGGACGCCTACTTCGAGGGGGTCAAGGACTTCCACGTCATGGGCTCGGCCATGTCCATCTCCCCGACGTCGAAGGCCGCCGTCCTCAAGGCGATCGACCTCACGGTCAAGAACGGCGGCATCGTGAGCTTCGACCCCAACCTCCGCGCCGAGATGATGCCGCTCGACCAGATCCGAGAGATGGTACAGCCGGTCATCAAGAAGACCACGATCCTGCTCCCGAGCGGCGAGGAGGCGATGCTGCTCACGGGAGACAAGGATGCAAAGTCCGCGTGCGAGAGCCTGCTCAAGGCGGGGCCTGAGATCGTCGTGCTCAAGGAAGCCAAGGACGGCTGCACGGTCTACACCAGGAAGGAGGCGATCAAGGTGCCCGGCTTCAAAGTCAAGGAGGTCGACCCGACCGGCGCGGGTGACAGCTTCGGCGGTGCCTTCGTGGTCGAGTACCTGGTAAATGCCCCCCTGGAGGAGGCGGCCCGCTTCGCCAACGCGGTCGGGGCGCTCAAGGTGACCAGCTTCGGCCCCATGGCGTCGAATAGCCGGGAAGGCGTCGAGCAATTCATCGCATCCCAGTTGAAATGAACCCAATTTCTTCCATTTCTCACGCGATTACAAGGAAAAGAAAGGAGTAGCGCGAGGAATGCCGTCTCCCGTTCATATGACTTCCAACAGCTTCAACAAGACACCCAGCGGGAGCAGTATCACCAGGAGCCCGAGGACGATCTTGGTCGTGGAGATTGCCTTCCCCTTCCGGTAGAGTAATATCACGATCAGCGTGACTACGGCAAGAACAGCTATCCAAAGGATCAATTGGAACATAAACTCCTCCTGCCAATCTCCAAACGAGATCAATTCACCGATCAGCACCGTGGGGATGGCTGCGATGGCATATACCAGGAACGGGTTCATCCCATACGCCTCCAAGATCACCGTGTGCCTGTCCTTCTTCAAGTTCAAGAAAATGAAGACGAACAGCCCGGCGATGATGGCCGCCATGGAGATCGTCGCATAGCCCATGGTCGACTGGCGCTTGTTTGGAAAGCCGCCAGGGATGAGCCACAGCCCGATGCCGATCGAGAGGTTGATCGCGGCGAGTAGCGCCATCATCTTGTATTTCTTCCCAGTTGACGCCTCCTTGTCCATGATGAAGTACTCCCCGACGCAACTCCCGACCAACAAGATCGGGGTCAGCACGAACACGCCCCCCAGCACGCCACCGTGCACGCTTGCGAGCGCGTACCACCGCCAGTACGTCTCCGGGACGAAGACCATGACCTGGTAGAACGCCATCATAAGGTAAGCGACGATGAGCCGCGCCTTGTTCGGCAAGAACATGAACGGGATCGCGATCAAGCCGACGCAACCTATGGCGAAGATAACGTCCCACGACACGACGAATATGTAGACTTGCAACAGATCCGGGCTGTCCTCCACGACATCCTTGTACGCTCCGATGCCCTCGCTCCACGTGAACAAGATGATGAGCAATCCGAGGACGAATATCAAGCCCCACCGGAGGAACGAGTTGAGCAAGGCGTTCCCGGTTCCCTTCTTCTGCATCCTGCTCTTGAACGAGACGGCCATCAACAACCCGATGATGAAGAAGAAGGCCGGGACGCCGATGTCGTAGAGGTTCATGTACGGCGCCGTCTCGGGCGGATGGTCGAAGCAAAAGCCTGCGAGCCCCTTGATGATGGGGTTGTCCGTCCAGAAGTTCGGATCGCTAGGCTTCCGCCAGATGTCCGGCATCGACTCCGTGAGCACGAGCAAGAACATCACGAGCCCGCGCCCCTGGTCGATCCAGTTAAACCGCTGTTTTTCGATGCGGAACACGGTTTTCAGCGAACCTTTCGAGTCGTCGCTTGCGTTTTCAACTTGGATTGTATCGCTCATGGATTCGTACCACCTTCATCGATCAATGCTCCAGACTCACCTTGCTGCCACCGCTATATACACCTTTCCGGAATGCTTATCTTGAAACGACCGCTATTTAAATATAACCAAAGCGAAGAGCGACCCGGTGCCATGGAATGAGCGATGACGACAAGCTGCCCGCGCTGCGGAAGAGGATCAGCTCGATCGATGAGGAACTCGTCCAGCTGCTGGAGAAGCGGGCGGCGATCGCGAAGGAGATCGGCGAGTACAAGAAGTCGAAGGGCCTTCCCGTCCGCGACTGGGGGCGGGAGCAGCAGATACTGAAGGCGCTGTCGGAGCGCGAGGTCAAGCTACTCCACCCCGCGGATCTCGAGAAGGTCTACAAGGAGATCATGGGGGCGTGCCGCCACCTGGAGAACCTGGAGGAGAAGGTGGGCTACCTCGGCCCCGAGGGCACGTTCTGCGAGATCGCCGCCAGGGACTTCTTCTCGGAGGCGGGGAACGCCTTCGTCCCCTACGACAGCAACTGGCAGCTGTTCCGCGCGCTCGAAGCTGGAACCATCGACTACGGCGTCACGCCAGTGGAGAACTCGACGCAAGGTACCGTGACGGAGACCATCGACCTGCTGCTCGACTCGCCCACCATCAAGATCTGCGGCGAGATCGAGGTCAAGGTGCACCAGAACCTCGTCGTGAACCCCGGCGCCAAGGAGAAGGACGTCGAGGTGATCTTCTCGCACCCGCAAGCCATCGCGCAGACCCAGAAGTTCCTGAGGGAGCACTTCCCGGACGCCAAGGTGAAAGAGACGTTCTCCACGTCGTCTGCCGTGCGGCAAGCAAAGGAGACCGGCAAGTCGTGCGCGGCCATCGGCAGCGAGCTCGCCGCGAAGTACAACGGCATGGAGGTCATCGCCCATGCCATCGAGGACAACCCGAACAACCAGACACGGTTCATCATCATCGGGAGGATCCAGATGCGGCCGACCAGCCGGGATCGGACGTCGATCATCTTCACGCTCAAGCACGAGCCCGGGTCGCTCTTCCACGCGCTCGAGGTGTTCTCGCGCCACTCGATCAACCTTACCAAGATCGAGTCGCGCCCCGCCAGGCACCTTCCGGAGATTTGGCAATATAACTTCTTCACGGACTTCGAGGGCCACGCCGATGACGGGCGCGTCAAGGCGGCCCTGGACGAGCTCCGCAGCCACACCATGTTCCTGAAGATACTGGGCTCGTACCCCATGGCCAGGACGTGAAGCCACTCCGACGATCGCCGGCTCCCGGGGCCCGCCTTCCCCATCGTGTCGCGTGCAAGTCAGGGACGGCCCGGTACCTCGTGGACGCAGCCGCGGTCGGCAGACGTGACGAGTGCCCGGTATTTCTGGAGGAGCTTGCTGGTCACCTCGGCGCTCGGCGGCCTCCACTCCTTCATGCGGGCCCGGATCACGTCGTCGGCCAGGTCGACGTCGAGCCTGCGGCCAGGCACGTCGATCTTGATCGTGTCGCCGTCCTCGAGGGCGGCCAGGGGGCCCCCGGCGAACGCCTCGGGCGCGACGTGGCCTATCACGGGGCCGACGCTGGCGCCGGAGAACCGCGCGTCGGTGATGAGGGCGATGTTGTTGAGGTCCTTCCTCGTCATGAGCGTCGCCGTGAGGGCGAGCAGCTCCGGCATGCCGGGGGCGCCCTTCGGGCCTTGGTACCGGACGACGATGACCGATCCGTCCGGGACGGCGCCGCCCGCCGCAGCCGTGATCGCGTCGCCCTCGGAATCGAACACCACTGCCGGGCCGCTGAACACGCGCATGTTCTCGTGCACGATGCCCGACTGCTTGCACACCGCCCCGCGCGGCGCGAGGTTGCCCTTCAAGACGACCGTGCCTCCCTCCGGGAACAGTGGCTTGTCGAGGGGCATGATGACCCTGTCATCGCGGACGGCTGCCTTCTTGAGCAGCTTCCCCAGCGGCTTGCCCGAGACCGTCATGGCGTCGAGGTGGAGCCATTCCTTGATGCTGCTCATGACCGCGGGGATGCCGCCCGCGCGGTAGAGATCCACGACCGAGTACTGGCCGCTCGGGGAGATGTTGCACAAGGTAGGGATCTTCTTGGAGAAGTCGTTGAACCACTCGAGGTCGAAGTCGATGCCGATCTCGTGCGCGATGGCGGGCAAGTGGATCGCTGAGTTCGTCGAGCCGCCGATGGCCACGTCGACGGCGAGCGCGTTCTCGAGCGCGTCCTTGGTCATGATCTTGGAAGGCCTCAGGTCCTCCTTGAGCAGCTCGACGGTGCGGCGGCCCGCTTCCTTGGCCATCTGCTGCTTCGCGATGCTCATGGCTGGTATGGTCGCGGCGTTCGGCAGCGTCATCCCGAAGGCCTCCATGAGGCATTGGGTCGTGTTCGCGGTGCCGAGCAACGAGCACGCGCCGTACGTGGCGCACGAGATGCAGTTGAGCTTGTCCTGCCAGTCGTCGTAGAACCTGTTCTCGATGCCCTTGTAGGAGGGCTGGGGGCCGAGCTCCATCTCGAACATGCCTGGCCCGCCCGGTACGCAGACCGTGGGGATGTCGAGCCGGGCAGCGGCCATGAGCATCGCCGGGTTGATCTTGTCGCACGAGGAGATCGTGACGAGGGCATCGAGCCGGTGCGCCTCTACCATCGCTTCGACACTGTCTGCAATGATCTCGCGCTGTGGCAGGATGAACTTCATTCCTTCGTGGCCATTCGCGAAGCCATCACATGGCGCGACCGTGTTGAAGATGAAGGGAATTCCGCCGGCTTCAATGACCCCCAACTTCACGGCCTCGGCGAGCCAGTTGAGGTGCATATGACCGGGGTTGATCTCGCTGTACGAGTTTGCGACGCCGACCAGCGGCTTCGTGTTCAGCTCCTTTTCCGAGTATCCCGTGGCTTGGATGATGCCCACGGGAAAGAAGTAGAACGGGGTCTGCTTGATGACCGAAAATATCTGGCTGCTCCGCTTCTTGACTCGATTCTCTTGATCCATTCTGCTCAGCTCACGGATATCTTACCGTGGGTGTAAATGAACTCCTCGACCGGTGAGATGCCTCCATGGCAGCACTCTCCCTTGAACCATCAACGACGCGCCCCCTCTCCCACTGTGGCGTCCCTGCCTGGACACTTGACGTGCCCACCTCGCGGATCTCGAGTGGTTCCAGGGCAACGCGACCGCGACGGCGGCCGCGGAGGGACTGGCGGCACATCACAACTGCTCGATGGCGCCTCGCTCCCGCTCTCGGCTCGTGCCGAGAGTTAAATCTTTAAATTTTTCGGGGGGAAGATCACTCAAGAAATCGGGTGTCGTCGAAGTCCCGTGGGCTCCACGAGAACCGCCCGAATCAAGTGGGAATTGACCGAAATGGCTTGGAAAACGCCCCCGCCTCCACCCCCGGACTCGCAAGACTACTGCACGTGTTACCAGCCCGTGAGCGTGAGCGGGTCGTATTGCGCAACGTGCGGGAAGAAATTGCGCCCCGGAGGTGCGCTCCCGTCACCGCCGGGCCCGCCGGCAACCGTCCAAACCCCCTACCCGGCAGCGGTGCACCCGGTGATGAAGCCAGTTATGGTGGCGCCAGCCGCGGCCCCGCCCTCGGCCGCCGCGTCGCCGGCGATGCACCCGCTCGAGCAGCGGTTCATGGCACACATGATGGGGCAGCCCGTGGCGGCGGCAGCCCCGCTCCAGAAGCCGCCTCCCCCGGCGGCCGCGCCGCCTCTGTCTCTCGCGAGCCCGCTCGCCGTGCGCAAGCCGGCCGCGCCCCCGGCGGGCATCACGCCCCCGTCCGCGTTCCCCACCTTCACTCCGTCTGTGCAGAAGCCTGCCAAGGCGGCGGCCCGACCCCCCGCGGCGGCTCCTCCCGGGGAGATGCCCGGCCTTGCCTTTGCCAGCCCGCTCGCCCAGCCAGCGGCGCGGCCGCAGCAGCCGTCAGGTCTCCCAACCGCCGCCCCGAGCGCGGACGCGTTGTTCGGGCTCCCGGCGGCGGCACCCGCCCAGGAACCTGCTGGCGCGGGACATGAAGCCGCAAAGATCGATCTTGGCTTCGACATCGGTCAGGCCGAAAAGGAACTCGCTCCCGAGCAGAAAAAAGCGATCGAATTCGAGGGGATTATGGAGCGGTTCAAGACCGTCATCACGACAGAGCAGAAGATGCTGGCCTATGATTTTGCCGACAAGCTCGGGGTCGTAGACTTCATCGAGGACTTCTACGAGTATTTAGCTAATCCAGACAAGGATGGCATCATCACCTACAAAGGCGACGAGGTCAAGATTAATAAAACAAAGATAATGGGCGCCTTAATGCTTGGAGACAACACGATGCTCGAACGGGCGATGACCAGCTTCCGGACGTGGCTCATGAAGGTCATGACATGAGTGCCCACCTCTATCTCAACTATTATCATGCTCCACCCAGCGTCGGTCTGTGGCACCTTGGTGCGTTTTTAGGTGCTCGCTCATTTCGTCACACATAAGGCGCGGTGATGGAGCCATGGCCGTCACGCTCGACATGTGTGTCTGTATCAAGCAAGTCCCCGGCACGAGCGAGGTCGAGGTGGACGAGAACGGGTCGCTCATTCGCGACAACGTCGACTCGAAGATGAACCCGTTCGACCTCTTCGCCATCGAGACCGCCCTCCGCATCAAGGAGCGCCTCGGTGGCGGCACGATCCGTGTGGTCAGCATGGGGCCGCCCCAGGCCGAGGACGTCATCCGCGAGGCGTTCATGATGGGCGCGGACGCGGGCACCCTTCTCTCCGACCGGAGGTTCGCCGGTTCGGACGTACTGGCGACCTCGTACACGCTGTCGCAAGGCATCAAGAAATACCCGTTCGACCTCGTCATCTGCGGCAAGCAGACGACGGACGGAGACACCGCTCAAGTCGGTTCGGAGATCGCCGAGTTCCTGGGCATCCCCCACCAGACGAACGTGAGGTACGTGCGGGAACTCGGAGAGGGATCCATCGTCGTCGAGGCAGACCTGCCGGACGTCGTCCAGGTCGTCGAGGTCGCGTTCCCCTGCCTGATCACTGTCGAGAAGGACATCCACCAGCCCAGGCTCCCTTCGTACAAGCGAAAGCTCGAGACCAAGGGCCGCCCAGTCGACAGAATCACGCTGAACGACTTCGAGGACAAGGAATCCCTCCACTACGGGCTCAAAGGCTCGCCGACCAAGGTGCAGCGGGTCTTCCCCCCCTCGTCGAACACCTCGCGGGAGACCTGGCGCGGCGATCCAGGAGAGCTAGCAAGCCGGCTACACGCGATGCTCAAGGAAAGAAAGTTCATATAGGTGAACGGCCACGGGAAAGCTCATCATCCACCAGGAGAAGGTCGTCGATCCCGCCGCGCTCGTGGCCGAATGCCCGTTCGACGCGCTCGAATATGCGAACCAGTACCTCAGCATCACCGCCGCGTGCAAGATGTGCAAGGCGTGCGTCAAGAAGCATCCCGACATCTTCGAGTACATCGAGGACGTGATCGTCGAGATCAACAAAGACGAGTGGCGGGGCATCGCCGTCTACGTCGAGCATTTCGAGGGCACCGTCCACCCGGTGACGCTCGAGCTCCTCGGCAAGGCAAGGGAGCTCGCCGCGAAAACCCAGCCGAACCACCCCGTGGTCTGCCTGTTCATCGGACACGACATCGCCCGCGCCGCCGACGCGATGCTGGCCTACGGCCCCGACAATGTCTACACGTACGATAAGCCAGCATTAAAGCACTTTCGCATCGAGCCGTACGCTGCTGCCTTCGAGGACTTCATCTCCCGGGTCAAGCCCGCGACGATCCTCGTCGGGGGCACGACGGTCGGCCGCAGCCTGGCCCCGCGCGTCGCGGCGCGGTTCCG